>JAZOAL010000059.1:0-41929 GCA_045595425.1 Eubacteriales bacterium
GATTTCTCCATACCATCAAAAATATCATTTACCTGTACCGCTTCATTTTCGCAGGTAACATTTATAAAGCTTTCCGTTTGTCTTTGTATATACTGATCCACCTCATAAATGCTTATTCCTCCGATAAAAATCGTAATAGCACTCATTGCAGCGAGGATCGTTGTTAAAAATTTAAACTGTATGGAGCGATTTTTCATTTTGTACTCCTCTCTTTTTTCCTTGCAATTATATAACAAGTGTACACCCAAAAGCGTTACAAAGGTGTTACACAAAAAAACGGCAGAATAGAAATTCCGCCGTTTTTCATCATTTTTTAAACCGAAGCATAGCACAGGTTTCCTCTGCCCAGCTGTACTGCGTCATATATTCACCGTGAAACTTCGGTTTTCCTGTTTCGAGGAAGCTGAGATAATCACATTTTACAAGGCTTGTATCGATGCGGTAATATGGTGTATCATGCCTCAGGACACCCTCTGCACCAACCGTCCTCAGTGTATTCTTCAAATCCAACACAAGCTGCCGCAGATATGCCGCATTTTTAGTATCATCGGTGTCATCCGAAAACAAAATCGCACAGATCTGCTTCGCAGTCATTCCCGCACCGTTTCGGTCTATCAAAACCGCCAGAAGCTCCTTTGCCTTCTTACGCTTAAAAGGAAGTATATTCCCTTTGCAAAGCACCTCAAAATTTCCAAAGCAATTTATCGTAAGCAGTTTTTCCGATGTCATTACACCCTTTATATGGTCGATCTCCTTCTGCACCGCCTCGGGTGTTATTGGCTTCATCAAATACCCCGCAGCATGGAGCTGGAAAGCAGACACGGCATATTCTTCATATCCGGTGCAAAAGATGATCTTGCAACCGGGGTTGAGCTCCATCAGCTTTTCTGCGAGTCCCAGACCACCGATACCTCGCATATTTATATCAAGAAAAGCAATGTCAATAGGATTTTTCTCAGCATATGAAAGTGCCGCAGAGCAGGAAGAAAAGGCTTCCGTCTTTTCAATATCATGAGAAGCATTTACAGCTTCCTGCAATGTTTCAAGCATATATATTTCGTCGTCAACCGCTATTGCTCTCATATGTTCACTTCCTTTGGAATCATAATAACTGCCTTTGTTCCTTCACCCGGATTACTTTCTATGATAAGCTCACCTTCAACCATTGCTTTAAGCCTTCCTCTGATATTTCGAAGTCCCACATGCTTTTTTTCTTCAATGGGCAAGCTTGTGTCAAAGCCAACGCCGTCATCCTTCACCTCAACGCAAAAATGTGTTTGAGTCTCATAGGAACGAATAATAACCGTTCCCCCCGATTCAAGGCGCAT
This sequence comes from Eubacteriales bacterium, assembly GCA_045595425.1. GTDB lineage: Bacteria > Bacillota > Clostridia > Oscillospirales > CAG-272 > SIG710. Next base: position 1,329 of record JAZOAL010000059.1, read on the forward strand.
AAGACCGTGCTTTATGGCATTTTCCACAAGTGGCTGTACAGAAAGTGCAGGAAGAACAAAATCTGTCGTTTCCACATCGTATTCAATATTCATATCGGGAAAACGAACCTTTTCTATATTTACATAATACTCAACGTGCTTAAGTTCTTCAGCAAACCTTATCGGCGTTACGCTGTCAAGCTCGCTGAAATTTCCTCTAAGATACAGGCTGAAATTTCGCACCAGATCAAATGCCTTTTGGGGGTCTTTCAGGCACATCCTCTCAATGGTTCCAAGCGTGTTATATATAAAATGAGGCTGTATCTGTGAAAGCATAATGGATATTCTACTGTCCTTAAGCTCTGCTTCAACGATATTTTTTTCAGCTTCAAGACGGCTTCTCTGCAATTCCAGCTCTCTTGCTTTGGTGGAAGCATTTATGCTTTCGGGAATAAGTCTCAATACCACAAAAAGCGCCGCCACAAACAGTGCAAAAAATACATATTTTGAGATAAGTCCGCCTTTCCACAAGCCTGTGGCAGTTGCAATAACATCTGCCTCAAAGGCGGCAAGCGGCAGTATCATACCAATATAGACAAAAAGCTTATTTATGTTCGATGAAACACATTCTTTTATCAAGCAAAGGAGCAAAAACAGATTTGCTGCACTCTGTGTGATCACCCAAGGCACCAAAATGTCATAAATATATATATTTGTCAGCATTGGCAAAATGAAATATATGCCGTTCACAATGCCCAAAGTTAAAGTCACGATATAACCGACTTTTTTCGTTTTATCCAGAAAATACGTGATGATCACCGCAACAAACAGCATATAAAACATCATGGAAAAGCATAAAACGGTTGTATTGACGGTTATAAAATCACTCCAAAAGGACACTCCCGCTGCGCTGTACGCCAAATACAGTCCCGCTGACAGTATAGTTATGCCGAAAAGTCCTATAATTTTTGTACTCTGAACATGAAGCAATGCAGAAAACAAAGCAGAGCCTAACAGGATCAAAGAAACTATCACAAAAAGCAAGCCTGTATTCCGCTGATCCTTACCGCTTTCCATTATGTCTCTCTCAAAATCAATATTACCCCAAATGGCAATACGCGAAAGCATATCATCAATGGCATTTTCATTGCCGAAACGATGTGGATTATAAACCGTAATTTCAATGGGTTCAGCTCCTCCGTTTAAGAAGGAATGGGCAGTCCAATCCACTCCGCAGGCAGAAACTCCGAACAACGGATTTTCATGGTCTATTGTATATAGCCCGTTTTCGCCCTCCCTGAATGACAGGCAGATGTGATCGGTATAAAATGATATATGGTTAGTTCCTTTATAAATACCTATATAATCACCGTCGGGAGAATACAGATGAAAATTACCTTTCAGGATAACGTCGCCCTTGGTAGAGGAGATGTGCTGCCCCTCGGTAATCGGCTGCCACGCACCGCCGTCAATACTGTATTCGCCTTCAAAACGCACCTTGGCAGCCATAGCTCCGATTGATTGGTTACTATTGGATTTGTTAAACCACAAAAGCAACAACGCAATCAAGATCAATATCGGAATGCCTGCCACTTGAAGATATGAGCCTTTGAATATATCAAATCTTCTTTTTGATTTTGCCATTATGCCGACCTCCAAGAATCAGAATTTGATTTTGGCTGTAAAAGCTATTTTCATTATATCACAAAGCATTATTTTTTTCAATATCTATTCACAAAAATGATATTCAAATAAGTACAGACGGCAAAGATGCACAACATATAACATATATACCGATATCGGTCAGAAGTCCTGCGACTCTGGGATCAGGCATTGTAAATCTTTGTGAAAGATAACGGAGAGAAGCACCGAGCTCTCCGTCGGGTCCTCCGTATTGCGAAAGTATTACCTTCGCGGCTCTCGCATCGGGGTTCTTAATTTTTACAGGGTATTGCAGCCTTTTCTCATATTCCCACATATCAGCATCCTCCTTCGCCGTTTTCCCAGGGCATATAGCCCGAATTCCAAAGCCATTTGTCGCCGCAATCTATGCTATAGGCTTCAATAGAACCGTATTTCTCCGTGAAGCTATCCATAAGCGGTCTTCTTTGCTTCATATATTCTTTTATCATTTCCAGTGCCTCGGTGCAATTTGGATGAGTGTCAAGATAAAGCCGAAGCTCATCGATGGAAAAGCTTATCTTGTTTATCTCTTCGAGGGCGGCATTTCTGTTTCTTGAGTTTACATTTTCAGGTCTCAGCATGATCTGCCTCCATAGGGAAGATTAAGACCCATAAAGATCGTTCCTGCTTTCCATCCGTCAGCGGGAGCATAGATATTTTCAAAGGGCTGATTCAGCACATATGCCATGGCAAGAACCATAGTCTCTCCATTGCCGCCGCACCCATTGTCAGATGGATAATTTCCGCGGCAATCGGGCTTTCTTTCTGATGCCGAGCGCCTGCCGGATGATACACCGCCGGAATATACCGGGGCATATCTGTAGTTTCTGTCTTGTTGCATCGGGTTTCTCCTTTTCTGCGCAGAAATGTCGTTTTTCTGCGTCTACCCTCATTTTATGTCGGGAGATGTCTTTTTGTGAAAATGTAAAATAAATGACATATTGATAATACTTTACCGCTTTTAATTTATGAGTAGTTTTTTCGTCTGATTTTGATAATATTAAAAAAAACTATGGAAATTTTATGCTTTTTGGTATATAATAGTGGAAACAGATAATTTGAGGAGAGGAATATGAACATTACAGTTGTTGGCTGCGGAAAAATAGGTTCTACTATCCTGTCAAGCCTTGTTTCCGAAGGACATGACATGATCGCTATCGACAACGATCCTGCCGTGGTCGAAGAGATAACAAATATTTATGACGTTATGGGTGTTTGCGGAAACGGTGTTGATTGCGACACTCTTTCGGAAGCAAATATTGAAAAAAGCGACCTTTTCATAGCTGCAACAGGCTCGGACGAGCTTAACATGCTCTCATGTTTTGTTGCGGGAAGAATGGGTGCCAGGCACACGATCGCCAAAATAAGCAATCCTGAATATAACGATCAAAGCTTGGGATTTATGCAGCGTGAGCTCGGTCTTTCTCTTGCCGTTAATCCGGAGCTTCTGACAGCTCATGAGATATACAATGTTTTAAAGCTTCCTTCCGCGGCAAAGATCGAGACCTTTTCGGGAAGAAGCTTTGAAATGGTGGAGCTTCGTCTGAGACATGATTCTCCCCTTGACGGAATGAGCCTTATCGATCTTCGCAAAAAATACCGTGCGAGCTTTCTTGTTTGTGTTGTTCAGCGCGGTGAGTCGGTATACATACCCGACGGTAATTTTGTTCTTCAAAACGGAGACAGAATTGCACTCACCGCTTCTCCCGGCGAGATACAGAAGCTGATGAGGATGCTTGGTCTTATGCAGAAGCAGGCTCGCGACATTATGATACTCGGAGCAAGCAAAACAGCGTATTATCTCTCAAAAATACTGCTTTGTGCAGGATGCTCCGTTAAAATAGTTGAGATTGACAGGGAACGATGTGTTGAATTCAGCGACAGGCTTCACGGAGCTTCAATGATAAACGGAGACGGCGCAAAACAAGAGCTTCTTCTTGAAGAGGGGCTTCCCCAGATGGATGCTTTTATAACCCTCACCGGATCCGATGAGGAAAATATACTCTTATCCTTCTTTGCCTCATCTATGAACGTATCAAAGGTTATTTCAAAGGTCAATCGCGATGAGTTTGCGTCAATGGCAGAAAGACTGGGGCTTGACTGCATCGTTTCTCCGAGAAAGACCGTTTCGGATATAATAGTTCGCTATGCCCGTGCTCTTCAGAATTCGGAGAGAAGCAGTAATGTTGAAACGCTTTATAAGCTGATGGACGGGAAGGCAGAGGCTCTTGAATTTTCGGTCCGTCAGGATTTCAGCCTGATTGATAAGCCGCTTCGTGAGATGAGTCTTAAATCGGGTATTCTGATCGCAGGCATCATCAGAGCAAGGAAAACGATAATTCCATCAGGTGACGATGTGATACTGGCAGGTGACAAGGTAATAGTTGTGGCGGCAGGTCAGCGTCTTGACGACCTTGCCGACATTATAAGATAAGGCCGGGTGATGCTATGAAGCGCAGAATGGTTTTTTATACAACGGGACAGGTCGTTCTTGTTGAAGCACTAATGCTGCTGCTTCCGGCAATAGTATCTCTTATCTATAGTGAGAGCTGTGTTTATTCTTTTCTTATAACCATTGGGATCTCTGTGATTTTGGGATTGCTGCTCGTTGTTCTGGCAAAGCCAAGTGATCATGTTATCTATGCAAAAGAAGGGTTTCTTACAGTGGCTCTTGCTTGGCTTGCACTCTCTGCAATAGGCGCTTTGCCCTTCACAATAAGCGGAGAGATTCCCTCTTATGTTGATGCTTTTTTTGAAACGGTCAGCGGCTTTACCACAACCGGTGCTTCTATCCTTACAGATGTTGAAGCGATGAGTCACGGACTTCTGTTCTGGCGCAGCTTCACCCATTGGGTGGGCGGTATGGGAGTTTTGGTTTTTGTTATGGCGGTTATTCCGAATATTTCCGATCGCTCTATCCATATTATGCGTGCGGAGATGCCGGGTCCGATCATCGGAAAATTGGTTCCGAGAGTCAGGGATACTGCAAAGATCCTTTATCTTATCTATATTGTTATGACTTTTGTTCAGGTGGTTTTTCTGCTCTTTGGCGGGATGAATCTCTTCGAAAGCTTGCTTCATGCGTTTGGCACTGCAGGCACGGGAGGCTTCGGGATGAGGGCTGACAGCATGGCTTCATACAGCCCGTATCTGCAATGGGTCATAACGATTTTCATGCTTATTTTCGGAATCAATTTTAATCTGTATTATCTTATTTTGATAAAAAGAGCGAAAGCGGCTTTTTCCAGCACTGAAATGTGGGTTTATATCATAATTGTTGCTGTAAGCACAGCGGCGATAACAGCTAATATTCTTCCTATGATGGGGAATCTCAGCGATTCTCTCCGTGCGGCGGCTTTTCAGGTTGCCTCGATAATTACAACAACGGGATATTCGACCGCAGATTTTAACCTCTGGCCAAATCTCTCCAAAGGGATATTGCTTTTGCTGATGTTCATCGGAGGCTGTGCAGGTTCAACGGCGGGAGGACTTAAGGTTTCGAGAGTTGTTATTCTTTTCAAAATGCTTCGCGGCGAAGTAAAACGCATGCTTCATCCGCGAAGTGTTCGTGCGGTTCGTTTTGAGGGCAAACAGCTTGAAGAAAGTACTCTTAACAGTGTTGCTATGTATTTTGCTATGTATATGTTCTGCTTTTTTGCTATCTTTCTGATACTCTGCTTTGAGCCCTTTAATTTGGAGACAAATTTCTCCGCGGCAGTTTCCTGCTTTAATAATGTGGGACCGGGTCTTGGCGGCGTTGGGCCAATGTCAAGCTATGCCGCATATTCCCCAATCTCAAAGATAGTGCTGTCCTTTGCCATGCTTCTGGGAAGACTTGAGATATTCCCGCTTATAATTGCTCTCTCGCCTTTTACCTGGTCGAAGAAATAAGGATTTGTGTGTCTTGTAATAATAAAAAAACATTTTAATATAAACAATAATTTGTCGAACTGTTTGTAGAGTGATGAATTAACAAATTATGATGCACGAACGTAAGCCTTCCCTAGCAGGGAAGGTGGCGCGGAGCGGCGGATGAGTAGAATCCAATTACCACTGATATTAAATGATATCGAGGACAATAATTTAGTTACAGTAAGTAACATTTTTCGTTGATTTATAAAGGTTTATAAACAAAAAGTTAGTTTATGCTTAAACACCTTTGTCGGTATTGCTCAGATATCGTAATCATAGACGGGGCTTCTACTCATCCGTCGCTCCGCGCCACCTTCTCTGATAGAGAAGGCTAACGCTTGTCATCATCTGCCATAGTTGACCTTTCTACTCACCGACAAATTATTGTTTATCATTTTTAACTTGAGTTTTAGAGATTGCCAATAATTTATATGCCGCTGCTATTGCATTATGCGACAATTTGTGATAAAATATAATGAATAATTGTTTTTAAGGAAGCAAATGTAATGATTTTTTCTTCGTACCGCTTTATTTTTGGATTTTTTCCTATAGTTTTTGCGGTTTTTTGCATGCTGAGGGCGATAAAAAAGCCTCTGCTAATGAAAATATGGCTTATTCTCGCCTCCTTTGCATTTTATGCTCTCGGACAGCCTGATTTCTTTGCTGTTTTTCTCTTCTCTGTATTGTTCAATTATTTGCTTGTTTTGATTATTTTACGCGATGGGCAGAAAAAATGGGCGAAGAATCTCTGTTTAATATTATCTGTTATTGAAAACATAGGACTGCTTGTCTATTTCAAGTATACAAATTTTATAATAGAAAATATCAACCTGGTTTTCGGCTCTGATATCGGAGCTGTTTCGCTCATCCTTCCCATTGGCATTTCATTTTTTACATTTCAGATACTTGCATCGGTGGTTGCGGCTTATCGAGGTGAACTGGAAAATAAAAGCCTGATTGACTATATGCTGTTTATCACATTTTTCCCCCAGCTTATAGTTGGTCCCGTTGTTATGTATGATGAGCTTTTGCCGCAGCTTGAGGGCGATGGGCTGCTAAAATGGGATCGAGACGACATAATGCGCGGAGTTTTGATGTTTTCGATCGGCGCGGCGAAAAAGATTCTTCTTGCAAATCCCATGATAAACTATGCAACGGAATTTTATTCGGGAGATATTGCCTATGCAAGCTCCGCCGAGGCTTGGATAGGAGTTCTTGCCTTTACCTTTGCTTATTATTTCGATTTTTCCGGATACATTGATATGGCGCGCGGACTCGGACTGCTTTTCGGTATAAAGCTTCCCATCAACTTCAATTCTCCTTATAAGGCGCGGGATTTTGCAGACTTTTGGCGTCGATGGAACATAACTATTTCGCGTTTCTTTAATGATACTGTATTCAACAATCTCTTCGGCTTTGGCGACAGGATCCCGAAGCTTATCTTCGCAACTCTTGTGACCTTTCTTGTTTCGGGCATTTGGCACGGTGCGGCTTGGCATTATATAATCTGGGGTCTGGTCTGCGGTCTGCTTGTTGCTCTTTCAAATGTTTTAACGCTCTATCGTGTTAAAATTCCGGCGGCAGTAGGGTGCACAGTTACATTTATCGTTATGATGCTTGTGCGAGTGCTGTTTGATGCCGAGTGCATGACCGATGCGCTGACGGTTTATGGCAAGCTTTTCTCTCTTGACGGGGGATGCTCCGCTCTGCTCTCTGCAGTAAAAGACAATCTTTCTGTTATCGGCACTATTATCATTTCCGCTGCAGTTTGCTTCTGCTTTGGAAATGTCAATTCCCTTTGCCCCGAAAAGGGGGAGGTGGAAAAGCTGACGGCTCTGCATATCATTTGGGCGGCCTTCCTTTTGGTTCTTTCGCTTGTCAATATGTCAAGCGTTTCCACCTTTCTTTATTTCAATTTTTAAGGGGGAAAAATGTCACTTAAAAAACAATTATCTGTTTTTGCGGCCGCGTGCATGATTTTTGCCGCGCTTTATGCCGCTTTCAATGCTCTTGTTGACCCATTTGGGGTGTTTGGAGACATTATATTTGATTATTATGAATACAACATGACAGAGAATCCCCGTGTGGCAAAGATAGCCTATATCGATAAGCACGGAGATGAATACGATTCATATGTTTTCGGCTGTTCAAAGTCATCATCCTATCCCTTGGAAGAGCTTAACGAATATCTTGACGCAAGCTTTTTCAATATGTTTGCCTATGGCGGCGATCTTGCGGATATCGAGAAGATGGCGGCATACGTTATAGAAACAAAAGAGGTGAGGAACCTTGTTCTCTCCATCGGACCCGAGGCGGCATACCGCTATGACAGCGAGGAGGACTCTCTGAAGGACAATCTTCATGAAAAGGTTGATAACGGGATAAATCCGTTTATTTTCTACGGTAAATATCTTTTTCTCAATCCTGCCTATTCGCTTGATAAGATAGATTCATATTTTAGCCGCTCTTATCTGCCCGATTCCTCAAATGTTTTTATAGCGGAAAGCGGAGCTTATAATAAGAGATGCAGAGATGCCATGCCTATATCGGATATTGATTCGTATTATGCCGATATGGCGGGAGCGGAATTTGATATAACTTATCCGCGTCCCCTTGATTATATTGATCAGGCACTTGTATCGGTTGAGAATATCAAAAAGGCATGTGATGAAAAGGGGATAAACTTTATTCTTATAGGCTCGCCTATGTATGACGGTGAAATCGCCTGCTATGATCCTTCGCAAATTGCCGAGTTTACCACAAGGCTGGCACAGATAACCGATTTTTATAATTTCTGGGGCTACAATGCTTTTTCCCATGATGCGCGGTATTTTTATGATGGCTATCATTTCAGAAATGCTGTGGGCAGTGCCGCTCTTGGATACATTTTCGGAAATGAGGATATCTATATTCCCGAGAGCTTCGGCAGACTGACAACTGCCGAAACGGTTGACTATGACCTTGCCGAGATGAATAATCCGAGCTTTGGAAAAGATGAGCTTTTAACTGCCGAAGTTCCTATACTTATGTATCATGCTTTGACAGAGAAAGCGGATCAGGCAAGCGAGACCATCATAACGACAGCCGCTTTTGAAGAGCAGATATCGGCACTGACAGAGGCAGGCTACACCGCTGTTTTCTATGATGATCTCCGTGATTATGTAAATGAAGGCAAGACTCTGCCGGAAAAGCCGATCCTTATAACCTTTGACGATGGATATTCTTCAAATCTTGAGCTGGCAATGCCGATACTTGAAAAATACGGTCAGTGTGCAACCGTATCTGTTATCGGCGTAAGCGTCGGCAAGGATACCTATAAGGATACGGGCATTGCAATGTACCCTCATTTCAGTCTTGATGAGGCGAGAACGGCTTATGAAAAGGGTGTTTTCGATTTTCAGTCTCATACCTATGACATGCACCGGAATGATTATGATGATGAACCCCGAGAGGGCATGATGCCAAAAGAAGGGGAGAGCGAGGAGAATTATATTTCAGCTCTGCGCGAAGATTTTTCATGTTCCCGCAGTCAGATGGAAGAGGGGATCGGCAATGAGGTCTTCGTTATAACCTATCCCCACGGAAAGTTTGCCGAGCTTACGGATATTGTTCTCATGGAGAGCGGTGCCGATATCAGCGTTACCGTTTATGATGGGATAAACGAGATAATAAAGGGTCTGCCCCAATCCCTGCGCGGACTCCGCCGTTTTAACATGACCGACAGCATTAGCGGAGACGAGATTATCCGAAAAATATCAGAATATAACTGAAGATTTATGCCTCAGGCGGCTTAAACCCTTTTTGAAAAAAGGGTTTAAGGATCCTAAAAACTTGAATGGACATAATACTGAAATTAAAAGTGTATCACGTTAAACAATAATTTAGCATAGAAGTAACAGAGAGCCGCAGCAGCGGGGATCTTTTTTGGCTCTTTGTTACTTCGCTAAATTATTGTTTAACATTTCGTAGAATAATTAAACCGAAAGGATATATCAAATGTCACCAACAGAAATTTTGCTTGAATTTTTTGCAAATGAGAAGAAGATAAGCGGCATTGACGAGAATACCGATCTTTTTAAAGAGGGGCATGTAAACTCCCTTTTTGCCCTTGAAATGGTTGTTTTTCTTGAAAAGACCTTTTCACTGAAAATTCCCAGAAAGGAAATGAACAAGGCAAATTTTACAAGTGTCGGGGCAATGGCGGCACTTGTGGAACGCCTCGGGAAATGATATGGCAAGGGAAGCGAAGATAAAATGCCTCATTTTCGATCTTGACTGCACCCTGTGGCAGGGCGTGCTTTCGGAGGGAGGCGGCAGAGAGCTCACCCGCGGAATGAGAGAATTTGTACACGAGCTTGACAAACGAGGCATAGTTATGAGCATTGCTTCGAAAAATGATTTTGAAGCTGCAATGACAAATCTGCGCCGCTTCGGACTTGAAGAATATTTTCTTTGTCCCGAAATAAATTGGGGCGCAAAGTCAGCCTCTATAAAAAACATAATTTCCTCTCTTGGCATCAAAGCGGGCTCTGTGGCTTTTCTTGATGACAATCCTTTTGAGCGCGATGAGGTGTCCTTTGCACTGCCCGATGTGCGCGTTTACGATGCGGCAGATTTTAAAGACCTGCTGGGTAGGGAAGAGTTTTGTCCTGCTTTTATCACTGAGGATGCAAAGAACCGCAGGAAAATGTATCGGGCGGATTTTGCACGCAGGGAGGATGAAAAATCCTTCGGCGGCTCGGCAGAAGAATTTTTGAAGACTCTTGATATGAAGCTGGAGATATCTCCCGTTACCGAAAACGATCTGAAAAGGGTTCATGAGCTGACCTTGCGCACTCATCAGCTCAATTCAACGGGATATACATATGATTTTGACGAGCTTAAAGCACTTATCGATTCAAGGGAGCATATTTTTCTTATTGCTTCCCTTGAAGACAAATACGGAGACAGCGGTAAGGTGGGTATAATGCTGATGGAAAAGAGTGAGGGGGCATATATCCTGAAATTGCTCATAGTTTCCTGCCGAGTTATGTCGAGAGGTGTGGGAAGTGCGCTTCTGACGCATGCTATAAAGCTGGCAAAATCGGAAAACAAAAGGCTTTTGGCACATTTCCGCGAGACCGAGCACAACAGAATTATGTATATAACCTACAAAATGATGGGCTTTGACGAGGCAGAGGAGAACGGCGCGGACATTCTGCTTGAATTTGCAGAAGAGGAAGCACCCGAATATCCGCCCTATCTTGATATAAAATCATGAAGAGGATCATTATTTGTTTGCTCTCGGCACTTGCTTTAGCTCTCTGTGCTTGCAGTATGCAGACATCGGCAGATACGCAAGGCTCTGTGCCAAGCGAAGCGGAGGTATCTCCCTTTGACCCCTGCACGGTCGGAGTGATTATAAAAGGCGAAAGAATTTCTGTTCAAAAGGATATTGGGGGAGGGGGATATACCCTTTATCTGCCGTCTTTTTCGAAGGACATCGTTTGGTCTCTTTCGGGGGATACCGTTTTGAACGGAAATACTATCACGGATGGCGAAAGTGCAGAGATACTTAATAGTGCCATGAGTGTGACATTTGGGAATTTTGAAGTAAAAATAATGCTTTCGGCGAATATTCCCGCGTTGTTTTTGACATCGGATGAGGGGACAATGGATAATATAAACGCAAGTGCTGATCATTCATACAGTACGGGCGGTGCTTTTTCATTGCTTTCGGCAGATGGTGAAACACTTGCCGCCGGGCGGCTTAAAAAGATACGAGGCAGAGGAAACGCCACTTGGCAGGGAGAGAAAAAGCCCTATCAGATAGAGCTGTCTTCAAAGGAATCCTTGCTTGGACTTGCCGAGGCGAAAAAATATATTTTGCTTGCTAATTATTATGATCCATCGCTTCTGAGAAACAGTCTCGCCTTTGAGCTTGCAAAGGCGTATGAGGGCTATTCTGTTTCGGGAGAGCCTGTTGATCTTTATGCCTGCGGCGAATACCTCGGCTCATATCTTCTTTGTGAGAAGATAGAGATTGCAGACAATAAAATCGATATTTTTGATCTTGAAGACGCTACAGAGGAGCTTGTTTCGGGCGATATGGAGGATTATGAGCGCACAGGCGATGTGGCAGGTGCCCAAAAGGGAAGTGCGAAATGGTTTGAGCTTCCCGCAGAGCCCGAGGATATGAGCGGCGGTTATCTGCTTGAGGTTGAATATACCGAGAGATATCCGAATGAGGTCAGCGGATTTGTGACCGAGCGCGGTTTGCCTGTCGCTATAGTTTCTCCCGAGTGTGCTTCAAGGACGCAGGTGGAATACATAAAAGAATATGTCTGCGATTTTGAGGACGCGCTCTATTCGAAGGATGGCTATAATGAAAAGGGCAGGCATTACAGCTATTATGCCGATATGGATTCCCTTATTTTCAGATATTTGTTTGAGGAATTCGTGCTGAATATCGACGGCGGTATTTCCAGCTTTCACATTTATAAGGATTCGGATGAAAACGGGGGAAAATTGAATTTTTCCTGCGTTTGGGATTATGACTGTTCTTTCGGAAATTATGATAAGTTTGCTGATCTCACCTCTCCCGAGCTGTTTTTTACGGGGGAAAATGAAACTCGAAATAACGGATCGATGCCTTCTTGGTTTAATGCTTTGCTTGCCAGGGATGAAATAAGAGAGCTGATGAAAGAATATTATTCGGAGACCTTCAGACCGGCAGTTCTTGCAATGGCAGAGGCTGTTCCGATACTTTCCGAGCGGATCAAAAAATCCGCAGAGATGGACCACCATCTTTACGGCAGCTTTGATAAGCGTAATTTTTACGGGGCTGACAGCGGCTCTGATTTCGAGGGCGCAGTTGCCTATCTTGAAAGCTTTATTCTCAGACGTTTGGATTTTTTTGATCGGCAGTTCGGCTTAGATATCCGAACGATTATACAGTAATGCTAAAAACCCAAAGACTTGCGTCAAGAGAGAAAAATTATTCTGCGGATTAAAAAAACTGCCTGTTTTTTCCGAGAGGTAAAAATGTATACAAAACTCCTATCCTTGTCAATACTTTTGACATACGGATGGGAGTGATTTTTATTTATTATAGTAAAGTTGAAATATGCGGAGTCAATACCGCAAAGCTAAAAACACTGACAGCCGAGGAAACACAGGAATTGCTTTTGAAAACAAAAAAAGGCGATGTGAAAGCCCGCGAAACGCTGATATATGGAAATCTCAGGCTGGTTCTCAGCGTTATTCAGCGCTTCATCGGCAGAAAAGAGCTGATGGACGATCTTTTTCAGGTGGGTTGTATAGGACTTATCAAAGCCGTGGATAACTTTAATACAGATCTTGGCGTTCGCTTCAGCACCTATGCCGTGCCAATGATTATAGAATGGTGAAACAGGAGATGAAGAGAGGTTAAAAATGACGAGAAAACAAGCAATCATAACGGTTTTGGATGCCCTTGACGGTAAGGAAGAATACAGAGAAGCACTTGATCTTTTAAAGGATATCTCGGATGAGCTACCGCTTATGCATTGGTCGGATAAATCCATCAGAGATACCATCGATCAGTTTATTGTTGACAATGGCAGAGTTCCAACAGCTTCGGATTTCCGCAAAAAAGGTATGCCGCCACATACGGTTATAAGGCAAAAGTACGGCATAAATCTCGCGGAATGGCTTCTTTTAAATTATCCTTCCGAAAAAAATAATAAAAATAAGAATCGAATAAAAAACACGGAGGATTTTATTGAAGAATATAACCGTCTTAAACCAACAAGACGAGAAGATTTCAACAAAAAGCGCTCTCCACACGTCAAAAGCTGGCAGACTATAGCTTCTTATTTTGCTTTGACCTCCTGGCAAGCACTTTTAAAAGAACTTTGCCTTGAAAGATACACACAAAAACGCAGTAAGGAAATAAAAGTTCAAATACATATTGATAATATTTAGGAGATTTTACAATCATATCCCCCAAAAGTCTCTGCTCCGAGCATCAGTGCTTTCTATTTTATTTTTAATCAGTTACAAGTGGAATGCTAAAAGCACAAAAACAATTCTTGCCCATCCGGAAAATATCACGTATCGGGTTCAATAAAGCCCGGAAATTATAACGTGGGCAGAACCGATAAAATTATTTTTATATGGGCTTTTTGTTGAAAGAGTCTTAATTTACAACCAAAATTTTGTTTGAACTACTATCGTAAGCATAGGTATTTCGTGCTTAAACGCGTTTATGACAGTAAAGTTTCTGATTTATAACCTAATACCGAAGCAGATTGTAAACAACAGTCTGCTTTATTTTGTAATCAAAATGCTGTTTTGAGTTGCTTTTCCTTATTCTTCTTTTCTTCTTTCATACTTATTTCAGAAGAGAATTTCAGCGAAGCCTATCTTCCCCCGAAGGGGCCCGGTTGTGTTTACACCCTCCGAAGTGGGGGTGTTGACACAATAGGGACTGGTCTCCCTCTCCCTATCCTTCTCCTCTTCTTCTTTTTTCTTCTTTTCTTTGCATATGTTATACCGTACTGTTGTTTTTAAACAGCTTTTGTATATGCGACTTTACATTCAATATTGTGACAATTTGACAGGATTACATTTTAAGTCGAAAAAGTCAAAATAACGAATATGAGGTCAAATATTCTGTTGCAAATGTGTTTTACAAGACGCTATAATAGTGTTGTATTCGTCAGAATGCTCTACAAATTCTTTTAAAAGAAGGTCATAATATGAAATCAGGTTCAAAAATCAGCAAAAAATATGATATGCTCTATAAAACTTACTTCTGCGTTGGCAAGGACTGCTCCGATTTTGCGGAGGCACTTGCTCTCAGCCGCAACATTCCAAAGGGAATCCCGAGAACGATAGAACTGACGGGAAAATTGACCTTAAGTAAGCCAATTGTTCTTGACGAGAGTGACAGCGGTCTTACAATTACGGGCGGATCAATTTCGGGCGGTGTCGAGCTTACCGAATGGGAACGTGACCCGATGGATGCACGTTTTATCCGTGCAAAGCTGCCCAAGGGCGCAGAGCCGAGAACATTGATTATAAACGAAAATAAAAAGAAGATGTCTGTATATCCTTCGGGCGATATGCTTGAATGCCTCGACAAACCCGAAAATCTTCGTTGGATGTCCTCAGTGAACGGTGGATGGAATCGCACTCCCAAAGAATATGAAATGACTCATATGCATGTTAATATCAATGATATTCCCCCGAGCTTTCTGCCCGGTTCAACAGAGGTAAAGCTCTATCACAATTGGGATGAATCCACAGTACCTGTCAGCGCATATGATAAGGAAACCGGTGAAATAACATTTGCATCCGAGCTTGGACATCCTGCCGGCTCTTTTGATAAAAACATTTATCAGCTTCTTAATCTGCGCGACGGAATGACAGAGCCTGGAACGTGGTATGCAGATCTTACAAATAATTGGATATACTATTATCCGGTGCTCGAGGACGGAGCTTCCTTTAAGGGAACGATTCCTGTTGCAAGCACTGTCATCCGAATTGAGAACAGTACAAATATAACACTTTCTGATATTGAAATTTCATTCAGCGGCTCGGAGCGAGTCACATCCGGACTCCGTTCCATCAATCTGAGTGGTGCGGTTGAGGTTTGGAATAGTGAAAATATAACTATGAGAGATCTTTATATCCACGATTGCTCCGGAACCGGTATAAAGATCATGAGCAGCAAAAACAACAATATAAACTGCTGCAGAATTGAAACAATGGGAGCAGGCGGAATTTTCACTCACGACTGTGCGGACGAGATGATCTGCTTCAATAATATAAAGGATATCGGACTTGATGCATATTCCTCCATCGGCATTCATGCAGGCGGGCGCTCAATGCTCGTTTGGGTGCTTGACGGAAAGCCGGAGGAGAAAGGAAGCACCATTCTTCGCGGAAATAGAATTGAGGGCGTACCATATTGCGGTATTACCTGTAACGGAGGACCTCACATTATTGAAAACAATACTATTATTGATTTCATGACTAAGCTTGATGACGGTGGATCGATATACGTATCACGCGGAAATAAAGTTATCGTCCGTGGAAACAGTGCGGTAGGCAAATATAACGGTGATAAGAAAAAAGCATATTATTTTGATGAGGGCGGACGTGACTGCTTGTTTGAAAATAACGAAGCCTTCGGCATAAAGACCGCTTACGGTGATCATAGGTGTGAAAGAATGACGGTGCGTCACAATCACTTTGAATGTGCGGATGCAATAAGATTTTCTTTCCACATCTGCTCGGAGTATGAGATATACGAAAACGTGATCGCCACAAATAACGGACTTGAAATGGATCTGCTTATCGTAGATTGCAATGTTGTCGAAGATATGCGTAAATATCTCGACGACCATATACACTTCAAAAATAATATTATCACAGCATCTTCGAATGTTGTTGACGTTAAGTCATTTTTCGGTGAAAAATTTAAATATACAATCCAGTGAGGAGAGAAAATGGGAAAACTGAAGATTGATACAAATGCTAAATTTGAGCCTTCTGAGCGTATTAAAAAGCTTCAAGAACGCAGCATAGAGCTTGCGGTGTCGGGAAAACGAAATTTATATACAGCCAATGAAACACAGCTGGTTTATCACTGGTCGGATACAGGTCAGGCAATAGCTCCGCGTAGCGGAGAGGGAAGATTCAAGGGAATGCCTCTTGGCGATCACGGATGCCGGGTTGATATCGGCATGAGCTTTCCTTTTCTTGATGAAGTACCGTCAAAAAAGAACGGATACCATGCGGATGCGGAAAGCTGGGGACTTGATTTTGCCTTCTTGCTCGACAATTCACCCGCTGAAATCTATCCAAATGAAACGATTGTGGGTGAATTTCACTGGGAAATGAACGAGGTCAGAAAATATGATTTCGGAGAAAATGTAAAAGAGCTTGGCAAAAAAGCACGTGAGCTTGGTGCAGGCGGAAACAGTCACGGGCACACTTGCCCCGATCTTGCCATAGGCCTTACCGAAGGCTGGGGCGGAATACTGAAGCGTATCAATGAAAGCCTTGAACTTTACACAAGGCTTAAGCATAAGGAAAAGATCACTTTTTTGCGCGGAGCAAAGCTGACCTGCGAGGCAATAATCCGCTATATAGACAAACACAGCAAACGTGCGCTTGAGCTTGCCCAGCTTGCGGAAAAAGATTCGGAAGAGGCAGAGAGATACAGAAAGATTGCAATTTCCTGCAAAAATATTGCTGCCCTGCCCCCATCAAATTACTATGAAGCGGTTCAGTGGCTTCAGTTTGCGGTAATGACGGACAGAATAGTGGGACACGGCAACGGATATGGCAGACTCGATCAATATCTGATCTCATTTTACCGCAAGGGCATCGCAGACGGAACTCTTACAAGAGATGAGGCGAGAGATTATCTTGCGGAAATGTTCCTCAAGCTGCGCGGTCAGTTTTTCAGTCTCGGTGGACGTGACCGTGACGGCAAGGATGCAACAAACGAGATGAGCTATGTGGTCATGGAAGCCTATGACATGATAGATGATTACAACAATCTGGGCGTTATGTGGCATCCGGATATGGACCCTGAGTTTTATTCTTATGTATGCGATGTTTTGACTCGTCACGGAGCAGGAATTCCTTCTCTTGTGAATTACGATATTATCCGAGATGCAGAGCTGAGATCGGGTGTTGCACCCGATGATGCTTCCGATGTTGTGTATAGCGGATGTCAGTGGTTTTGCATTCCCGGAAAAGAATACTGCGATCAGGACACAAATGCAGTTGTACTGACCGATCCTATGTTCCGTGCCATTGACAGAGCAGTCTCTGAGGGATATTCTGATTTTGAACAGCTTTATGAGGCTTTCACGGATGAGCTGAAGGCAACAACCGATGCACTTCGGGTATTCAAGGACGCTCAATATGATGTTCTATGTAATATGTGGCCCGAGATCGTGACCTCTCTTAACTGTCATGGAACGATTGAGAGGGGACTTGATATCACTGCTCACCGCGGTGTTGATTATCAGTTCACATCTACCAACATCCTTGGAATTCCCAATGTGGCAGACTCCTTTTACGCAATAAAGACACTTGTTTTTGAAAAGAAAAAATATACCCTTGCAGAAGTGAAAGCCGCAGTTGAAAGCAACTGGGCAGGCAGAGAACCGATGCGACAGGATTTCCTTTGTCAAGATAAATACGGAAACGATCTTGACACCGTGGATAGCCTATATGTGCAAGTAACCGAAACCATTGCGGAAATTATGGATAACACCTATAATAACCGAGGTCAGCAGTACCGTGCGAGCTTGTTCCAATTCCAGGGACATACAGCTTCAAAAGTTATCGGAGCAACACCCGACGGCCGTCTTGCGGAAGAACCTCTGGCACATGGCTGTAATCCCACAGGCGGCAGAAATAAAAATGGTCTTGTTGCCACAGCCAATTCCGTGGCAAAGGTCGATAATCGCAAATTTCTCGGAGGCTCGCTTCAGATCGAGCTTCAACCGAAATTTTTTGACGGAAAAGAGAATATTTCTCTCTATACCGAGCAATTTTCAAAGGCGTTTTTTGCAAATGGCGGTGTTCAGATAAATTTGAATATCATAGACCTCGAAAAATTGCGTGACGCCATTGACAATCCCACAAAACCCGAATATATGAACATTATAGTGAAGGTAACGGGATATACGAGCCGATTTATTATGCTTTCACGTTCTTTCCAGGAGGAATTTGTAGGTCGAGAGAATTACGGTGCTATGTGATGAACGGACTTATCTTTGATATTTACCGCGGCACTACTCACGACGGCCCCGGAATAAGAGACACGGTGTTTTTCAAGGGATGCAGCCTTGCTTGCAAGTGGTGTCAGAATCCCGAAAGCATTGAAAAAACAAATAAGGTTCTTTATCATAAGAATATCTGCATCGGATGCGGTGAATGTGTTTCTGTTTGCCCGTCGGGGGCAGCTTCTGTGGGGCAAAACGGAATAAATTTTGATTATTCCTTGTGTCTGGGATGTAACTCATGTGCGGATGCCTGCAAAAGCGGTGCTTTTGCACCAATCGCACGGCGAATAACAACAGAAGATGTGCTGAAATGCGTATCAAAGGACAAATCTTTTTTTGACATTTCCGGCGGCGGTGTTACACTTTCGGGCGGAGAACCGCTTCTTCAGGGGAGCTTTGCGCTGGAATTGCTGAGGGAACTGAAAAATCGGGGAATCTCCACAGCTCTTGATACCTGTGCAATGGTCTCGGAGGATGTTTTTATGTCGGCACTGCCATATGTGGATATTCTGTTGCTTGATCTGAAAATTTTCGATAGTGACGAGCATAAAAGGTTTACCGGCTCTCATAACAAGCAGATCCTTTCAAATGCAATTGCGGCAGCGGCTTATGTGCGTAAAAATTCTCAGCACCGCATATGGGTACGTACCCCGATCATTCCCGGAGCTACAGACAAGGATGAGAACATTCGCGCACTGGCTGATTTTATAAAGAACGAGCTTTCTGGCGCTGTCGAAAAATGGGAACTATGTATGTTCAACCGTGCGGCAGGTGAAAAATATGAATCAATGGGCAAAAAATGGATCTACCGCAATGAGCCTTCTGTCAGCATCAAAGCAAGGGATCATATCCTCGAGCTTGCAAGGGAGGGAATGGACTTTGAGGTGCTTACAAGCGGTATCACAAAATAAAACAGGAGAAAAATATGGAACAATATCGTTATCACGCCTCGGAAAAGGTTGACAGCGAAATCGGCTGTACCTACACATATATCGACGGACAGAACTGGAATCCCAAATTGCACGATCACGATTATTTTGAGTTGTTTTTGGTGCTGAACGATTTTGTTATGCATTATGTCAACGGCAGTTATGAAGAGCTTTGCCGCGGAGCACTTGTGTTTATGCGCCCAAATGATGTTCATACATTTGCTTTTCGCAAGGATGCACCAAATTCTGTAGTCAATGTTACCTTTACAAGAGAAACGGTAACAGCTTTGTTTGAATATTTTAGTCCTGCATTTCCATCGGGTGAAATTCTCGGCAGTGAAATGCCGCCAAGTGCTGTTCTCAGCGAAGCTGAAACGGTTATATTTGCAAAAAAAGCCGCGCGGTATCTTGACCCCGAAATGTCTCCCAAAAGCAAGGCTGTTCATTTCCGCATTTTGCTGGCAGAAACACTTGCAAAATTCTTTATGGATTACAAGAGCAACCAAAAAGAAAAGTTTCCAAGATGGCTTGATACTCTTTGTATTGAAATGCAGAAGAAAGAAAATTTCATCGAAGGACTTACGCGTATGATCGAATTATCGGGGCGTGATCGTTCATATCTCGGCAGATCTGTCAAACGGTTTTTAGGGGTAACGCCTACGGCATATATCAATTCTCTGCGCGTAAGCTATGCCGCCGTTCTCATTTTGGAAACAGATGAAGATATCACGGATATCTGCTTTGCGGCAGGATTCAACTGTTATTCTTGCTTTTACTATTGCTTTTTCGGTAAATACGGAATGTCTCCTGCAGAATTCCGAAATACTTTTCGGGATGAAGTATAAAAGGTGAGAAGGATTACCGAATAATATTATGTTTGATTTGAAAAGTATTGCTTTTTTAAATAAATACCTGTCAAAAACAAAAAAAGAAAGGTGAAAACAAATGAAAAAATTTAGGAATCTTATTTTAGTGCTCTTGACAGTATTTCTGATCTTCTGCGTGGGTAGCTACGCAGAAGAATCTGCATCGGGAAGCTTTGGTGCAGATAGCGGCAAAGTCAGCTGGGGCGATTATTTCGAATGGTCGTATGATGCTTCGAGCAAGACAATGCATATTTTTGACGGCATTGACGGTTTTGACACTTCCACATTTTGGATGGAAAATACCGTCTGTAACAGTACAGGTCTTACCATGAAACTGTGGAAAGAAAAATATGCTCCCGTAACCGAGCATATTGAAATTGAGTCTTTCGCAAAGCATAATGATGCCCGTATCTATGCAGATTGGACTGCGGCAAAGAGCATTCATTTCGCTAAAATGTCAAATTTAAGAGTAGTATCAAATCAAATTGGTCTTTTCAGCGGCTGTACAAGCCTCACCAAGGTATGGAGTGGTAACGATTCGGGTACGGATAATGTAATTGATCTTAGTAATTGGGAAGTAAGGAACAGTGAAAATCCCGAAAACAGCTTTAAAAATCTTCTTTCGGGATGTGCTTCTGCCTTAAAGGTCGTTCTTCCTGTTTCAAACTCCTCAGACACAAGCGGAGTTGCTTTTTCCGTTATTGACCCCACCACTTTTGCAGGATGCATTTCGCTTCAGAGCATAGTTTTCGGTGAAACGGTAACCACTATTCAAAACGGCTCATTTTCGGGATGCCCAAATGCTATTTTTGACGCTGCAAACAACGAAACGGTTGTAGCTTGGATGGCGGCAAATCCCGGTGTTGGAGCACCTGTTACGGGTACTTACGCCGGTACATCAAACAACGTTGCAATGGATTGGAGCCTTCTTGGCGGAAAACTCAAAATAACAGTTAAGAGCAATGCTGTGCAGATATATTTTAATTCCACCGAGTGGAAAAAATTTATATCTTCCTACAGAACTCTTGTAAAGGAAATTTATATCGAGCTTGCTGAAGGTGTAAATGTTCCTTCCAAAATGATGAGTAACGAAGGCGATACTTACAGTATCTATAACGCATTTAACGATATGGATAACTGTACCAAGGTGGTACTTCCCGATCATATTTGCGAATATGCGGGCAGAGTTTGGTATGATGCAAAAGCTCTTACCACATACGGACCGGCCGGTACTCCCGATGGAACTATCGACCTTAGCGGAGTTGAAAAATGGTCATATAATATGACATCTGCATTTCTCAACGTTCCTGCAACAACGGTCATTCTTCCAAACAGATCCACTCCTGCAACTCTTACCGGAACTATGACTACTCCTTTCACAGGCTCTGCCATAACAAATGTAATAATACCCGAAAAGGTAACAGCTATTCCATCTG
The DNA here is from genome assembly GCA_045595425.1 of Eubacteriales bacterium. Lineage (GTDB taxonomy): Bacteria > Bacillota > Clostridia > Oscillospirales > CAG-272 > SIG710. The sequence continues at coordinate 22,907 of JAZOAL010000059.1, forward strand.
ATTTCTTTAGCGGATGTACTATAACAAATGTTACGTTCAAGGGTACGGCAGAAAATGTTGATTCAGTCCTTCAAAGTATGCCTTTTACCGACAGCAATGAGCTGACATTTACAGTTTATTCAAGCGAAGCAGAAGCCAAAGTTCGCGCGCTTTATCCTCTTGCCAATATTATTTCAAGCGGGACTTTTACATCGAGCGGTATCACCTTTGACGGATGGCAGGTCAGAAATAGAAATTACAACGGACTCCGTTCAATTATGTATTTCTATAACGGTACTGAAAACAAGGGCTTTGAGCTTCTTGAATACGGTGCATTTGTAACCGTTTCGGAAAATAAAGACAGTGCATTCGTTTCAGAGGACGGAAGCTTTAGCGGCAAAGGCGAAAAGGTAACTGTTTTTAAAGACGGAGAGATCAAAGCAAATACTCTTTCTTACAGCAATGAAGCAAGAACATATTTTGCTCTTACGGTTGTTAATTACACATCAAATTGGACTACAGATATTTATGTTTGCGGGTATGAGATATGGAAAAACACTACTACGGGAGAAATAAAAGTGGTTTATACCGATTATGCCACCGATCCCGAGCATGACTCAAGCCTTGCAGATACAAATATCTATGAAATTTCTCTCGGAATGTATCACAACGGCATAATAGATGCTTCGAGCGACCCTGACAAAGTGGTTTGGGACACACTCACAAACGGCGGCGCAGTGAAACTTACGGCAGGTGTGGATTATACTGTCGCTCAAGGTGCTGATTACGGTGCCGATTACAGCTCGGAAATGACTCTCGTAAATATTCCCTTGGCTGAGGTGGTTTTGTCGGACGGTATAATCTCTTTCAGAAAAACCGATGCAAAATACAGCGTTTTCCGCGACGGAGAGGACTATTTTATGATCATTTCGGGAAAAGGTGCGGTTGCGTCACTTCCCGATGGATGTATGCCACAGTTCAGTACCGTTTGGTACACCAAAATGGAATATGAAAGCATCTCGTCTCAAATGCTTCAACCGCTTTTCACTACAGACATTTACTCGAAAATCAAAAACGTATTTATTGACACCGGAATTACCGCAATAGGAGACAGAGCCTTTGCTTCTTCCTCAATCAAATCGTTGATCTATTCAGATACCGTAACCGATATAAGCACAGAAGCCTTCAGCGGTACAGAGGGGATAATTTGCCGCCCGTCGGGGTCTGATACTCCGTCTCTTACAAATACCCTTTCTGCATACGGTGCATGGAATGGAATTATTGCAAAGGATACAAAAGAAGATATGATAAACGACTCGTATAAAATGTCCCGTCTTGCAAGCGGTAGCTTCGGACTTGAATATAATATTCCGCGTATTTTGACAAAGGACAAGGTCGCAGTTGTTTCATTCAAGGCTTATACGGAAAACACATATACAACTGTTAAAGTAAGCGTACTTGATGACGAAGGCGCGGTTCTTCGTGACTATACATATTCTTTGTCTTCTGCCGCAAGCGAGATATTCCACCCGATGATCGCAACGGGAAATGAATCGAAGATACATTTTGATATGGGAAGCGAAAATGCAACAGTCCATATCGGTGATATTGCAATAAATGATTTTGAGGGCGAGCTTTATGATGCCAAATCAGGCTCATATATGCTGGAAAGCGATGAATGGGAAGAGATAAATATTTCCTTTGAAAACCGAATAGGCGATATTACTGCCTGCAGAGACGTTATTGCAAGCGACGGATATGTTTATGTTATCGGAGATGGTAATCTTTACATTTATCGCGCAAACGGTCTTGATCCAATCCTTGTTAAAAAGATAGAAAAAATAGGCGACCTTCGTCAGATGGTAATGACAGATGACGGCAAAGGACTTATCATAACTGCACGTGCTGCGGGCGTTTTTGTATTTGATATAAGCGACCCCGGAGAAACAAAATTGGCATCCCATATCGATGCCGCCGAGCACGCAACGGGTATCGATACAAACGGAGACTACTGTTATATAGCAGACAGACTTTTCGGCGCTGCGATAGTCAATATTTCCGATCTCTATAACCCTGTTATAACCTCATATATCAGTATCGGAGAATGTCAGGATGTTGCATTCTATAATGGATACCTCTATTGCGGTTGCTGGGGATGGTGCGCAATAGAAGTTGTTGACGTCCGTGACCCCGACAGTCCCAAGTATGTGACAGAATGTACTCTCAGTGGAAGAGGTGATGGAATTACCATTGCAGACGGCGTACTTTATGCGGCAACAGGACTTCACTTCCGCGGTCAGACAAAGCTTGGAGCAGCAGGCTACGGTCTTGGAAACGGAATGGATGTTTTTGACCTTACAAATCCCGCAAGCCCGAAAAAGATATCGGTAGCTCCGAGCGACGGTGCGTGCACATATGCTTACCCCGACCTTTGGAGAGTGACTCTCAGCGGAAATTATGCCTTCCTTTCGGATTGCAATTGCGGTCTTTATGTTTATGATATAACAGATCCTTATCTTGTAAACAGAGTTGCCCATATAAATGTGCAGTCAAGGGCAGGCGGTGCGGGTTATAACGCTGTAGCAAATACCACTCTGTTACCTTATGATAACAGTGAAATATTCAATCAGGCAATCGTGGATTGTGACACCGCAGACGGTTATCTGTACATTGCAAGCTACACAAGCGGTTTTTATATCTATGAAACAGAGCTTGCTTCAAAACCGAGTAAAAACGAAAACGGAAATGAGATAACCTCCCCCGAATATGACCTTTCAGCATGGATAAGTGAGGAAAGGCTTAATGAACTGGGGCTTAAAAATGCAAAGCTTTTTGAAAGCGGAACACAGATCTGGGAAGTTATTGAACATGACGGCAATCTCTATGTTGCCGCAGGTACGGACGGTATATATGTTCTCGATACGAATATGAATATTTTGAACCGTATACCAACACATGATATAACAATGGCAATTGATATCGGTGATGACGGAAGACTTTACACGGCAGAGTCAACTGCAGGAATTTGTATTTATGAATTTGATAATGAGGACAGCACAAAGCTTAATCTTTTCAGACAGTTCAAGATCGGTGGAACAGCCTTCTGCGATCTTACTGTTGCTCCCGGTTCAAAATATATCCTTGCACAAAGAGGAAGTGTTTCGTCTCTCATAGATATCCGAGATTTTGATAATATAACAAAGGTTTCAGGCTATAGAGAGCTTACAATGGTATATCAGCATCAGATCACCGACAAAGCAGTGGCTAACCGCTATCTTATGGTTGCGGCGGCAACGGGAAATCCTTCGGCGCTGATCGATTTTGGTGAAAACGGAAGCTATGATGTGCCCAAGATCACCTATTGGGTATGCGGAGTTGAGCAGACAAACGGCATTGCAACAGACGGAGATAGAATTATCACCACCGAAGGAGTTCTTCGTGCTTTTGACCCGTCAATCAGCGGTGTTACCGATTCAGCGATCACTTCTGTGTCCAATCCTGCGGTCCATAGCTATGGAATTTCCGTCAGCGGTGTGCCGACGGTTTGCGGAGACTATCTCTTTGTTGCACTCCGCAAGGACGGACAGTATTCCATCTATAAATTTACTGACAGTGACCATGAAAACGCCCCCATCCTTATCGGAAAATACAATATGAAACATAAGGCTCATCCTTCTGCAACAATTGTAGTTGGCGAAAAAGCATATGTCGCGCTCGGCTATGCGGGACTTGCCTCGTTCGATCTTGAGGGATGATAACAACGGCTTTTTTACCGTATTTCACTAAACGAGTACTGTGATTTTTGAATTTATAAGTATATTTTCGGCTCCCGGACTTGTATGTCCGGGGGCCGAAAAGTTTAATGTTGAATGCTTCTCACATCGGCAAATAAATTTTGAAACTAAGATTTTTTCATTTAATGTACGGATTTGAAAAATTCTGATTCTCAATCTTTTCACGTATTATTTCATACTTATTACAAAGGGATTTTTCCCTTGAAAAATTTATGAAAGGAAAGTGATAAGATGGTTCAGATCAGTGGCACAGTGACGGTTGGAAACGGGAGTGAGGTTCACAACCACGACCGCCAGTACAGAAGCACCCTAAAACACGTTATAAACCCCGAAAATGATGTGATTGAGCTTAATGCCCTACAAAGATTACAAGACGCAGATAAATGAAATTATGAGGCCTTACATCGAGGAATATAACGAACGGCAAGAGAAGAAATACAAAGAGGCTTGGGAGAAGTTCAATGAAGGAAAGATCAAAAACAAACCCAAGAAAAAAGATTATAAACTAATGGGATTTGACTACTACAACGACCACAAAAATGACATAATGAAAATCCCGAGAAACGGCAAAACAGAGGTCATCCCGATATTCCGTTCCTTCATCATTGGCATAGGGGATCAAGAAGATAGACAAAAAATACCGCAAGAGATAGCGGTAAGGATTTTTCAAAATACTCTGGAGAAATTCAAGAAGGATTTTCCTAATTTCCACATACTCGGAGCGACCTGTCATGCGGGTGAGAGAGGTTATTGGCATTTCCATTTAGATGTAAAGCCGTTATACGAAAAGGAAAACTCAAAAGGCCTTAAAGTCGGTGTGGGACTTGAAAACACCCTTGCTAAAATGGGTTATCAGCCCGAGCAGAGCATAATAAACGGACGCGACAAAGTCCCGCTGCTGTTTAACGCTATGCGAAATCAAATCTACCGTGAACTTGAGTCTGCCCTCAATGCAGAAGGCATCAGAATGCAATACGGAGTTTCAGAACATAAAGACCCGGGCAAAAATAGCGGCAAAAATCAGCGCCTTGAGGATTGGCAAAAGACGAGAGATGCAGTTCGTGAACTACAACATAAAAAGAACACAGCTCTCGACATATTGGAACGAGATAAAATCTCACCCGATGACCTCAAAACTGCTCTTACCGCTGCCATCGACATCACAGACAAAATCGAAGAAATTGAAAACAGTCCCCGAAAACGTATCTCAAAAAACAAGGTGATTGTGGAGTTTCATCTCCTTGACCAACTCCGCAGTTTTGTAGAAAAACTTGTGGAATTGATAGCAGTTTTTCTCCGAGATCGAGACGAATATAAAAGGAAATACGAGGAACTGAAAAGAGAGAAGGAAAAACTCAAAGAAACGCACGAATGTCAAAAATCTAATATAGGCGAAAAAAGTGTATCACGATAATATAGCATTTATATAATAAACAAAAACCACTTGCTTACCAAACTAAGGTAAACAGGTGGTTTTGTGTTGTGTATAGGTATTATTTCTTTTATAATAATGTTAAGCTCTCTCTGTTCGCTATGCTCTCCCTTCAATGCTCGCTCTGCACTCTCCGCAATGCTCTTCTCAGCCATGCTCTGTTCTTCTCTGTTACGCTCTGCCTGCTCGCAGTCTGTGACTGCGGGTCTGCGGTCATAGACTGTGGGCAAATCAAAACGGAATATCTTCATCTTGCTCTTCGGTGCTGTTTTTTGAATTTCCCACCCAAGCCTTGACAGCTTCAATGGCTTCATTGTTTGCATTGTCTTCATCATCTTCGTCGGTGGCACGAAGCTTATGCTTGTTGATCCACTCACGGCTGGCAGCACAGGTTTTGTCCATAAAAACCGTGAATATCATTCTCAAAGCTCTGTCAGAATTCAATTTTTCGGCGATAAAGTCGGGGAGCTCTACTGAACCACCGAAACGGTCGTAATGGAGGAGACCCAAGAAAATATAGCCGATCTCTTCGGGCGTGCAATCGTCAACAAGAGTCTGGAACCACTCATAATAGCACAGCATCCCTTTTTTCTCGTTGAACTTCTTTTTCTGCTTCGGTGTGAGTGTGGAATAATAGTCGTTAAGTACAATGTTTTTCATTTGCTTTTTTCCTTTCTTTTTTTCATTGCTCTTCAATTATGAAAGAAAATTTTTTTGAAAAACATTTTTGAATGAGAAAAAATTGAGAAAAAAGTAATTTGTACCGTAGCGAGAAGCACGTACTATTACTATCTGAAACAGAAAGATAAGGACAAATTCAAAGGCGAAAAACAAGATATATTAGAAATCTACAATATTCACAAAGGCGGATATGGGTATATAAGAATCTGTTCAGTCCCGCTTCTTCCGAAACAGACTGCGTGTAAAAATCGTTTATCAGACCCCATTCGGCATCTTCCAAAATCCAGTCGTTGGGATCGTCTTTTTGGAAGATGCCAGTGGTAGCACCGCTATTCTGATCTACAGTTACCGTAATATTCTCACCTTGCAGCTTCATACTGATTTCTACTTATTTTTAATAAGATACAAATAGATTACAGCCGTTTTCTCTTAAAAATTCGATTTTTTCACGCAAAAATTCTTCGGAGCAGTTCATTTCCTTTGAAAGGCAAGGCACGCAAAGAAATTCAGTTGCCATTTTGTCTCTGAACTTTCTATAAGCTCCAACGTCGTCCGAGTCAAGCACCTTGCCGCATTTTAAACAGGTTGCCATATTATTTTTCGTCAACGATTTTTGCTCTGTAGATCCTGCAGTCGTGTGCTTCAAGGTTGCCGGGAAGAACGACCTCGTTTGTAACGGTCTTTTCTTCTCCACTCCAAAGATCGCATAGCTTCAAGGTTTTTCCGCTGCACTTACCGATACCGATCTCCGCAAGTGTAAACCAAACGTCCCAATTTGTCGCCTTTCTTTCGGACATATTAAAGAAACCTATGGCAATATCACCATCCTGGAGAAGCTTTGCTATGGCAAATATCTCGTCACCACCTTGCTTTGAGAAAAACGGCTGACGATATGCTCCGTCTTCGGCAATGGCAATAACCTCTTTATTCAAGAGTATCTTTTTCGTTTCATCGGTCATTTTTCTTATATCGCAACCGATCATAAGGGGAGAAGAAAGCATCGCCCAAAGGGTAAAATGTGTGCGATACTCCATATCCGAGAGAGTGGATTTTTCATCACTTACGTGACCGCTTCCGCCAAGTCCCACAACAAGCATATCCATATCGTTGAAGCACCCTTGACCGTTTGTCTTAAGCCTGCCGAACTGTGATTTTGCAAGCTTTTTAATGCTTTCCCAATTATCAAAAATATCACCTGTTGAACGCCACATATGAGCGCCTGTGGTTTTGATCCATTCATCCGCTCCGTCACTTCCCCAATTGCACGCACTGAACAGAATGTCTCTGCCGCAATTCTGAAGCGCGATGCCCATTCGGCGGTAAAGCACTTCGCCCGGAACAGTCTTATCTCTGAAGCAGTAATCGTATTTAAGGAAGTCAACACCCCATTCCGCAAAGGTTGCGGCATCTGTAAACTCGTGATCGTAGCTACCGGGTCTTGCGGCACAGGTCATAGTTCCTGCGCAGGAATACATTCCGAATTTCAGTCCCTTTGAATGAATATAATCGGAAAGCGCCTTCATTCCGCTTGGAAATTTTTTTGGATCAGCGACAAGCTTTCCTTCCTTGTCCCTTTGGGGAAGAGACCAGCAATCATCGATCACAAGGTACTCATATCCTGCATCAAGAAGCCCTTCGGAAACCATTTTGTCAGCGGTTTCCATAATAAGCTTTTCATCAATATTTTCTGCAAATGTATTCCAAGAATTCCAGCCCATAGGCGGCTTTGTAACTATCATTTTTAACTCCGTTATTTAATTATTTTGATTTCATAAACACCGGGAACATTAATTTCACCCTCACCGTTTATGATAACTATTCCGCCCGTTGCGGGATTAAGCTTCATTGTTTGGGGCATACCACCGGTAAAGCTTTCGCATCTGTCATATACGGGTACTCCGTCTTCACCTATTCTGAAGAATGCAACACCCTTGTCAGAATAATTCACCATAACGACATCGTCGACAACGATTATTCTTGAAGGTGCGGGGTCGCCCTCGTTAACTCGGCTCGACTCATCTTCAAAAGGTATTCCGCTGATACCTGCTATACTGTTATAAATGTCTACCTTTGTTAGATCCGAAACATTGAACGTTATAATTCCATCGGGAAGATTTCCGTCGGAAAATCTGTAATTTATGGTTCCTCCAACGGTTACATAAAGATAAGGATAGCTTGCGGCAACGTCAAATATATGTCTTCCGGTGAGTCCGTTCAATCTGGTGATGGAAAAATGAGCAACTCTTGTAGGTATCTTGTTTTCCACATCTGTAATATCCCAGATAGTGAAGCCACCCGAAAAACCGGACATAGCTATATAATTCTTTCCGTTTCCGTCCGTCCAGAATGTAGCACGCTGATATTCGATATATTCGCTTCCAAGAGCGTATGCCGCAACCTTTTCGGCATCGTCTCCGCCAAATTCACCGTTTCGTGAAAAGCTGTGAATGAGAATTGGCTCTGCTTCATTTTCAATATCGTAAACAGACCAGTTACGAGTCATTTCCATAACGTAAAGCTTGCCGTCATAGGGATTTATTTCAACAGAGGTAGCGTCGTTTTTAAGTAAAATTGTTTTTTCTATCTTGAAATCACTTTTTCTTATAACGCAAAGATAAGAAACTCCGTGACCGTGAGCACCATCGTCTTTTTCCACATTACCTGCGGCTCCAAGATTCGTAAGTCTCTGCTCGATGTCAAAAGCACCCGTATATCTTTCAACCGCATAGATATAATCGCCTTGCTCCACTACGCCTGTGCAAGCTCTTCCCATTTCGGCAAGATTTTTGCCTGGACAGTTCGGACCGTGACAATCCTCGGGGAGCAAGCCCTGCTCCACAAGATCCTTGCAATTACCGAGAGTGTTAAGACGAACCTTTCTTTCAACCTTTGGAGTAGCCGTGTCAAAATCCTTTATCTCAAGAAGCCATGCTCCACTTCCTTTATCATATGAATTTTGCTGCCAGGAATTGATTGTACAAAGATACGCTGTTTTTCCGTCGCTTGTGATATAGATATTTCTTCCTATGCTGTTGACACCCGAATTTTCCCTTGTGAGAGCTTTTGTTATTTCAAACTCAATGCGCTCAAGCTCGGGAAGTCCCGAAGTATAGACAACGTCCATATAGAAACCGTTTGAATTTGTGAGTTTTCCGCCGGATTTAAGCAGATTTCCGCTTATCGACTTTGAAGGTGTCAATGCCTTTTCGGTATATGTGATAACATTATAGCCCGAATTATAGCTGCTTGACTCATCAAAGGTGTAAAGAGATGTCTCGACATTTCCGTTTTCACACTTTATGCTGATATAATCTGCAACATACGCCACGTTGTTTGAAGGGCAGTATGTGAAATTTTTGCGTGTAGTTGCTCTCTGAACAGTACCCGCATTATTACCGTTTGTTGCCGCAAGAAGCTCCGCACGAAGTGGAGCATCAAGTGCAATGGTGATATTTTCACCGCCAACAGACAAGCTGACGGTTGTATCTGCGATAGGAGCGGAATTTTTCAGTGTTCCGTAAAGCTTTATTTCCCAATTTTTGCTGCTATCGTATATTTCGCCTGCGGAAACAGTTCCGTATCCTGCCTTTCTCTCGTTAACAAGCTTCATTTCTGTGCCCTCCGAGTCGATGATTTTTTCTTCAAAAGTGTCGCTCTCGGAATTGTATACCTTCTTCACCCAAGCATAGACATCAGCATCGTAGAAATTGAAGGTATATTTGCCACTCTTGAGCTCTGCAAGTGCAGTGCCGTTTTCAACATTATAAGAAGTCGGGATATATACATTGTTGCCTGAAATAAAGAGAATATTTGCACTTCCTATAGATGTTGGAGCTGTCGCATTTGACGGAATAATAACCTTCGTTGCCTTAACGGCTGAATTTGAACTGAAATTCAGCGTTCCAACGCCAACAAGTCCCGAAAGGTCAACCGTATTCGCTTTGGGTGCATAAGGAGCACTTGTGAAAGTTGTAATTCCCTCTGCATTTGCGAAAGGACTTCCCGAAAGAGTCACGAAATCCTCGCTTACCACATAATCGGTTGCACCAAGACGGAAAAATGCATTGTTGTTTGCACCAACAATTCCGTTGTCGATAACGATAGTTTTTATTCCCGTGCGGAAGGTTTCATTCAGCATAAGTGGCTGAGGACGCATTGCGCTGACAGAGCTGTAACCTGCAGGTGCATCATCGCTCCAAAGCTGTCCGTACCATTTTTTGCCTATGAATTGATGATTAAGGGGATTTGAACCATAAGCGGAAATTGCAGGAAGTGAAAGTCCCGATTTTTCTTCTTCTGTTTTGTATATAAGGGTATAGCTTGAGCCGTCCTTAAGTATCGTATAAGTAATTCCTGTTTTTTCGGTAAGATCAAGAACATTATTTGCAACCTTTGTCTTTACGATCGGAACTTCTTTAAGTGTAAATTCTTCTACAAAGGGATTGCCGTCAAGATCTTTTGGCATATCGAGCGTATAAATGTCTTTAGATGTGTCAACTTCGGCAAGATAATCTGTTCCTGCTTTCAGTGTAACTGCACCTGCTGTGCACATATCCTCCCAAACAATGCTTTCCGCATCTGTTTTGCTGCAAAGAACTCCTGCCTTATACATTCCGAGAGCAACGTCATAATAACTTGGAGCTACGAAATCAGATGAAAAGTAACCTGTACCGCTGTCTGTGAAAATAACCGTTTGATTTCCGTCCTTATCCTCATAAAGCTCATAGGAAGCAAGATAAACTCCGCTTGTTATTCTTTTTACATTACCATCATAATTTACAATTGAAATGGCAAAATATGTTCCGTCTGAAAGTCCGGGAAGCTTTTCATCATCAATGAGATTTGAAAGAATTTTGCTTCCGGAAACAAGTTTTCCGTCTCTTTCGATAGCAAAGCTTAAGGTCTCCTCATTAAAGGATATTCCGTCAGTCCCCTTAAACTCAACCGAAAGCTTATCCATATTTGTTTTTGTCATAGCAACAACGCCATATTCTTTAAGGGTATAATTTGAATTTTTCGCATTGTTATCGTAAACAAAAATACTGCGAAGTCCGTCATAATCCTTAATTCTCACAGAATAACCCACGTGATATATACTTCTCTCAAGCCCCGTAGGAAGCTCGCTGTCTCCAAAATAAACAGAAGGCTCATTTATGATTTTTACGGAATTATTCGAACCGTAGATACCGTTTGCTTCGTCTTTTGCAACGGGAAATCCAACGGGAAGAACTTTGCCGCCGTCTTTAAAAGAAATCTTAAGGTTCCAATCGTGCCAAGCAGCAAAAGCATTTGCCGCAACGGTAAAATCACTGTTTTCGAATTGGAGATACGTAAGGCTTACGCATTTGTAAAATGCCTTGCTTCCGATATTTGTGATATTACCGAGACAAATCACCTCAGAAAGCGCAGAGGTATTTCCGGCACTAAACATTTCCTGACCGATCTCACTGATCTGAGAAGGAAGAATAACCTTTTCTATCTTCTGACAGTTTTTGAATGCATATACCGTGAATGTGTTTTGAATGTTTGCCCCTGAAAGATCCACAACGCCGGGAACAAAATCATCAGTACCGAAAACTACCGACTCAAGATTGGTACAGTTCTCAAAAATACCTTTTCCCCAGTTTCTTTGTATCTGCTGTTCCGAAGCAAATCTTACGGTTTTAAGATTTGTCATTCCGGCAAAAAGGCTGTAATTGCTATCACCGGTGTACATTACCTTGTTAATCTTGGAAATATCGGCGGTTATAATATCGTTTTTATGAGCAGAAACAAAATCCTTCCACTGCGGATAATCTGAGCCTATGATAAACTGATAATAAGCATTACATCCCGAAGGCTTTTCATTTTGCCAAACCTTGAGGTTACCTTCACTGTCGAGTGACCAGGAAACCATATTATGTGCATCACCTGTTCCGCACTTGCAGGGAACTCCGCCCTCCTCTATAATATTTGCCGAACACATACTGACCGTCATAAGGATCGCAAGCATACATAAAATAATTGCAAATCCCATAATTTTCGCCATTTTTTTCATATCAGATTCTCCTTTTTGTTTTTTGTCCGCACCGGGTACGAACTGTTATATAAAATTATACATTACTTTAAAAGTGAAAACAAGATAATATGGTAACCTAAAACGATCAAAAAGTAAGATTTTTTCGTTTTTTGGGCAAAATATCAATTGACTTTCTCTATGAAATATGGTAAAATCAAAAAAACGGGAGGTGAGTAAATGAAAAAAAGAGTCCTTTCTCCAATTCTTAAAAGGAATACAACGCAAGAAAACCAAAAGATATCCGTTGAAGCTCGAACAATCGATTTTGAGGTTGAGCTTCACTGGCACGATTATATCGAGGTCGAGCTTGTTACAAGCGGCTCGGGTTACCATATTTTCAATGGAGAACAGTCATCTTTTGAAAAAGGAACGGTGATTCTTTCTCATCATTCCGACTATCATTATGTTATGCCCAATGATACTGTGGAGCTTTTCAATATCAGCTTTGGACAAAACGTAATTTCCAAAAAGCTTTCAAGCAAGCTTGACTCCCTCATACACGGTCTTTGCTTTAAACTCGGTGAAGATGCATATAGTACGATTTTCAATCTTTTTAAGATTTTGGCAGAGGAAAAAGAGGTTACAAAAGAAAACCTTCAATATATAGTAAATCTCATCGAGTGTATCCTCATAAAAATATTTGAAAATGCAGATCAAACGAAGGACGAAACACCCCTTACGTCGATGCAACAGGCTATTTTATATATCCATTCCCATTTTACTGAAAATCCATCACTTGAAGATATAGCAAAAATGTTTCATTACCACCCAAAGCACTTCTGCACGGCTTTTCATAAGAAAACAGAAGTCAAATATTCCGAATATCTTTCGAGACTTAAGGTTGATTATGCAAGTACGCTTTTAAGTACAACAAATCACGATATTGAGCATATTTGTTCGGTTTCGGGATTTGGATCGATCGTCAATTTCAGAAGAGTTTTCAAGGAGTTTTTTGGTGTGACACCTTTGAAATACCGACAGGAAAAACGAGCATTGCTCGGAAAATTACCTAACATCGGTTGGGAAAACAAAACATCGACATATAATAAACTTTGAAACCAAATAATACTCCTGGTGGTCTATAATTTTTTTATGGATTACCGGGAACTTTTATCTTTTCTCATTTTCTGTCATACTAATAGTAGCAAAAGATACAATACAACTTGGAGTTTGATGACAGACCTTCTCCCGGTTTTCCTTTTGCTTTTTACTTTTTTTCTTTCATTGACATTGTTTTAGTCTCCATTTCATCGAACTTTATAGAAAAAAGGTCTGAACGTTTTCTCCTATTCTCGCCGATCACCACCTCCTCAAAAAATTGGTGATCGGCTACCCTGTGGGAGAAAAAGAAAGGAAAACAGAATGAGAAAAACGATAAACGGAAAGGTTTACGATACTCAAAAATCCGAGCTGTGCTATTTTAGCGATATATCAACATCATTTAGTGGTCAATGCGTTTATATGGTTGAGTCCATCTGGAAAACACGAGACGGTGACTTTTTCCTGTGTTTTGACTGTGAACCGAAATGGCAACTTTTTGATTCAAAAACACGAAAATCATTAAAGAAAAGTTGCCACCACATTACCCCCCTCGCAGAATACGAAGTCGATGCTTGGCTCGACGAGCAAGACAATATCTATCTGTAATATAGCCACCTTAGGCTTAAATAGATCCCACAATAGGGACACAAAAAATCCGGAATCATTACCAATCGGTGATGGTTTCGGATTTTGTTTTCTGTTTGTTTTTTGTTTGTCCATAGCAAAACGAAGATTTTATAATTATTTTTTCAAAATCTATTGATAATTTGTCACAAAAAGTGTATAATATTTGTGACGAGGTGATGATATGGCACGAATAAACTGTTTTGATCCTATATCTTTGCGAATTGAATCAATGCCTGCAGGCGAAGTTTTTATTATATCTGATTTTTCCGATCTTGCGGATGATGCTGCTATTCGCAAGGTTTTGTCGCGTCTTGAGGACGATGGGGCAATTCGTCGTATTATGCGAGGTGTTTATGACTGTCCCGAGTATAGCGAGTTTTTGGACGAATATGTTGAACCGAAACCCGATAAAGTTGCTCATGCGCTTGCGCGGAATTATGGATGGACTATCGTTCCTTGCGGTGATACGGCGCTTAATATGCTCGGACTTTCAACCCAAGTTCCTGCTACATGGCTTTATGTCAGCGATGGAACATATAAAGAATACACCTATGGTAATACAACCATAAAATTCAAGCGCACAACCAATAAGGAGATTTCAAAAATTTCTTATAAGACCGCGCTTGTAATTCAAGCATTGAAAGCGCTTGGTAAAGAAAACATCACCGGAGAGATTATAAACAAGATTATTCAAACTACTACCGATGATGAAAAATCCACGATGTTTGCAGAGGCAAAATATGCAACTGCGTGGATATACGATATTATAAAAGAGATTTGCGGAGGAACAAAATGAGAAATATAGCGAAAATATCTGCACGTGACCGTGAAGCGTTATTCCGAAACTCTGCCGCGAAAATGGGTATGAGCGAAGCAATTATTGAAAAAGACTTTTGGGTTTGCTATATGCTCGACTACCTTTTCCATCGCTGCGCTTGGAAAGACAACCTTGCGTTTAAGGGTGGAACGAGCCTTTCTAAAGCTTACGGACTCATTGAACGCTTTTCCGAGGATATTGACTTGATTCTTGATTGGCGTGTTCTTGGATACGGCATCAACGAGCCGTGGAAAGAACGCAGCAATACGAAACAGGATATTTTCAATAAAGAAGCTAATACAAGAGCTGAAGAATTTCTTCGTAATACATTCTTGCCCGATATTTCTGCTGATCTTACTTCTGAGCTTGGCGAGGAAGTGAAATGCTTTATTGATCCCGATGACGCGCAGACGTTGAAGATTGCATACCCGAAAAGCTTTGCGGATATGTCGATTCTCCAAGAGATCAGGCTTGAAATTGGTGCGCTTGCCGCGTGGACTCCGGTAAAAACGGTGAATATCACACCCTATGCGGCAGAGAAGTACGCGCGTGTATTTACGCAACCGATTACCGAGATTTTGACCGTCTTACCCGAGCGAACCTTTTGGGAAAAGGTTACGATTTTACATAGAGAAGCCTTTCGCGCGGAAGATAGACCGTTCCCGACAAGATATTCCCGCCACTATTACGATCTGTATCGGATGATGCAGACTGAAGTGAATGATAACGCTTTGGCAGATAACGAACTTTTAACCAAAGTTGTTGATTTTAAGGACAAGTTCTACCGTTGTCCGTGGGCAAGATACGACCTTGCAAAGCGCGGCACAATGCGCTTGATGCCACCCGAATATAACCTCGATAAGCTTCGCGATGACTACGAGCATATGCAGAATATGCTGTTTGGACAGAAGCCGAGCTTTGATGAGATTATGGAGGAGATAGCAAAGCTGGAAGCAGAAATAAACCTAACACAAGACGGAGGAAACTAACATGGCTATCAGTAAAAAGCTTGAAATTATATATCACAACGGTCAACCCAACGGGATTCGTTCAATCAGAAGAACTCTATCCACTATGACAACCTATGTTATTCCTCGTCCTTTGCTGTCGGAGGCCAAGAAACTTTCGGGAATCAATCGCCCTGGAATCTACTATCTGATCAGCGAGAACGACGAAAACAAGATTGCGCAAATTTATATCGGTCAGACGAGAAATGGAGTGGTCCGTCTTGATGACCACAATCGCTCCAAGGATTTCTGGAACAAAGCAATTATGTTTTTGGCTGACAATAAGACCTTCTCCCTTGATATGATAAGCGGTCTTGAAGCTTATGCTATCGGCAAGGCGCATGATGCCAAGCGATACAAGGTAGAAAACTCGGTCAACCCCAAGTATGAGATCGATGAATATGACCTTCCCTTGATCGAAGAAGTTTACGAGGAAATTCAATTCATTATGGCAACGCAGGGTTACAAGATGGATAACTCCAAGGTGACCTTGAATGAAGCCAACACCTTACATACTACACGAAACGGCATTACTGCTTTTGGCGTTTACGACGGTGACCATTTCGAAGTTCTGGAAGGTTCGGAAATCGATATGAACCGCAAATGCCATTCCGCGACGATGGAAAAGCAACGTCAAACAGCTCTTGCCAATGGCAACATTGTTTGCGTTGACGGAAAATACAAATTGACGGTTTCCGTATCCTTTACTTCACCCAGTTCTGCAGCAATGTTTGCTTTAGGTGGTAGCACAAACGGTTGGGTTGAATGGAAGGACAAAGACGGAAAAACGCTGGACGAGCTTTACAGAAAATGATCGAAGGAGGCTGTTTATGAAATCAAACTTTGAATTTCTGAATCGATATTGGCCAGCATTGGCACAAATCGGTGAAACAGCAGAACATTACCTATATTCAGACCCGAATGCGTGCATGTTCAAAATCGGGCTTTTTGCCGAGCGTTTGGCACAGGAAATCCTTGTGTTCGAGCGTATGGCAGAACCCGAGGTGGATAACACACATGCTAATCGCATCCGTTTGTTAAAGCGCGCAGGTCTGCTGCCTCATGAAATAGATAATACTCTGTATTTGCTCCGCAAAACAAGAAATTCTGCTGTTCACGCTGGTGCAGACTCAGTGGATGAGGCGAAAACGCTTCTTTCTATGACATATAATCTTGCCGTTTGGTTTATGGAAACCTACGGTGACTGGGGATATATTGCTCCCGATTTCGTTATGCCCGAAGAAGTATCCTCTCACGATTTTGAAGCACTCATTGCCGAACATGAAAAGAAGATTGCGGAATTGTCCAAGCAGCTTGCGGCGGTCACCACAACTGTTTCGGGTACAACACAGAAAGAGCGTGCAAAGCAGTCCGAAAAGGTTTCCTCTATGATGAACTGGACGGAATCTCAAACCCGTTGCCTCATAGACGAACAGCTTCAAAAAGCAGGTTGGGAAGCCGATACCAAGAATCTTCGATTCAGCAAGGGCACGCGTCCTGTTAAGGGAAGAAATATTGCTATCGCTGAATGGCCTACCAATTCTGCATTCTATAAAAACGGATACGTGGACTACGCCTTCTTCATTGGCGAGAAACTTGTAGCTGTTATGGATGCAAAAAAAGCATCTGAGGATGTAGCTTCAACTATTGACGTTCAAGTAAAAGACTATGCAACGCATATCAAAGCTGAGGATTTGAAGTACACGGTTGGCACTTGGGGCGCATATCAAGTTCCTTTTCTGTTCGCTTCAAACGGTCGCTCTTATATAGAGCAGCTCCGCACCAAGTCAGGTATTTGGTTCTTGGATACGAGAAGCTCTGTAAATCAGCCTTATCCTATTCGAAATTGGTTCAGTCCGAACGATCTGCTTGAAAAATTAGGACAGAATATCGAAGAAGCGAACGAAGCTCTCGTAACCGCTGACGATTCATTTATGACCGATTCTACGGGGCTTAATTTGAGAGATTATCAGATCAAAGCGATCAACAAAGCAACCAAAGCTATTGTTAGTGGTAAACCTACCGCTCTTTTGGCAATGGCAACTGGTACAGGTAAAACCCGTACCGTCCTTGGACTGATTTACAAAATGCTTGAATCCAAGCGATTCAGACGCATTCTGTTCCTTGTTGACCGTGTTTCGCTCGGTGAGCAGGCAATGGACACCTTTAAGGATGTCAAGCTCAAAGAGCTCATGACTCTTGATCAAATCTATGAGCTGAAAGCCATTGACGATAACGATATCAATCTCGAAACCAAGGTCAGCGTATCCACTGTGCAGGGTCTGCTAAAGCGTACTGTTCTCGCAGATACTCCCGATTTGATGCCTGGTGCCTTCGACTTAATTATCGTTGATGAGGCACATAGAGGATACATTCTCGACAGAGAGATGACGGAGGAAGAAATCCTCTATGATAACCAAGAAGATTATATGAGCAAATATAAGCAGGTTATCGAGTATTTCGATGCCGTAAAGATTGCTCTGACCGCTACTCCTGCGCTTCACACCACGCAGATTTTCGGTGAACCTGTATTTACATACAGCTACCGTGAAGCAGTTATCGACGGTTGGCTCGTTGACCACGATCCGCCCTACATCATCAATACTGACTTTATTCAGAACAAGGCAAAGTTTTCAAAGGGGGAAACATTGGCCCAATTCGATCCTAATACCAACGAGCTTTTGAATGGCGCGGTACTTGAGGACGAGCTTGATTTTGATGTTTCGGAGTTCAACAGAAAGATCGTCCTTCCCGATAACACCCGTAAGGTTCTTGAAGAAATATCCTCTTACCTCAACCCCGAAAGCGGAGAAAAAACCTTGATTTTCGCTGTTAACGATGCCCATGCGGATACGATTGTAGATATGCTTCGTGACATCTACAAAGAATACGGCATTTCGTATGAAGCTATCATGAAGATCACAGGTAAGACCGCCGGAGGTAACAAAAAGAAGGTATTGCAGGTCATCAAGCAATTCAAAAACAACCAGTATCCTAATATTGCCGTTACGGTCGATCTTTTGACAACTGGTATAGATGTGCCTGCAATTTGCAATCTTGTGTTCATGCGTAAGATTAACAGCCGTATTCTGTTTGAACAGATGCTCGGTCGTGCAACCCGTCTCTGCCCCGAAATCGGCAAGACACATTTCAACATCTTCGATGCTGTCAGAGTATATGAGGACTTGGACTCCACATCCGGCATGAAGTCGGTATCGGTCAGCAAGACGATGCCAGAACTCCTTGAAGATCTGTTCCGTCCGAGCGATACGAGCAAACAGCCCATCAAGGATCGCATCTTGGCTCGTTTGCAGAGAAAGAACAATCATCTCACCACAGAGCAAAAATATGAGGTTTCCGAGCGTTTGAACGGCAGCGATTTGAAAGCCTATGTCAAGGAGCTCAAAACCTATACCGAAGAAGCCTTTATCGAGAGATGCCGTAAAGATACCGATTTTCTACTTTGGGTAGACAACCTTAAAGGTAAGAAGCGCGGTCACTACTACTCTGACAAAGAAGATACCCTTCTTGAAACCACGCGCGGTTACGGTGATACCGAAAAGCCCGAAGATAAGTCGGATCGTAGC
>JAZOAL010000060.1:0-11019 GCA_045595425.1 Eubacteriales bacterium
GGACAATAATTTAGTTACAGTAAGTAACATTTTTCGTTGATTTATAAAGGTTTATAAACAAAAAGTTAGTTTATGCTTAAACACCTTTGTCGATATTGCTCAGATATCGTAATCATAGACGGGGCTTCTACTCATCCGTCGGCTTCGCCGCCACCTTCCCCGCTGGGGAAGGCTAATATTCGTTCATCACACTATGTTAGTTCATCACAATACAAACTCCCCCGCTAAATTATTGTTTATCAGTCTGACAAGTGCTAATTCAAAGAAAAAAATCAGCAAGGGCAAGCCCCGAAGGACTTGCCCTTGCCTTTATAGGTTAATTAACTTAAGCAGTTAATTAGTTGAACGCGTAACCAGTCATAACGCCGGTTGCATCGTCATATGTGAAGTAAACGGTTGCGTTTTCAGCGATCTTAGAGAAGTCGCCAACTGCAACGCTCTTACCTGTACCGTAAACGGTGATGAAGGTAACACTTGTTACAGTGTATGTCTTACCACTAACCTTTACGTGAACGAGCTTACCATTGTTATCCTTAGTCTGGCTCTGGTACTTACCAACGATCATGTTGCTGTTATCAAGGTTGAAGAGCTCGCCGTTACCAGTTGTAGTCTTAACATCCTCGGGAAGGAATGTCTTGATACCGTCAACAGCGTCTCTTGTGATGATAGCGCCGTAGTTAGTTGCAACCTCGCTTGTACCATCCTCATAGAATATCTCATTGAATACCTTAACTTCATCGCCTGTGAAGATAACAGACTCTTCGTACTTGTTATCAACAAGGTTGTAGAGGTTGGAGTATACATAAACCATTACACCTTCGTCATTGTAGATCTTGGTGTTAGCGGTCTTTGCTGTTACCATGTAAACTTCGTCAGCCATGAAGGTTGCGTTTACATAAGGAATGTACTCGTTGAGAGCCCATGTATCGTTATGATCGCGAATGATGTACTCGCAAGCCTCAGTACTGTCATCGCCAACGAGAGCTTCGCCGCAATTATGATTAAGAGCTGTGTAGTCAAGCTGTACATCCTGAACCTTTTCAGTCCAGTCAACCTTACCTACGCAGATCTCTTCGATGCAATGAGCCTGATCGAAGATCATGATCTGGTCGGAGTTAGCTACATATACCTTAGCGTCAGCAGAGAGAACGAGGCTATCGTCCTTTGTGGGAACGCCTGTGTAAGTGTAGATACCGTCCTTAGCAACGAATGTCCATACTGTATCAGCATCAACGGAGATAATCTTGCCGTTCGCAGCAATAGGAGCGCTGGAAACGCCGAGAGTGAATGTTACAGTGCCCTTATTAGCAGCTGTGGAAATTGTTGCGGGAGTGAGAATGCTGAGCTTGTATGCGCCGTCTGCATTTGTGCCGAGTACGCTGTAAACATTAGTTGTTTCCTTAACTGTACCAGCTGCATCCCAAGCGCCTTCACCGTCAACAGTTGCAACAAGCAGATCGATGATGAAGTCACGCTCGATAGCCTTGTAGAGAGCTGTTTCCTGATGAGCAGCCTTACGCTCTGCATCGAAGAAGTAGCTATACTTGATCTGAGAAGCGTTTTCACCGTAGAATGTATTGATGTACTTGCAGAAGATAGCGAATTCAGCATCTGTGAACTCTTCACCTTCAATGGAGTTGATCTTAATTTCCTGATACTTACCGGAAGCATCTATCATAGCGTCAACGATGATCTGATCGTTTTCAACTGCGAATGTGCTCTGGTAAGGATTAAATGTTACAAACTTGTAGGTAGTAGAAGCTGCCGGTCTGGGTACACCGTGGATGAGGTGACCTGCAAGAACTACACCATTGAAGCCCGAGCAAGCGTCTGTCATACCAACTTCGAGAACATCGTTCCAGCCGTTGTAGTACCAGCCGTTGTAACCGGTAACAACTGTGCCGTCCCAGTGTTTATATGTGGGCTTCTCATCTTCGTCAACCTTGTTGTTGTCGTTCTTATCGAGAAGGCTTACAACATAAGGAACCTGAGCCCAATGTGATTTGGATACATTACCCTCGTGACCGCCATTGAAATCTCTGATTGTGTAGAGACCGAGGAGGTTATCGATAGCCCAACCGCCGATATCATAAACGTTGCCGCCGATGGATACCTGAGAATCCTCATAGATACCGGATGTGCCAACCTTGCCCTTAACAGCCCAATCTACATCAGCAGTACCGGACTCGATATAAATAGCTTTTTCCTTAATATCGATTGTGTTGGTGTGTCTGTTGAATGTATAGAGGTAGAATCTATAGTCTTCAAGGCTGGATTTTTCACCTGTTACAACATAGTCGGCTGTCTTTACACCGCTGAGGAGAGAGTTCTCACCGTTAGCTGTAGGAATACCGCCGAGAGAGAAGGTTGTGCCTACAGAACCTGTGTTACCGAAGTAGTAAGGTGTGTAGATAGCAGCATCATAAACGCCGTCGTTGTCATAGTCCATAGCTGTGATCTCGCAGAAGTAGTTTCTTGCGATAGAAAGAACAGCATCTCTTGCTGCATCGTAGTACTTCTCATAGAACTTATCAACGAGAGACTTATCAGTACCGAGGTACTTAGCGCCGCCGATGATATCGCCCTGCTCAACCATATCGTAGTCAGAGTCGAAGTTGTAACCTATAGAGGAGAGAGTAGACTGAATCTCAGCGATTGCAGCCTTGATCTCATCGGATGTTGCCTTTCTTGCAATTCCGCCTGTGGAATCTGCGAAGTAGTATGCACCGTCAACATAGTAAAGAACGTGTTCGCCATCAGCATCAACGATGTTTCCATCCGCATCGAAGAGGTAATCATAATGATCAATTGCTACAGGCATACCGAAGTCGCTGTAGAGAATGATGTTGTGAGTACCTGTAGGAGCTGTGTAGTCAGCATCGTATCTGTCAACGAGGTTGTATTCCTGACCGCCGAAGCTGAGGAACCAGTCTGTGTCAAATACTACCTTGCCTGCGGTGTAATCATACTCATGGTCATAGTCGATAAACTCAACGTCGATCTCGCGATCATCGCCATAGTTTACGAATGTCTCTGTTGCGCACTGGTCGCCCCATGTGAGAACATCGTTCTCGAATGTGAGCTCATATGCGTAACCGAGCTTGTGAGCAAATTCACCATCGATATCGTCAGAGATCTGGCTTGTCTTTGCATATACATAGTTGTTGTTGATTGCTCTGTAGTCATCGCCGATTTCAGCAAATGCTACATAACCCTCGTTGAGCTCCTTGCCTACATAACCCTGGATAGAAGCACCGGGGATCTTGCAGTTAGAGTTTCTTACAACGGTAGGTGTTGCAACGAGCATGTAGTTGCCGCTTGTAAGGTTGAAGTTCTCAGCGAAGAGAGAATCTTCAGCATAAAGAGCGTTGTAAAGGATTGTAGCGATTACGCCACGGGGAGCTGCATCAGTATAGTCGATACCGGAAATACCTGCGGTAAGACCGAGTTTCATAGCTGTATTGATGAAGCCGTTGGGGTATGTCTTACCTGTGTAGCCGAGCGAACGAACTACCATGGTAAGTGCGTCCTGGTAAGATACGTTACCCTTGGGGTCGAATCTTACATCGGACTTACCGATAACGATGCCCTGCTCGTAAGCATAGGAAATTGCGCCGACATATTCAGCTGCTTCGTCATCGATGTCTTCAAATGTTGTGTCGTCGAGATAGGTCTCCCAGTAGCTTGTAGTTACCTTACCGGTAAGTACACGGCCTGTGAAGAGCGCCATCTGCTCACGGGTAACTGCATCATCAGCGTGCATATCGCCGCTTGTGCTACCCTTGAAGATGCCAAGCTTGTTAAGACGTACGATAGCGGTCTCGTTGTAAACAACCTTTTCATCAGCATCAGCTGCGCTTGTTACAACCATGAGACTTGTTGCTACCATCATAACAGCAAGCACCAGAGCAAGAATTCTCTTAAAATTCTTCATGGTTTGGTTTCTCCTTCAAAAATAATTATTTTTTCAGGTGAAATAGATTTATGTTCAACCTGTCGCCACGTCGAAGAGAAACTTCGCTCACATCCGACTTAGCTGTCATCGGATGATATCTCACTCCGATGGCTAGGGCATTCCATAAACTTTCCCCTGTGCCAATATAGTACCATGTCTTCATATTTTTGGCAAGAGTTTTCCTAAACCTGTAATTTCACTGCAATATTAAACCCTATTTAATATTGCAGTCACTCCAAGCCCAAACAGCAATTTTCTTCCATATTATTATATTAAATATCCCGGCACGCTTCAATTCAAAGTCTGTTTGCAAAGCAAAAAACATTACAAATGACACTTTTTAAGCAATAAAGGCTCTCTAAAAGCCCGAAACATAACGCTAAACAATAATTTATCGGCGTGGGGCTCTGCCCCATACCCCGCTAAAGACCTTTTTGTAAAAAGGTCTTTAGAATCCCAAAAACTTTAAATATAAAGGTTTTTTCTTTTAAAGTTTTGGGGTTCATAGGGACTTTTGGGGAAGTCCCTATCCCGCCGCAGGCAAAGATAAATTATTGTTTCTATTTCGGCAATCAATCTCAAAAGCAAGAAGCCTCACGTCAAAAACGGACCGTTTTTGACGTGAGGCTTAGTATTATTATAAATTCAAATCCGAGTTATTTCCATCCGTAACGATCGGTATCCTGCTGTCCGTATTCGGAGTTATAGCCCAAGGTGGAGCCATTCCCCATGCCGAAAATATGAATCGGTTTATTGCGCAAGCAGAAAATTATTATCGGAAGCGCAATGCCGAACAGTATCGAGAGAACAAGAAATACCGTTGCATTATCGGGCGAGAACAGCTTGAATACCTTATAAAGCGCAATATAGTAAAAAATCACATAAATAACAGAGAGCACACTCGTCAAAACCGAGGTTTCCGAAGCCGTGACAGCGATATCAAGGATAAAATCTTCAATATTTGTTCCATCGAACTGTGAAATTACTTCAACAATCTTATTGACTATGCGGAAGGACATTATGTTTGAGATCAGGGAATTGGAAATATTCAGCAGCAACAAAATAGTGCCGTATTTCATCGGCTTTTTGCCCTCCGTCGTAGTTTCCGCTATTTTACCGAGCGCAAAAACATTCACAACGGGAATAAACGCAAGCCAAGGTGCGGACGCGCCGACAGTTTTACCCATTTTATAAAGTCCCACAGCCTGGAGAAGATAGAAGACCAGACCCACCGCCAGTGCAAAAAGTCCAAGAAGCAGTAAATAACCTATAAAGGCAAAACCGCCCACATCGTAATAATCGCCATAAACCATATCAAAGCCTCCTTTTTCATATTAAACCATTTATCATGCTTTTTCATTCTTCATAGGAAGAAAGATCGATATCTGCCAGCTCCGCGGGCTTTATCTTACCTTTAGTCTTCTCATAATATGCGACATTGTTCCGAAGCATGAAGAGGAACTGATTATTTGGGGTTCTTCCCTCTTTTTCCGAGACAAAGAGAAATTTTTTCATCATTTCCGCGTTCATGTGCAATGTAAATTCATATTCGTTTTTCATTTGTGTTTTCGTCCTTTATTTCAGTATCAACGAAATGCACCGCCATAGCAGGGCTATTCGTCTGTTTTTTCATCTTTTTCCGTTTTAATATCTCCATCAAAGCTTCCGGCTCTTTCAAGAATTGCCGCATATTCATCCTCGGCTTCATCGGTATCCTCCGGCATCTCATCGAGAATGTGAGCACGCATGCCTTCAAGCGTATAAAGCCACGAGCTGACAAGTGCCGTCAAAGGCAGGGTAAGGAGAATACCAATACTTCCCACAAGAATTTTAAGCATCTCAACTATAATGATTTCAATATTGAAAAGATAGAAAGCATTTGACCAGTTATTATAAAAATAAAGCAAAAGCGAGCACATTGAGCCGCCAATATATGCAAGCACGAGCGTATTCGACATTGTTCCGATAACATCCCTGCCTATATTGAGTCCCGAGCGAAACAGCTCTCCCATAGTCGGCTTTTTCAGCTTTACCGCCAGCTCCTTGAGCGAAGCGGAAATATCCACCGCAACATCCATGACCGCGCCCACAGAGCCGATTATGATCGAAGCATAAATAAGCGCTCTGAGATCAAGACCTTCACCTATATAAAGCAAAAAGATCGAATGAGGATCGGCATTGCCGGTGATGTGTATAAATGAGTCTGTAATGATTGTCAGCAAAAGGGACACAAGCACTCCTCCGACGCATCCCATCGAAGCCGCAAGGCTCATTGGGCCAAGTCCGCTTGTTATAATAAGAGTCATAACTATGATATAGACGCAGACCGCGATCGCCCAAAAATATATATTTCCCCCGCCGAGCACCGCGGGCATAAAGACGAATATCACCGCGATAACGGTCAGTGCCAATGAAAAAACCGTTTTAACTCCCTTTTTTCTGCCGAACAGCACAAGGAGCAGTGCAAAGAGCAAAGTCAGGATAATTATAGCATCGGAGCGGACGAAATCAATGAAATTCCATTCATCAACACCGTCAAAATGTGCCACCACAATGCTGTCCCCAACCTCAACCCTGCGGGGATTGAGGGGGGTATATGAGCTGTAATTCTGATATGCCGTAACAGCTTCACCCTTCAGCTCGCCCTTCAAAATTCTCGCCTTAAAAACGGTATCCTGCGAGAGCAGCATTCCGTTATCGTCATGTTCCGAAGCTGTTTCAACTATCTCGGTAACCTTGGCACGCAGATACAGAGCACCGTCAGCAGAAGCATAAAAGCTTTCACCGCCATTTGTTGCCGCAAGATAGCCGACAGCAAGCAGCACAACGCAAAGAGCAACCGCTATAGCATATATCACCTTATTTTTTCTGTTTCTCAAGGTGGGGATATTCTTCATAAAAGCTCCCTTCTTCAGCCCACATCGCTCGGCTCAATGCGCACGCGCTTCACCGCCAAGCATCTTTTATTCTCGGTATCAAGCTCAAAAACCGCGCCGCAAAGCACTGTTTCCCCCTGCGCCACCGAAAAACGCTGAGGCATATGAGTTTTAAAGCGTTCGATTATCGGCCCCGGATCGGATCCGAGAATACCATTTGTCGGGCCTGTCATTCCAAGGTCTGTTATATACCCCGTTCCGCCGGGCAGAACGGTCTCATCCGCAGTTTGAACATGGGTATGAGTACCCCAGATCATATTTATTTTCCCGTCAAAAACAAACCCCATTGCGATCTTTTCCGAAGTCGCCTCCGCATGAAAATCAAGCAGTGAGAAATCGTATCTTCCCTTCTCCGACAGAAGAATCTTCTCAACCGCGGCAAAAGGATTGTCAAGCGGCTCCAGAAAAACCGTTCCCTGCACATTTATGCAAAGGATGCGGTAACCGCAAACACTCATCACCGAATGTCCGCAGCCCGGAGTGGAGGCAGGATAATTTGCAGGACGTATGATGCGAGGATCCTCATCAAGCATCCTATAAACATCCCGTCTGCCCCAAACATGGTTTCCCGTTGTTATAAGATCGATTCCACAATCAAGAAGCGTATTCGCCTCCGCCATGCCGATCCCGCGAACCTCATAGGCATTTTCACCGTTGGCAACAACAGCCTGAACCCCAAGCTTCTCGCGGATCTTCCACATATTTCTTTTAAGATATTCAACTGCGGCAAGTCCAACTATATCACCGACCGCAAGGATTTTTATTATCATTATCTACCTCTTATAATTTTGCGCACACGGGAATTTGCATCAAGGAATGCACCCATAACAGAGAAAATAACCGCACCGACAGCACCTTGAAGCAGATTCGTCGGGATCTCGGGAAGGCTCACCGCAAAATTACCATAAATTATCGAACCGCCGAGATAGTATCCCGCCGCGTTTATAATGACCGCTATCGCCAAAGCAATGCAATTGCGCAGGCATAGTATTTTTTCGCCTTTAGAAGTAAAAGCCAATGTCATTGCCGCTTTTATGACAGCAGTTGGCAGTATCCACATGGGATATCCTGCAGCAAGATCAGAAAGACCTCCCCCAAGTGCCGCTGTTACAAGCCCTATCGGTGCAGGCAAAACAGACGCCGCAAGGCAGACCGCCGCATCGCCGAGATGTACATAACCGGTAGCTGTGGGAAGCTTAAGAAACGAAGTCATAACAAAAATTATTGCTGCAATAAGAGCCGCACGGGTCAGGTGTGCGACATATGCAGATCTTTTTGATTTGTTGGAAACGGACATTGATATCACCTTCTAAACAATTAAATATATGATAATTATAAAACATGACGAATAATTTGTCAAGAGAAATAAATTCGGCGCACCTGATGGTCATCAACAGGTGCGCACATTTATTATTTACTCAAGCTGATCTGCAAGCTCCATGCTTATTCTTCGCGAAGGAATATCAGAGGAAGTGACACGCACCCTCACCGATTGTCCGAGGCAATATGCAGTTCTGCCAAAGGAGAGCTTAAAATGCTTCTCATCAAAGATGAACCTGCCGTCCATGGTTTCAAGCGGCACAAGTCCCTCAATAGTATTCGGAAGCTGAACGAAGAGCCCGAAGGAGGTAACAGAGCTGATAACCCCCTCAAAGATCTCGCCAACCTTATCCGACATAAAGATCGCCTTATAAAGGTCGTCTATCTCGCGCTCGGCGGTGAGAGCCTTAAGCTCGTTTTCGCTGGAGCGCGCCGCACTCTCTCCCGCAAAGGCAGTAAGCCTTGTCAGCTTTTCACCAACTGCCTCACCGCGAAGCATTGCCTTAACAATACGATGCACCGTAAGATCGGGATAGCGGCGGATAGGGGAAGTAAAATGGCAGTAAAGGTCGATGGCGAGTCCGAAATGGGGAGCGGCATTTGCCGAATATTTTGCCTTCATCATGGCGCGGAGCATCACATTTGAAAGGAGTGCGCTGATCCCCTTCTCCCGGCTCTCTTCAAGAACCGAGGCAAAAGCGGAGGGATAAAGCTTCTTCGTGCGAAGGGGGCGGACATCAAGTCCCATGCCCACTGCAAAGGCAATAAAGCTTTCAAGCTTATCGGGGGAGGGCGATTCATGAACACGGTAAACGCATGGCAATGACAGGTTCGTAAGAAAGGTCGCAACTCCTTCATTCGCGCAAAGCATAAACTGCTCTATCATCCGCTCACCTTCTCCGCGCTCACGGGCGGCAATATCCACAGGAATCCCCTTTTCATCAAGCAGAATAACCGCTTCCTCCGTATCAAGCTCAACAGACCCGCGCTCCTCGGAGCGTTTTTTCATTATCTTATAAAGTCCGTGCATTTCACGGAGAGTCGGAATAACTTCGGCATATTTTTCGGCAAATTCAGATCTATCGCCCTTCTCGAAAATATCATTCACCTCGCTGTAAACTCCCCTTACGCGGGAGCGGATAAGAGATTCGCAAAGCTCGGTCTCTATTATCCTTCCATCCCTGTCAAGGGTCATAAAAGCGGACAGCGCATAGCGTTCGAGACCTCCCCCGAGCGAGCATGAGCCATTGGAAAGGCTCTTTGGCAGCATGGGAACCACCTTGTCGGTAAAATAAACGCTGGTTCCTCTCGAAAGTGCGCATTTGTCGGTCTCCGAGCCGAAGCTTACATATTCCGAAACATCGGCAATGTGAACTCCGAGCCTGAAATTCCCGCCGATGCGCTCAAGAGATATGGCATCGTCAAGATCCTTTGCGTCGGCACCGTCAATGGTGAAGATTATCATATCGCGGAGATCGCGCCTGCCATCGGGAACGATAGGCTTTTTCGATGCCGCCTCTGCTTCTGCGAGAACC
Organism: Eubacteriales bacterium; assembly: GCA_045595425.1. Classification (GTDB taxonomy): domain Bacteria; phylum Bacillota; class Clostridia; order Oscillospirales; family CAG-272; genus SIG710. The sequence goes on from JAZOAL010000060.1 coordinate 9,747, forward strand.
TCTTCGGCAAATTCCGTCTCAATGCCGTTTTCCGCAAGGATAGCGGCGTAATTTGCCGTTTTTGTTTCGGAATCGCCGAAATTACGGATTATCTCTCCGCCAAGCTCATCTCGCTCGGATGGGAATGTGGTGATTCTCGCTTCAACCTTGTCGCCAATGCCGACTCCCATTCCCCTTGCGGCTTTCACATCAACGAAAACAGAATACGGCAGTTTTTTGCGGTCGGGCTCTACCCACCCCACAGTATGATATCTCCTCCCGTGCTTTTCGGATATCTCATAATAAACGCCTACCACATTTTTCTTTGCAAGATGGCGTTCGACAACTCTCGCGATCTCCCCCTCCCGTCCCTTGCCGCTTCTCTTTTCCTCGGGAATCGGCAAGAGCTTTCCCTTCTTTCCGCGGCGGAGCTTGGCAGTATCAAAATACTTTTCTCGGCTTTTGTGCTCTGTAACTCTCACAAGAACCTTATCTCCGTCAAGAGCAAAGAGAGTCTTTGACGCAGGTATAAAGATATCCTCGCCCCCATCATCGGGAATCACAAAGCCGAAATGCTTCGTAGTTCCTCTGAAAACACCGCTGATTATACCCACGCTTCTGAGCGAAGCCACCTTGCCCCGCTTTGTCAGAGCAATATCTCCCGCCCTTGCCATATTTTGAATGAGAGCAGTAACCGAATCTATCTCTTCCTCGGGAACATTCATAAGACCGATAAGCTCGCTCGGGAGGAGCGGTCTGTATTCGGGATCTTCAGTTATTTTTTCAATTTGCTTGCTGTATTCTTCTAAATTCATTATTTCTCCACGCCTCCGGCGGCTTAAACTCTTTCTCAAAATGATTTAAGAATTCTAAAAACTTAATTAACAAAATCCCATCGGTATCTAAAGTGAACCTATAAAGTATATCAATTCAAATGATGGTTCGGCAAAAGCTTGTTTTTCCATAAGACCATCCTTACAGAATCACTGTTTTTATTATTATCCAATTTCAGTATATCATAAATCCCATGTTTTGTCAACGAATCCGTGCTATGCACCTTGTTCTGTTCATCAAAGCGATATAAAACATTTTGTAAATAAAATACAATAAATATCCCGTCAAATTGGCGGGATATTTATTGTATTAAAATCACAAAAACTAAAATATATTTAAAGATAAACAATAATTTATCGGGCTGTTTGTAGAGTGACGAATTAACAAATTTAGATGTACGAACGCAAGCCTTCCCTATCAGGGAAGGTGGCGCGGAGCGACGGATGAGTAGAATCCAATT
>JAZOAL010000061.1:0-8525 GCA_045595425.1 Eubacteriales bacterium
GGTCTTGAGCCTTTCAAGCTCTGCGCTGTCGCAGCTTTGACACAACCCTGTTTCTTGGTCGATATTTGAACCGCATTTAGTACAAAAATTAGCCATTAGTATTTCTCCTCTGAAGTTAAGTAATTTGTGAATATATAAATATATATTTTATTTTACCACATTATTAAAAATAATCAATAGTTTTGAATAAAAATTTACTTTTTTGTATAGAAAAGACTATGCTGCCGCAAAAATCAGAGATATTGCTTCCAAAACTGCCAGATGTGAGGGGTAAAATATGTAGAAAAAGTATTTTGTTTTCATTTTGCCGCGTTTTCCGGAATATAAAAGGAGAAGCGGAATTGCAAGCAGGGAAAAGGGCTGTGATTTTCCCGATGCGATCGCAAGAGCTATGAGTCCAAATGCCATCAGACCGACATGGATGGGAAGACAGTCCAATTTTTTCAGCTTTTCGGGGGCGTTTTCGGGCATCTGCATCATGCTCGCAAAAACTGCCAGCATACATCCGGGAAAACCGTAATCGATTTCAATAAAAATGTTTAAAATAAAAACCGCAATAACAGAAAGTATAAGCAGAAGCGCGGCAAGAACTTTTTTCGCCTGACTTTCTGCTCTGAACAATGTATTTTTGAAATTCTGCAGTGCGTAGATAATAATTATTGAAAGGGAAAATGTTATCAAAACATTCATATATGTATCGCCGTTATAGAGAAAATACACTGTTTGGCAGGCAAAAGCGAGGGTGAAAACGGAAAAGAAATAGCGAAGCTTATTTTTAGTATATTTACAGCCCTGCGCAATCATGAAAGCAAAGATAGGGAGTGCAAGTCTTCCGATTATTCTAAGAATTTGAAGCCGCGGGAAGAAAATTACCCCGATATGGTCGATCAGCATAGACAGAGCTGCAATAAATTTTAGAATATTGCCGTTTAATATGCCGAATTTTTTCTGAAAACTCTCCAAAGCTCTCACCGCCTTTTTATCTATTATAAGGATTTTTTGCCTAAAAGTCAACATATTGAGAAATTACAGAACATGAGATTGAAAGATAAATATTGACAACACATGAATTTCATGTTAAAATGTACCCAAATAAATTATTGAAGGAGAAATTAGATGTTTAAGGACAGAGATGTTGTATGCTTTCTTGGTGACAGCATAACAGCAAAGGGCTTATGGATTGCAGAGGTTTATCAGTATCTCAGAAAAAAATACAAGATAAAGTGCTATAATTGCGGTGTTTCGGGCGGAAAGGCGCATATAGCGGCACAATATCTCCAAAACAACTGTCTTATATACAATCCCGACTATGTTGTTATCATGTTTGGGGTCAATGATATTGAGCGTTGGCTTTATTCCGAGAGATTCAAAGCTTATTCGAATCGCGAGGAGATCCTTTCGAAGGCAATGGAAAAGTACAAAGCAGCATACGAGGAGATAGTAACGGCTGTCAAGGCATCGGGGGCTGAACCCATACTATGCGTACCTGTTCCATATGACGAAGTAAGTGACGTAAGCGAGGAAAATTATCACTGTCAGTTCGCTCTCGATGAATGTGAGCGATTTTTGCGCGCACTTGCCGAGAAATACGGGTGCCCGATCGTTGATTTCAAGAGTGTCATTCAGCCCATGCTGGGTGAGAGTGAGGTTATCTGTCCCGACCGTGTTCATCCCACCGAATACGGCTATCACATAATGGCACAGGTGTTCCTTCGCGATATGAGCGAAAAGGAGGATATTGAGATCGATATTCCCTTTGCTTTTGAGGACTGGAACAAGGAACGCTATGATGCAGAGCAGCGTCTGCACGGCATGAATTATGTTGAGTTTTGCGATATTTTCGATGATGGCTGGGCTATGAATAAGACTTATGAGGAGAAAAAGCAGATCGCACGAGAAAAATATGAAAAAATTGAGGATAAAACAACATTTGTCCCTCAGGCGTATCTTTCTTATATTGAAAATATTGACAACCGCGATCATTTTCTGGGGGAAGTCATAAAGCTGACATTGTTTTGAGACATTAAGCGATATTAAATAAAAAACAGTGCGCATATGGATATGAAAGCGGATTTTCAGAATTATATTTGAAAGATGTGAAAATATTTTCCGCTATAAAATAACAAAATGATTTTTATCACTATCGATAATGCGTTCTTTGCGCAGCTTGCTGATCTCTGCAGAAAGTCCGCTTCTTTCAACCTCAAGAAAATCGGCAAGCTCCTGACGGTCAAAGGGGATATCAAAGCTGTTGCTGTTTGCTTTTTTTGCTTGAAGATTCAGATAGGTCAAAAGCTTTTCTCTTGTGGTTCTCTTTGAGGTGATCTCAATTCTTTGATGAAACATAATTGTTTTTGACGCAAGATCCTTCATCAAATTAAAGATAAGCTGCTGATGAAAGCCGCAGTTATTGGAGCAGGTGTGTAAAATATGACTGCAGTCTATAAGCATTACTTCGCAGGGATCGTTTGCAATAACCGTTACGGGAAGTGACCGCACCTCTGCGCAGGCAAAGGCCTCGGCAAATACTTCAGAAGGTGATATCTCAAAAAGGATATTTCTGTTTCCATAATAATCAATTTGAATGATCTGCGCCGATCCCGATAATACTATGCCGATATATTTTGCGGCAGTTCCTTCGGCAAAAATGGTATATTTTTTATCAAAGAATTCGATCTTTGCGCCAAGGCAGGAGAGCATTTTAATTAAGCTTTGATCCTCTATTTGGTAGAAAAGAGGACATTTTTTCAGAATTTCCAAATATTTTTTCAAGTTTTTCTCCTTTTGTTGAAAATTCAACATACTTTGTGTTATAATTATACTATAATAGTGTTGTAAAATCAAGGAGGTTTTGAAATGAAAGTAGCTTTTTTTGACACCAAACCCTATGATAAACCGTCCTTTGATCAATTCGGTGCAGAGAACGGTGTAAAATTTAAATATTTTGAAACTAAGCTCAATGAAGATACAGTTGATCTGGCAAAAGGGTATGACGGAGTTTGTGTTTTTGTTAATGATACGGTGAACGCAGCAGTCATAGACCGTTTGTGTGAGCTTGGGGTAAAGGTGGTTGCCCTGCGATGCGCGGGATTTAATAATGTTGATATGAAGCACGCGTTCGGAAGAATCCATGTGCTGCGAGTTCCGGCATATTCGCCATACGCTGTTGCTGAACATACAATGGCAATGCTTCTGACATCTATCCGCCGTATTCACAAGGCGTATATCCGCACAAGGGATTTTAATTTCAGCTTGGCGGGAATGACGGGCTTTGACCTTCACGGCAAAACGGTCGGCGTGATCGGAACAGGACGGATAGGAAGAGTTTTTATCGACATATGCCGAGGCTTTGGTATGAGGGTACTCGCTTATGATAAATTTCAGACAGAAGGGCTTGATAACGGCGATACGATAAAATATGTTTCCCTTGACGAGCTTTTTGCCGGAAGCGATATTATATCCCTGCATTGCCCTTTAACGGAGGATACTTACCATATCATTGGCGAAGAAGCTCTCCGTAAATGCAAACGCGGTGTTGTGCTGCTTAATACATCCAGAGGAGCACTTGTGGATGCGGAGGCACTGCTTGCAGGCATAAAGTCACGCAAGGTCGGTGCGGCTTGTCTTGATGTATACGAAGAAGAGTCGGATTTCTTCTTTGAAGACTTTTCGGGGCATATTATTGAGGATGATATACTGGCGCGTCTTATTTCGATGCCGAATGTGATAGTAACCTCACATCAGGCATTTTTAACGGAGGAGGCACTCTCCAATATTGCTGAGACAACTGTTGAGAATATTGTTGGCTTCTTTGAAAACAACCAGTGCCCAAATGAGCTTTGCTACCGTTGCGGCTCTGCTGAAGATTGTAAAAGCGGAAAATGCTTTTAAATAAAAATATATTTATCGGAGGATATTTAACATGACAGAGAACAGATTTTATATTTGTGAGCATTGCGGCAATATTGTCGGAATGATAAACGATGCAGGAGTACCGCTTATGTGTTGCGGACAGAAGATGACAAAGCTTGAAGCAGGAACTGTTGAAGCAAGTAAGGAAAAGCATATACCTGTTGTTTCTGTTGAAGGGGATATGGTTAAGGTTGAGATCGGTTCTGTGCTTCATCCTATGACAGAAGAGCACAGCATTGCATGGGTCTATCTGCAAACAGATCGCGGCGGTCAGCGCAAGAACCTGACGGCAGGCTCCGAACCTGTTGTTACCTTTGCATTAAGCGATGAAAAGCCTATTGCCGTATATTCATACTGCAATCTGCACGGATTATGGAAGACTGATATTTAAAAAGGAGAAAATGACTATGTTAAACGAAAAGGTACACTTCCTTCTTAATCAGCAGATCAATAAGGAATTCTATTCTGCCTATCTTTATCTTGATTTTTCAAATTATTTTAAGGCAAAGGGGCTTGATGGCTTTGCAAACTGGTATATGATCCAGGCACAGGAGGAGAGAGATCATGCAATGCTCTTCTATACCTATCTGCAAAACGAAAATATGCCTGTTACCCTTGAGGCTATAGAAAAGCCCGACAAGGTGTTTGACAGCCATATGTCGGTGCTTCAGGCAGGACTTGAGCATGAGATGTATGTAACTTCTCTTATCAATGATATTTACGGAGCGGCATATGATGTCAGAGATTTCCGCACAATGCAGTTCCTTGACTGGTTTGTTAAGGAGCAGGGCGAGGAAGAGACGAACGCAAATGATATGATCTCCAAAATGGAGCTTTTCGGTTCTGACCCCAAGAGTTTGTATATGCTCAATCAAGAGCTTGCAGCAAGAGTTTATTCGGCACCTTCTCTGGTGCTGTAACAAAAACATATGATGATGGAGGTAAATTAACAATGAAAAAATATGTATGTGACGCATGTGGATGGGAGTATGATGAGGCAGTTGGCGATCCGGATAACGGAATTGCTCCCGGCACAAAATTTGAGGATCTTCCCGAGGATTTCGTATGCCCTCTTTGCGGAGTGGGCAAGGATAGCTTCAGCGAAGCTGAATAATTTTCATTTCCCACAGCCTCAATATTATAGAGACTGTGGGAGCTTTCTTATAAAGGAGCGGTTTATGGAACTCGTATTATTAACAGCTATGGGGGTGGGCGGCGCAACCGTTATAGGAGCTGTCATCGGCTTTATATTCAAAAAAATCTCCCATACATTTTCCGATATCGTATTGTCGTTTGCCGCAGGAGTTATGCTTGCGGCTGCAGTTCTCGGACTCATCCTTCCCTCTGTTGAGTACGGCGGCAAAAACGGACTTATAATTACGGTTGCCGGGATATTTGCCGGGGCTCTCTGTTTGAACCTTATAGATAAGCTTGTACCTCACCTTCACAAAATGGCAGGTGTTGATTCGGAATCGCACCATAATGCAAATTTGAGCAAGGTATTGCTATTTGTGACAGCTATAGCTATACATAATTTGCCCGAAGGAATTGCCGCAGGTGTTGGCTTCGGTTCGGGCGATACCTCACAGGCTCTTATAATTGCAGGAGGTATTGCTCTTCAAAATATCCCCGAGGGTATGGTCATAATAGGACCGATGCTGGCGGCAGGTGTAACTGCTCGCAGGACATTTGTTCTTGCTATGCTGACAGGTCTTGTTGAAGTTGTGGGAACCCTCATCGGATATTTTGCGGTCAGTATCGCCTCTGCGATCCTACCTTTTGCCCTCGCCTTTGCAGGAGGAACTATGCTCTATGTTATCAGCGATGAAATGATTCCCGAAACTCATGCGCACGGGCATGAAAGAGGAGCTACGTATGCTTTGCTTGTTGGATTTTGCATAATGCTGGCAACAGATATATTATTAGGATAATACTATTTTACCTTGCCCATAAAATTTTTTTCGAAAAAGTCAAAAAATTGCAAAAAGGGTATTGACAAACTGCTTTTAAAGTGGTATAATATGTACCGTTGTCACGGAAAATGTTGTCGGTGAGCCGATTAACGTGAGAACGGACATGGGAGCATAGCTCAGTTGGGAGAGCATCTGCCTTACAAGCAGAGGGTCATAGGTTCGAGCCCTATTGTTCCCACCATGTTTGGCCCGGTAGTTCAGTTGGTTAGAACGCTAGCCTGTCACGCTAGAGGTCAGGGGTTCGAGTCCCCTTCGGGTCGCCATTAAATGAGTCTTGGAAACATCCTTGGCTTATTTGCCTCTGTAGCTCAGTTGGTAGAGCAGGGGACTGAAAATCCCCGTGTCGTTGGTTCGATTCCGACCGGAGGCACCACTTGCGGATTTAGCTCATTTGGTAGAGCGCGACCTTGCCAAGGTCGAGGTGGCGGGTTCGAGCCCCGTAATCCGCTCCACAAGATGGGCACGATTATTCGTCGTGCCCAAAATATTGGTGCCATGGCCAAGCGGTAAGGCAAAGGTCTGCAACACCTCTATCCCCAGTTCGATTCTGGGTGGCACCTCCAAAAGATAAAAGTCCTGAAACCTTTGATTTATAAGGGTTCTCAGGGCTTTTTCTTATCCGATTTTCAAGGGCTTAAAATTAGATATTTCTTAAATTTTCACGGATTTTCCCGAATTATCACTCCTGTTCCCTGTTTAAAAGCCGTCTAAAAGCCGTCTAAAAAGCCGTCCAATTTCCTTGCAAATGGTTGACAAATAAATTCAATACTGTTATAATATCATTGCAAAAAAAAAGATTTATTGCAACAGCGATTCAAGGGAGACTAATTACATACATAAAACTATGGAGGTATATTATGTCAAACGAAACCACCAAGAAAAGAAAGACTACTCGGAATTCTAATGGTGAGGGAAGTGTTTATTACGATAAGACTCTAAAAAGATACAGGGCACTCATCAGATGGACAGACAAAAATGGAGTTAAGCACAAAAAAGAGTGGAAAGATAAAAAACAGTCGGTTGTTAAAAACAAACTGAATGAATTTAAAAGACAACTACTTTTAGCGCAGGGCGATATAAGAAACGAAGCAGTAACATTCGGGGAGTTCTCGCAATACTGGCTAAATGAAATGCTAAAACCGCACCTCAAACCCACGAGCTATATGAGAAAAGAAAGCGTACTCATTAATCAAGTTTATCCCTATTTTGAGAATATCATAATTACCGATATCACACACGATGATGTTCAGTCGATGGTAAACGACCTCGCTAAAAAGGGCTACTCATACTCAACAATAAAAAAAGCATACGAATCCGTGGGTGGTTGTATAAAGGCTTATCGTATAAAGTCAGGAACTTCTTTTAATCCCTGCGAAGGAGTATTACTGCCCGCATCAACAAAAAATGAGTCGAGTATAAAGTTCTATAACGATGAACAAAGAGAAGCGATAATCGCAGAGGCTACTCGCAAATATAATACAGGAACACCAGTATATTATCTTGGATGGACAATAGTGTTGCTCATGTATACCGGAATGAGAGTCGGAGAAATGATAGCTCTTACATGGAATGACATAGACTTTGAAGAAAGAACCATAAACATCAATAAAAATGCCGCTATGGTCTCGGAAAAAGATGCTGACGGGGTTTCGAGAAGCAAGCTGATAAATCAACCTACCACCAAGACAAAGAGCGGTAGGCGCATTATTCCGATGTCCAGAAAAGCAGAGGAAGCCCTTCTCAAACTTAAAAAATTAAGTGGAGAGAGTGAGTATGTGGTGGTCTCAAAACTGGGAAATCAAGTATCACCATTTCGAATAGATAAAGCCTTTAGAAAGATGCTTTTAAGAATAGGTATAATTGAAGAGAATGATGTCGCAGGAGTTCACTCTTTAAGACATACATTTGCATCTATGCTTTTTAAAAACGGATGCGAGACGAAGATAGTGTCGGAGATTCTGGGACACGCAAATACCAAAATAACAGAAGATATTTATATTCACTTAATCCAAGAACAGAAGGTGAAGGCTATTCAAGATATAGACAAGTATGGATTATAAAAGTAGTAACACATTACCGCCAATTTAATGCGTAAAAAATAAGGGAACGATTTGTTTCGTTCCCTTAAATTATTTGCTATACTTTAAATTCAGCACAGGCTTTTTTCTCCACGCTTATGGTATGCTTGTAATACCGCAACCATTTTGTCGATAGTAGTTCCGGGCAGAATTTCAATACTTTTATAACCTTGTGCTATATGGATACCTCTGCTCCGTGTTCACGGTATTATTGTATCATAAGACAATTTTTAAGTCAATAGAAAATCTAAAAAAATAGGACAGTAGTTTTTGCTACTGTCCTATGATTTTTATAGAGTGTGGTTATTTGCTAATAGGATTGCCAACATCTATTGACTTTAGAGTCCTCATTGCTGGTTCTACAATCGAGTGCATATAGCCATCCCCACCCAACTCTTCATAGTCTCTGAACATATCCCAGAATGCGTCTGCTTCCATTTTTGTCCATGTATGCGTGGGATTGGTGTCTTTATTTGTATAGTAATTATAACTTTTAATAAGGATATCACGCAATCTATTTAGTTCTCTCTTGCGCCTCGACTCTTCAAGATTCTCAATTCTC
>JAZOAL010000062.1:0-3276 GCA_045595425.1 Eubacteriales bacterium
CCGGAAAATTAACCGTTATTTTCCGTAGAAACATTATAATCAGTTCAGTACTGTCATCCTGAGCCAAAGGCGAAGGATCTCATGAACTGTTTGTTACTTCTCTGCTAAATTATTGTTTAATACACAAGCACTTACAAATAAAAACAGATCTCCGGGCTCATTCACATAAGCAAATAAGCCGAAGATCTGTTTTTATAATACTAAAATTGCAAAATTAAGGTTTCCAAGTCGGGCCCCAGCCTGCCTCGTCCTTGCGCTCCCTAAAATCTTTGACATGGATGTAGCTGATATTGCTTTCATCAATATCACCGTCGGCAAGCATAGAATCACATATCTGAGCAAGATTTACCGATCGGTAACTTTCGCTCGGATAGTCGGAATACACAACATATTCGTTCCCCGCCGCATCCGCAAGCACTGCATATCCTCTGATGCTCAAGTTTTTATCAAAATTGTCCAACGAAAAATTTGTTACCGTGCAGGCATATTCAAGTTTAACAGCATCATAATTAAGTATTTTACCAACATAAGCCTTGCCGCGCTTTATCGGTACTATTTGCCCATATGAAACGGTAGTATAGATTCCGCCCTCACCCTTCAGAGCAATAAGCTCATCCCCATTATCCGAGAGCTTATCCGTTGCGGCCATAAGAGTTCCGTATTCAATGACCTCATAACCGTTTTTCTCAATAGTTGGCAGATTTTCAAGCTGAACCGTAAATTTTGAGCGCAGACCGTTATATTCAGTATCCCTCACCTGATAACCCTCAAATGTTATAAAGGCTTCCGCCGTTTCCGGAATCTCAGGCGTGATCACTTCTGCGGAATGCACAGAAAAAACCGGCACAAGCTGAATCATCGTCAACATAGCTATGGCAAAACTCAAAATCCTTTTCATAATGTTCTCTCCTTTATTATACTTCATTATATTCATCAAGAGGCAAAACCGAGGGAAACTTTTCTTCAATCATCAGCGTAAATTTTGTTCTCTCCGCCTGTGCGCCCTTAAATTCAACTATGTAATCAAGATATATCTTACCGTTTTCAAGAAGTTCATTTTTGACCTTCAAAGTGTGTATGCACAGCTCAAAGGGCATGACAGGCGTTTCATATACGCAAATGTGCCTCATACCCGATTCAAACACCATAGCAGTCGTAACGCTTCCTCCGCGAAGCATTGTAATAAGCTTCGGCTCGTTTTTATCAAAGGAAATGGTTGTTGTTGCCCCCTCCATGCCTGTCAGCTCACTCTCGGCATAGGTAATCTCAACTCTGTTTTCATTCTCGGAAAGATAACCGTCTGTAGTAAGCTCCAAAACATCATCGTTTTCCTCCCGGGCGGCAGCTTCCCCTTCCTGAGCTATAGCCTCATAATCCTCTTCACTTTCATCATAGTCCATAGCTTCAAAGAGCTTATCCATAAGAGTCCTTGACAGCTCAAACTGCTTTGAAATTATTTTAATTTTTATTTCCTTTTCCATTTTACTTCTCTCTTTACATAAATATCAGTATTAGATAAGTTTTCGCACGGCAATACTATTTGTAAATAAACTCGAGGTGCGAAAATGAAAAAAATATTAGGAGCTCTGAATTTTCTTAAAACTTACTTTCCCACCGACATAAGACTGGCACTTACATCTTTTGCGCTGTCAAGCCTTGTGATGAGCACTGCGCTCTTTTCGCTGTTTCATGTGCTGAAAAGTGAAATAAGCGAATCCCAGACTCATGATTTTAAAAAATGCGGACTTGAACCTTATATCGAATCTCAAATCGACTTTAGCCTGCCCACTTCAGCTACTCTCATAGAGCTTGGGACAGCAGAGGATACCCGGGCAGAGCTTCTTGCAAGGGCGATCAACATGGCAGTACCCGATGAAAGCTATGCCGTGCGAGTGTCATTCGGTGCCGTACTTCTGAACAGAGAAGCAAACGACGCTTTCCCCTCATCTCTTGCCGCAGTAATAAGGAGTGCTGAGCTTTATCCCGAATCATTTGATGGCAAATTGCCCGACAGAACGGTTCATGCCGCAAGGGATGCCCTTCTCGGTGTTGACCCGACGATGGGTGCCCTATATGTTATGCGGACGGATGACGCAAGCTACTCCGCCTATGAAAGCCGGGTGAGTGCCATATACGGAGATTATGCCTTTATAAAATAGATTATACACTATTTTTCCGCACTTGTCAATCAATATTGATTGACAAGTGCATTTTTATATGTTAAAATTATTCTGTGCATGATGCACGGGGAGGTAATTTTGAAAAAGTTTAATAAATTTCTGGATATAATTATCATCTTTGGCTCTGCTTTCATGTTCGTCAACTATTTATCATATCTTATTAAGCTTCTTATCTTTAGCGAAGGAACTCTTCCTTATGTTGTTGCAATCACGGTGGTTCTGTTTCTTCCGCTGGCAGTGATCCTGCACAGAAAAGGAATACTGAAAAAGATATTCGGCAAGACATATCCGTTTCTGCGAAGCATTTATGCTTTTGGACTCGCATTTTATACAGTCAGCTTTATTTTTCTTTGCGGTTATATTTTCGCTTCCGAGCATAACGCTCCCGAGCCTTCGGATCTGCCTGAAAACACCGTAATCATAACGCTTGGAGCAAAGGTTGAAGCCACGGGACAGCCGGGCAAGATACTGAAAAGACGGCTTGAAACTACATATCAAATTCTTTCGGAAAGAGAGGATCTGCGCTGTGTTGTCAGCGGTGGAAGGGGAAGCGATGAACCGATAAGTGAAGCTGAATGTATGAAGAATTATCTTGTGGAAAAAGGGATAGATCCCGAAAGGATAATTACCGAGGACAAGTCTCACAATACAATCGAAAACATCGAAAACACATTGGCACTGCTGAAAGAAAACGGAGGATACGGCGGTTTTGCCGTTGTAACGACCAACTTTCATCTTCCAAGAGCGAAGTATCTCTGCAGCCGACTGGAAGTGGACATGGATAAAGCATATTTCTATAGCGCTCCCGACACAGGCAAAGCCTTTCTCTATACCAACCTTGTCAGAGAATACATGTCATATTGCAAATTGTTTATTTTCGGAACTTAAAACCGTTTCGGATTTATATTTTGCTAAGCATCTCGGCAAATTATCAGATATGTTAAAAACATAATGTTAAACAATAATTTAGCGAATAGTTAGTTAATACCATATGAGATCCTTCGCCTTTGGCTCAGGATGACAAGATAGTGGCGATTACTTATTTTTTCACCGGAAAATTAACCGTTATTTCCCGTAGAAACATTATAATCAGTTC
>JAZOAL010000063.1:0-11773 GCA_045595425.1 Eubacteriales bacterium
TAGAGAAAGCTCCTGCCTTTGCGTTCATCACTTTTTGTGAGGAATCCGAGCCGACATAGAATCTTTAAGGCGGCATAGCCGCCAAAGGAACAAAGCTTTGATGCCTTCATATATTCGGTGGCGGTAAAGCCCTCTCCGAGCGAGTCGGGAAGAAACTCTCTGTAATCCTCCGCTCTCCGATAAATTTTCTCATCGATAAGTCGGATCGGGATACGCTCATATCTCTTTGAGCCTCGCTTTTTATCCTTGCTCCAACCGTTTAAAAGTCTGTATTCCTCTTCTTCAAGAAGCAGAAATCTGATCTTCAAGCGCTCATTTCCAAGAAAATCACAGAGGAAAAGCCAATCTCGCATAATATCCTTCGGCAAAGCCTTTTTCGGAGATTTTTTTCGCGAGATCACTTCCCCGCTCTCGGGGTCAAGCCAAACACACCATTTGATATAAGGAAGTGGACGGACGATAGTTACGAAAAAATCCGTTTCTTCAAGATAATATCTTATTTTTGACTGCATAGGGAAAAAGCTTCCCGTTTGCACCTCTGTTATCTCATTTTCACGCAGAATATCAGCAACATAAGCGCCAATTTGAATTTCATGGCACTCTTCATCGGGCTCGCAGAATTTTTTCAGTACCCGATGAAGCCTTTTTTCTTTATATGTTCCAATGTTGTCGCCCTCTTTTGGGTCGGTGAGCAAATTCTCCCTGATACATATCTCAAAATGCAGTTTATCCGATTCGGTCATGTGGCAATACCCGCAAACTGATTGCTGTAAAGCTTGGAATATTCTCCTCCCCTTGCAAGAAGCTCTTCATGACTTCCGCTCTCAACTATAACACCCTCGCTCAGAACAACGATAACATCGGCATCTCTGATGGTGGATAGACGGTGAGCGATTATAAGAGATGTGCGATTCTTCATCAAATTGACCATTGCCTGCTGGATATGCATTTCGGTTCTTGTATCTACAGAAGAAGTCGCCTCATCAAGAATGAGTATCTTGGGATCGGCAAGAACTGCTCGTGAGATCGCGAGAAGCTGTCTCTGTCCCTGAGAAAGATTTGAGCCGGCTTCGGTAAGCTCTGTATCATACCTCTCGGGAAGTCGGTCGATAAATCGGTCGGCATTTGATGTATGCGCCGCGCGCTTGATATCTTCATCGGTCGCTTCCGTATTCCCGTATTTTATATTTGTCTTAATCGTATCGCAGAAAAGCACCGTGTCCTGAAGAACTATCGCAATCGCTTTGCGCAGAGTTTCCTTACGAATATCTGTGATATTAACGCCGTCAATCGTTATCTCACCGCTGTCTATTTCATAGAAGCGAGTCAGCAGATTAACGATGGTCGTCTTACCAGATCCCGTTGCACCGACAATGGCGATCTTTTGCCCGGGATGAACTTTGAGATTGAGGTTTTTAAGAACCTGTTTGCCTTCAACATATGAAAAATCAACATCCTTAAATACAATCTCACCCTTCATATTGTCAGTATCAAAATCAAGCTTGCCATTATCTACCTCGTTATCGCTGTCCATGATCTCAAAGATTCTCTCCGCTGCCGCAAGAGCCGTCAGAATTGCCGAATATTGATTTGCGATTTGGTTAATTGGATGTGTAAATTTCTTCGAATACTGGAGCATAGCCTGAATATATCCAACGGTTATTCCCATTCCGCGGAGCATCATAAATCCGCCTGTTGCGGCAATAAGCACATACTGGAAATTGCCGAGAAAGTTCATAACAGGTCCCATGATCGAGCCCCAAACTCTCGCCGAAATACTGTTTTTCCTGAGTGCCTCACTCTCTGCTGCAAAATTTCCGACCGCCTTATCTTCTTTACCGTATGCAACAACGGTCTTGTATGAGGTCACCATTTCCTCGACCTCGCCGTTCAGCTTACCGAGAAGCCTCTGCTGACGAACAAAATATTTGCGCATGAATTTTGCAAGATTTGTCGATACTAAAATAGTGATCGGAATAGTCAAAATAGCGATAATCGTGATCTGCCAGCTATAATACAGCATCATGGCAAATGCGCCCACGAGAGTTATTATGCTGGAAAACAGCATGGTTATCGACTGTGAAACCGCATTTGAAACATTTTCAACATCATTTGTCATTCTCGACATGATATCGCCATGCTTATGATTGTCGGTATAGCTGATAGGCAGGTGGGATATCTTTCGGAAAAGATCGTTACGCATGATAAATACTGTCGCCTGTGAAAGCTTTGCTGAGAGCAATCCCTGTGCATAGTAGAGCACAGAGCTGATAGCAAATATCACCGCCATTATGATGAGATAAACGGTCAGCGAATCAAAATCAACAGTCGTATTATTTCCTTCTATTTTGAAAGTATCAATTGCTTTCTGCTGGAAAAAGGGTCCCAGAAGATCTATAACGGTTACAAAGACCATTATTGCAAGGAGCATAAACAGTATTGCACTGCTTTTGCCGATATATCTGAACAATCTGCCAATGGTTTTTCTGACATTTTTCGGCTTTTCGACATTCATTCTTGAGTTCATAGGCCCGCCTCCGGGTCTGCCCATTTGAGGTCCTCTCTGATTATTCATTTGTATCACCCCCGTTCTTCATCTGAGAATCATAAATATCCCTGTATGTTTCGCTTATGCGCATAAGCTCGTCATGAGGCGCGCAATGCTTGATAGTACCGTCCTCTATAACAGCGATTCTGTCCGCTTCCTTTACAGAAGCAATTCTCTGGGCTATCATTATTACGGTCGTATCCTTCATTTTTTCATTCAGAGCACGGCGGAGCTTTGCTTCGGTCGCAAGGTCAAGTGCCGAGGTAGCATCATCGAAAATGAGGATCTCGGGCTTTCTGACAACGCCGCGCGCAATTGAAATTCTCTGCTTCTGACCGCCGCTCAGAGAAGCACCCTTCTCTGCTATAAAGCTGTCATAGCTTCCGGGAAGATGCTCAATAAAATCTTTCGCCTGCGCGGTCTCTGCCGCTTCTTTTATCTCCTCTATAGTGGCATCCTCTTTTCCCCAGCGGATATTATTCGCAACTGTATCCGAGAAAAGCTCGCTCTTCTGCATTACAAAGCTTATTTTATCACGGAGAGCAGACAGATTATATTCTTTAACATCAAGCCCGTTAACTCTGACTTTTCCTTCGGTCGCATCATAAAAACGAGGAACGAGATTGGCAAGCGATGTCTTTCCGCAGCCTGTTGAACCGATAACGGCAAGGGTTTCACCGCGTTTTATCTGCAGATTTATATCATGGAGCACGGGTCTGCCTGTTGTACCGGGATAGCGGAAGCTCACATTTTCAAAAGAAACAGCAATATTGTCGGGCATACCTTCTTTATCTCCGCTCTTGATTGCAGGATCTGAGTCCATAACCTCAAGAATTCTCTTTCCCGACGCAATGGCACGGGAGATCGACTGGAACATCATTGTGACCATCATGATCGACATGATGACCTGAGTGACATATGTAATACCTGCCATAACGGTACCGACGCTCATTCCGGCAATACCGCCGCTTATATCGATACCGCCGATAAGGATAATGGCGATAATTGCAAAATTCTGAATTATATTCAGAACGGGATGTATGATAGCCATAAGGCGCAGAACTCTGAGATTTATGTCCTTCAGCTCACCATTTGCAGTCATAAAACGGTTTGTTTCATAGTTTTCTCTTACATATGCCTTTACAACTCTCGCTCCGCTGACATTTTCCTGTACAACAGAATTCACCTTATCGAGCTTCTTTTGAACAACGCTGAAAAGCGGTATTGATTTTGAGAGAACCAAAATGAGTGTTGCCAGCAGAAGAGGAAGTGAGCAAAGGAGCACAATGCCGAATTTGAGATTGAGAGAGAGGAGCATCACGGTTCCGCCAATGAGAAACATAGGCGAACGAACGCACATACGAAGTATCATTTCAACAAGCTCTATAAGCATTGCAATATCATTTGTCATTCTGGTAACAAGCGAACCTGTTGTGAATTTATCGGTCTGCTCAATCGAAAGCGACATAACTCTTCTGTAAGCATCACAGCGCAGATCATGCCCGAAGCCCTGAGATGCTTTTGCGGCAGTATATGCACAGAGAGTGCCGACAAAACCGCCCGCAAGGACGATAAGCAGCATCAGTACGCCAAAGGTTATGATGATATTCATCTGTGTATAGTCCGCACCGAACAGCATTGTAATAATGCTATAAGGGTGCCCGCCATTTTCCTTTATGAGTTCAAGACCGTTATCTGCAATGCCATAGTCAACGATATAGGACATCAGCTTCGGCAGAGAAAGATCCGCCATAACTTCACCTATCATGAGAAGGGGGGAAATTATAGCAAATAAAATATATGGTTTTAAATATTTTGCCAGCTTCATTTATCGGTATCCTCACTTAATAGATTTTCGCGCATTTTCAGCAGGATCTCGGTGACCTGCTTTATCTCATCCTTGCTGAGACCGCGCATAACGAATCTGTCAATTTCTTGAAGAGTGTTAAAATTCTGCTCATTAAGAGTCTTTCCCTTTTCGGTCAGATAAACCTTAGATATTCGAGCATCCTTATCATCACATTCGCGCTTCACAAGCCCTGTTTCCTCCATCTTTTTCAGCGCAAGACTGACAGTGGGCTTACTTAAATGGGTCATGTCAACAAGCTCAATCTGAGAAACACCGTCTCTTCTCGCGAGAATACGCAGAAGCATTCGGCTGCTGTGAGGCAAAGCCTCGGGAAAAACGCCGCTTGCTCTTGCTTTCGCATCAAAAAGACGGGCAATGCTGTTGAGTATCATAACGGGATTTTCTTCGATTTTTCTGCAAATTTCTGTTTTACAGTCAATTTTTTTCATAGAAAACCTCCAATTAGTTTGTTTGCAAACTAATTATATCACATATATCGTTAAAGTCAAGGGGTTTGTCATTTTTTTACACTTTATTCAAAACATAATCTGGCTTTAGCTTAATATTTTGTAACACATTAAAAAGACCGCAATTGAGCACATTAAGGACAGACAAAAAAGTGAAAAGGAAGTAATAGAAATGCAGATCAAAATTATTAAATATACATCGGTGCTCATGCTTTGCGTTCTTATTTTATTATCATTTATCATGGGAGCTGCCGATTTTCTCATACCTTCGAGACAGTCATATTTTGAAGGTCAACCTCCGATGAAAAATGCTTTCGTCACCATCGAGAGCAGCGGCACGGCACCTGCTGCCACGACAAGCGAACATGTCAAAACCTACGAAATGACGGCAAAGCTTTTCGGGGTTCTGCCTCTGAAAAAAGTTACAGTTGATTATTATGATAAGTTCTCCCTTTATGTGGGAGGCTTTCCCTTCGGAGTTAAATTTTTCACCGATGGGATAGTTGTGGTAAACCTGACTGACGTTATCACAGAAAGCGGAAGTACAAATCCTGCTTATAACGCAGGCATCCGAGCAAATGATATTATAACCAAATGTAACGGAACTGTGATAAGCAGTGCCGAAGAGCTTACAAAAATCATCGAACAATGCGGAGGAGATTCGGTAACTCTGACTTATCTGCGAGACGGTGCTGAATATATCGTATCACTCGTACCTGTAATTTCAAAGGATGACGGATTATACAAAACAGGAATGTGGATAAAGGACAGCGGTGCCGGAATTGGTACTGTGACATATGTTTCTCCCGAGGATAACAGCTTCGGAGGACTCGGTCACGGCATTTGCGACTCCCAGAGCGGCGAGCTTCTGCCAATGCAGAGAGGAAGCCTTATGGATGTTGAGCTTAACGGTGTGAAAAAAGGACTTGTCGGTGAACCCGGTGAGCTAAAAGGATATTTTACGGGAGAAAAACTCGGAGCAGTCATAACCAACACAGATTGCGGCGTTTTCGGCTTCTATGCCGAAAAACCAAAGGAAGCTTGTATGCTCTACCCTGTAGGACTTAAAAATGAAATTCAAAACGGTAAAGCAAAAGTGATATGCACGCTTGATGACGAAGGCGCCAAGGAATACGAAATAGAACTTTCTGCAATCAACGAATCTGCACCGAAAAATTCAAATAAATGCTTCACTGTGAAAATTACAGATCCCAAGCTCATAGAGCTGACAGGCGGCATAGTTCAAGGAATGTCAGGCTCTCCGATAATTCAAAACGGCAAGCTTGTGGGAGCTATCACCCATGTGATGATTAACGACCCCACAACGGGATATGGGATTTTTATTGAAAATATGCTCGCCAATGGCGAAAACATTAAATAAATGAATATCCACCCGCACATAACGGGTGGATATTGTTTCATTGTATCTCTTCGGGTTCTTCTTGGGGCGTCTCAGCCTCGGGCTCTACCTTACAAACTGTAGCCGCCTCGATCTGATGATCTCTCACATCGGTAACCTTAATTGCAAGACCGCACGCCTCAATTTCGAATGTAGTACCATCCTCGGGAACAGAGCCGAAATTACCGAACACAAGTCCCCCGAAGGTATCGTATTCATCAAGCGGCAATTCCATATTAAGCGCCTCGGCAACATCCGAAAGCGGCGCAACTCCGCTGATCTTCCATGTTTCGGAATCAAGGGGAAGAATATCGGGCTCCTTCTCTTCAGTCTGCTCCTCATCTGTGATATCTCCAACAAGACGCTCTATAAGGTCATTTATCGTGATTATACCGTGCATTCCGCCATATTCATCAAGAACAACAGCAAAGAAATTCTTTGTCTGTCTCATGTTTCTGAAAAGAACATCCGCCTTAACCGTTTCGGGAACAAAATATGCAGGCTTTACAGCCTCGCTCATAACGGTATCTCTGTCCTTGTTTTCAAGTCTGAAATAGTCTTTCGTATTAAGTATGCCAACAATATCGTCAACAGTCTCTCCGCAAACGGGATAAAGAGTATGTCGGCTGTCATGTATCGTCTTTGCCCACTCCTCCATACTCTCGTCCATCCAAAGGAGGGATACATCGGTTCTGTGGGTAGCTATCTCATCGGCAGTGAGATCGTCAAATTCAAATATGTTCTGAATAAACTGCTGTTCCTCGCTGTCGATGGTTCCGTTCTCGCTTCCCGCATCAACCATCATAATGATGTCCTCTTCGCTGACAACTTCCTCATTTTCATTGGGATCGATACCCATAAGGCGAAGCACTCCGTTTGTTGAAGCGGTCAGAACGAACACAAGGGGGGCAAAAAGCTTGGAAATATAGTAAATCATATTCGCCATGCCGAGTGAGAGGGTTTCTGCCTTTCTCTGAGCAACACGCTTCGGAACAAGCTCGCCGAAGATGAGGGTAAAGAACGAAAGAATTATGGTGATAACGATAACGGCAGCACTGTTAAGCGTGCCTCTTGCCGCCTCGGGAGCACCGATTCTTATGATCCAATCAACAAGCGGATCGGCAAAATTATCAGCCGCAAACGCACTTCCGAGAAATCCCGAAAGAGTGATCGCAACCTGAATGGTCGCAAGAAAACGAGCGGGCTGAACCGTAAGTTTTTTCAGGCGAGCGGCGCGTTTATCTCCCTGCTCTGCCAACTTTTCAAGTTTAGTTTCATTTGTGCTTATAACTGCTATTTCCGCACAGGCAAATATCGCGTTAAGGGCGATAAGTACGACCTGAAGCAGCAGCATTAGTATTATGTCTTCCAAAATATTTCCTCCAAATAATATACATACGTCTGTTAAAATTGCTTTGCTTCAAGCTGTCGTTATCATGATATCAGAAAAAGACACAGCCGTCTTTCCCATTCAAAAAGACAACGACTATGCCGCCGCAGAAATATGCAATTATTAGAAGGAGGCTTACTATCGCCGGATATACAACCGTCTCCGTCCATTTTTTCGGTGTTTTTCTCCTTTCCCCAGTCATTGTAACTATTATACACGATAAAAATCCTTTTGTCAAGGCTTTTTACTGATATAATTCGAAAACGGCTGTTGAATTGTCAATGATAGGTGACGATTCAACAGCCATATTTTAAAGAATATTTCCTTCTTTATCGAAAAGGGGCAGCTTTTCAAGATATATGATATCCTCTCGATCTGCGGCAGAGCCCTCGGCAAGAACAAACATCTTCCCTATGATGTTACCACCGGCCTGTTCAACCAGATGCTCAAGAGCAAGGAGTGATTCGCCTGTTGATACAACATCATCAACAATAAGAACTCTTTTACCTTTCATCATATCAGCCTCGGCTGTATCAAGATAAAGCTTCTGCTCGCCCTTTGTGGTGATGGATGTTACATCGACCTTAAAAACTCCGCTCATATAAGCCTTCGCCTTTTTGCGTGCAATAATATATTTTGCATCTCCATTCTGGCGCGCCATTTCGTGTGCCAGCGGTATTCCCTTTGCCTCTGCCGTAAGTATGTAATCATATTCGGGAGCTTTTTTCAGCAGTTCTCTCGCACAAGCCTCGGAAAGAGAGGCGTCGCCGGTCAAAAGAAAACCTGCAATATAGAGATCCTCTGTAATCGGGCACAGCGTTAGATCTCGTTCAACACCTGCCACATGCAGCTTATAATAACGTTTCATGGTAAAATCCTCACTTTTATTTAAGTTTTAACTCCGTATATTATTATACAGTTATTTACATTACCTGTCAATAATAAAGTGATTATTTGACAAATTTTTGTGGTTCTAAAGAATAAAAAGTAAAGAAGCCGATCCATTTGAACCGGCTTCTTTACTTTTTATTATACGCTGTGAATTCCGAGTTCCTTATCAGCGTTTGTTGCGTCGATGTTATATTTCTGAGCCTTTCTGTATTCGAAGAACTTCTCTGCTACCTGCTCAAAGAGTGCATAGGAGAGAACGTCCTCATCCTGCTCGATATACTGAGCGCATTTTTCCCTGAGCTCATCAAGCTCGGGCTTAAGGGCATCTGCGGGGCGAGCTGTGATTCTCTGCTCGTCACCGAGGATCTTCTTAACAAAAGCGGGATCAAGCTCCATAGGAGTTTTACCGTATTCGCCCTTAATAAGAGCCTTAAATTCCTTTGTTACTGTCTTATAACGCTCGCCAAAGAGAACATTGAACACAGCCTGTGTACCAACGATCTGTGAGGAAGGAGTTACAAGCGGAGGATTACCCGAATCTGCTCTTACTCTCGGTATTTCCTCAAGAACTGCGTCAAGCATATCGCTCTTTCCTGCCTGCTTGAGCTGAGAAACGAGGTTTGAAAGCATACCGCCGGGAACCTGGTTGATGAGGGCGTTTACATTTACCTTCATAACCTTGGGATCCATCAGGCTGTCGCCCAGATATTTCTCGCGGAGAGCAGTAAAGTGCTTTGTAACAACATTAAGCTCATTGAGGTCAAGACCTGTATCAAACTCTGTGCCTGCAAGAGAAGCAACAAGAGACTCTGTAGGCATCTGGGATGTACCCTGAGCCATGGGGGAGATAGCTGTATCAACAATATCAACGCCTGCCTCGATAGCCTTAAGTGCTGTCATTGAAGCAACGCCTGCGGTATAGTGAGTATGAAGCTGAATCGGTATCTTAACAGTCTCCTTAAGAGCCTTTACGAGATCGTATGCGTCATAAGGAAGAAGCAGACCCGCCATATCCTTGATACAAATGGAATCCGCGCCCATTTCCTCAAGCTGCTTTGCATAATTTGCATAGTAATCAAGAGTATAGAACTTAACGGGTGCGTCCTTGGGGTCTGTCGTATAGCTGACAGCCGCCTGAACATGACCGCCCTCTTTCTTTGTTGCGTCGATTGCGGTCTTAAGATTTCTGGGGTCATTGAGCGCGTCAAAGATTCTCAGAATATCAATACCGTTTGCGATAGACTTCTGAACAAAGTATTCAACAACGTCATCGGAATAGTGACGGTAACCGAGAATATTCTGACCGCGGAAAAGCATCTGGAGCTTTGTGTTCTTCACATGCTCACGGATGGTGCGCAGTCTCTGCCAAGGATCTTCATTAAGGAATCGCAGGCAAGCATCAAAGGTGGCACCGCCCCAAGCTTCAAGTGAATGATAACCTATTTTATCAAGCTGTCCGAGAATGGGGAGCATCTCTTCGGTAGTCATTCTTGTTGCAATGAGAGACTGATGAGAGTCGCGAAGGACAGTTTCTGTAATTTTTACTTTTCCCATTTTAAACTCCTATATTTGAAATATGTAGCCTGTTAGATTAAAGTCCAAAGCCTTGGAACCATGTGAGGAACACGCCTGCGCAAACGGCTGAACCGATAACGCCTGCAACATTCGGTCCCATTGCATGCATGAGAAGGAAGTTGCTGGGGTCTGCCTTCTGACCCTCAAGATTGGCAACACGTGCCGCCATAGGAACCGCAGAAACGCCCGCCGAACCGATAAGGGGGTTGATCTGCCCCTTTGTGATGAAGCACATGATCTTGGCTGTGATCAGACCACCAACAGTGGAAATAACGAAAGCTGTAAGACCGAGAGCAATGATAAGAAGTGTTTCTGCTCTGAGGAAGTTTGCTGCCTTAGCAGTTGCGCCAACTGTCACGCCAAGGAATATTGTTACAATATTCATAAGCTCGTTCTGTGCAGTTTTTGACAGACGGTCGGTAACGCCGCAAACATTGAGCAAATTACCAAACATCAGGCATCCCACAAGGGGAGCTGCATCCGGAACAAGGAGACAAACAACACAAGTAACAACGATCGGGAAAATGATTTTTTCTGTTTTTGAAACTGTGCGGAGCGTTGTCATTCTTATCTTTCTTTCCTTTTCGGTTGTGAGCAGTCTCATAAAGGGAGGTTGGATAAGCGGAATAAGAGCCATATAGCTGTATGCCGCAATGGCGATAGCACCGAGCAGAGCAGGAGCCAGAGTTTTTGTTACAAGAATTGCAGTAGGACCGTCAGCACCGCCGATGATACCGATAGCGGCAGCGGCAAGCTGGTCAAACTGACCGGAAATTATCGCACCCGCGAAAGCCACGAAAACTCCGAGCTGTGCGCCCGCTCCGATAATAAGGCTCTTGGGGTTTGCGATAAGGGGAGTAAAATCGGTCATTGCGCCGATACCCATAAAGATAAGCGAGGGATAGATTCCAAGCTTAACGCCGAGATACAAATAGTCAAGAAGACCGCCCTTCTTAAGAAGGAAATCGGTATCTATATAACCTGTTTCATTGATGAATATTGCATCATGGAACATCTCAGCACCGGGGAGGTTAGTAAGAAGCATACCGATAGCAATAGGGAGCAGGAGCAGAGGCTCAAAGCCCTTTACAATAGCCAGATAGCAAAGAACAAACGAGATAGCAAACATTACAAGCGTTTGCCAGAAGTTTGGCTGTGCGATCAGCTTCGCAATGCCCGTTGACCCCATAAAGTCTACGATGCTTGTGATTATTTCGTTCATTTAATTATCACCCTTTCTGAAGATTTTTCGGTGATAATCAGTTCATTGTAAGAAGAACGTCATCTGTAGCAACGGTATCACCGGACTTGACATTGACAGAAGCAACTGTTCCGTCTTCGGGAGCCTTGATATCGTTTTCCATCTTCATTGCCTCAAGAACGAGGAGGACATCACCCTTCTTGACCGCACTGCCGGGCTGAACATTTACCTTCATGATGTTGCCCTGCATAGGAGCCTTAATAGCATTTGCACCGGCTGCCGCAGGTGCTGCCTTGGGAGCTGCCGGAGCAGCCGCAGGTGCTGCCGCGGGAGCCGCTGCGGGTGCGGGTGCTGCCGCAACGGGAGCTGCGGGAGCGGCATATGCTGCTCCGCCAACCTCTTCAACTTCAACTTCGTAAACTACTCCATTTACTGTTACGTTATATTTTCTCA
>JAZOAL010000064.1:0-12001 GCA_045595425.1 Eubacteriales bacterium
GGGGGGGGGGGGGGGGGGGATACTTGGGATTCATGGGAGTCATGGGGTTCATGGGGAGTCTCCTTGTTGCCTCACTTTGCAACTGAACAATCTTCCAGTCAATCTTTTTCTTGCCCACCCCCTTCATCCCAATCCCAACCATCCCATGAAGTCCAAGTATCCCCTCCCCCCCACGAAAAAAGGAACGCAAATGCGTTCCTTTTTTCGTGGCGGAGAAGGAGAGATTCGAACTCTCGAACCGCTTTTGACGGTTACACGATTTCCAGTCGTGCGCGCTCGACCAACTACGCGACTTCTCCATATTCAATTTTTACGCTTTTCGCGTCGACCTATAAATAATACCACAAGTTTGTCCTTTTGTCAAGAGCTTTATGCCAAAAAAATCAAAAAATCATTAAAAAATAGTCAGAAATAAGAACGGGAGCGGCAAAACCGCTCCCACAAATCATTAAATATCCGCGTCCTTGATATATTCACTGCCATGAACAGCGATAAACTCCTTGCGCGCGGGAAGATCATCTCCCAGCAGTGTCTCAAAGATCTGCTCTGTTGCCGCGGCATCAGCCGGGGTTATGGCAATAAGACGTCGAGTTGCGGGATTCATGGTGGTCAGTGCCATCATATCGGCGCTGTTCTCACCAAGACCCTTTGAACGCTGGAGCTTATATTTCTGATCGCCCAGCTTGCGCAGAATATCCGCCTTTTCAAATTCGTCATAGGCGAAATATGTGTCGTTCTTCGTTGTTATCTCAAACAGGGGAGTTTCGGCAATAAAAACCTTGCCCTCCTCTATAAGCGTGGGAAGCAGGCGATAGAACATGGTCAGAAGCAAGGTTCTTATCTGGAATCCGTCCTCGTCCGCATCGGTACATATGATGATCTTTGACCATCGGAGCAGATTCATATCAAATCTCGGAATATTGCCCTTTATCCTTCCGTCCATCTCAACACCGCATCCGATAACGCGAAGCAGATCCACAATGATATCGCTCTTAAATATACGGTCATATCCGCATTTAAGGCAGTTCAGCGTTTTACCTCTGACAGAGATCAGTGCCTGAAATTCCGCATTTCTGCTGAGTTTACAGGAACCGAGCGCCGATTTACCCTCCACTATATAGACCTCCCGCTTTTCGGGGTCCTTTGAGCGGCAATCAACATAATTTTCAACTCTGTTTGAGATATCAAGCGTGCCTGTGAGCTTCTCCTTGATGTTGATTCGTGTATTCTCCGCACTCTCGCGGCTTCTCTTGTTGACAAGAACCTGATTTGCAAAGACCTCCGCCTCGGTGGGATTTTCGATAAAGTAAATATCCAGATTTCTCTTTAAGAACTCTGTCATTGCATCGGCGATAAACTTATTTGTTATCGACTTTTTTGTCTGATTCTCATAGGAAGTGATGGTCGAAAAACTGTTTATCACAAGCACAAGGCAGTCCGCGATATCCTCAAAGGTGATCTTCTTTTCATTCTTATTATATTTGTTTGCGCCTTTAAGATATTTGTCAACGGCATAGGCAAAGGCTGATTTTACAGCCTTGTCGGGAGAGCCGCCATGCTCAAGATAACTGGAGTTGTGATAGTATTCAAGGCGATTTGCCGTATTGGAAATACAGAAGGAAAATTCAGCCTTCAGCTTATATTCCTCTTTGTCCTCTCTGTCCCTACCCTTAGTCTCCATTTTCCAGAGAACGGGCGCAGTCATGGTGTTTTCGCCTGCGATCTCACGGAGATAATCGGCAATGCCGTTTTCGTAATAATACGACTTTTCCTCAAATTTACCGTCCTCGCCTTCGTATTTGAATACGAATTTAATTCCCGAGTTTACAACCGCCTGGCGGTGCATAACGTCATCAAAAAAATCGCGGGGAATGTTTATGTCTGTGAAAACCTCAAGATCGGGACGCCATTTTATGACAGTCCCCGTGCGTTTTTCCTTTCGCTCAAGCTCACGAACGGCAAGCTCTGTGATCGGCTCACCCTTTTTAAAATGTATCTCACTTACCTTCGTACCGTCATATGAATAAACGTCCATATATTCGGAGCTGTATTGGGTCGCGCAGGCGCCGAGACCGTTTGTACCAAGGGAATAGCCGTATGCGGAATTCTCGGAGTTGTTATCATACTTACCTCCGGCATAAAGCTCGCAGTAAACAAGCTCCCAGTTATATTTTCCTTCCCTCTCGTTATATCCGAGAGGAACTCCTCGTCCGAAATCCTCAACCTTTATGGATCTATCGCGATAGGCTGTTACGATTATCTCTTTTCCATATCCTTCTCTCGCCTCGTCGACCGAGTTTGAGAGGATCTCAAAAATCGAATGCTCGCATCCTTCAAGCCCATCCGAGCCGAAGATAACGGCAGGACGTTTTCTGACTCGGTCGGCTCCTTTTAGCGATGTTATGCTTTGATCATTATATTGCTTTGCGGTATCTTTGTTTCTTGACATTTCGGTACCTCTTTACAATTATTCTTCTTATAGTATAACACAAGATTTCGATTTTGAAAAGGGTTTTTTTGCGTTTTTTTCCTATATATGTGTTGAATTGTCACCCATCATTGACATTTCAGCAGGCAAAAATATAAAATTTCAAAAAACTCTTGCAATAAAGACTCAAATCTGTTATAATATTATAGTGTGAGCGTCTGCTGACGCTTCCACAGCCACAAGCTGTGAAATAAGGCCATACTAGCCGGGGACATAGCGGAGCCCTGTACCTGAAATCCGCTACAGCAGGGGTGAATCCCTTTTTTGAGGGTCAACGAGGTGCGATTGCACCGTTTGCTTCTGTGTTGATAAGCGGGTCTTGCGCGATCGGGAGCTGTGAACCATGTCAGGTGGGGAACCAAGCAGCATTAAGCAGTGTCCCCGATGTGCCGCAAGGCAGCCTGCTTTGAGCAGAGGCATCGGAATGCGCGTATTTCCGAGATTCGATCTTAAGGTGTATGGTCTTATTTTGCAGCTTGATTTTTATAGAAGCGAAAGAGGTGATATTATGCATCAGGCTTTATACAGAAAGTGGAGACCCACAACCTTTGACGATGTTTGCGGTCAGGAGCATATCACCTCGGTTCTAAAGTACGAATGTGAGCACGGCAAATTCTCCCATGCTTATCTTTTCTGCGGTTCAAGAGGTACAGGCAAAACCACCTGTGCAAAAATACTTGCAAAAGCAGTGAACTGTGAAGCTCCGATCGGTGGAAGCCCCTGCGGTAAATGCCCTTCGTGCATTGCGATAGACTCGGGGAATGTGACAGACGTTCTTGAAATGGACGCGGCTTCAAACAACGGCGTTGACAACATCCGCGATATCCGCGATGAGGTGGTCTATTCACCTTCGATGCTGAAATACAGAGTATACATCGTGGACGAGGTTCATATGCTCTCCACCAGTGCCTTCAACGCTCTTCTCAAAACCCTTGAAGAGCCGCCGTCACATGTTGTTTTCATTCTGGCAACAACTGAGCTGCACAAGCTTCCCTCAACCATAATCTCCCGCTGTCAGCGATTCGATTTCAGAAGGATCTCTATTCCCGTTATCACAGAAAGGCTGCTCCACATCTCCGAAGCCGAGGGGATCAAGATTCAGAAAAGTGCCGCACAGCTCCTTGCAAAGCTCGCAATGGGTGGCATGAGAGACGCAGTCAGCCTGCTTGAGCTTTGTGCGGGAACTCGCCGTGAGGTCACAGAAGAGCTTGTTGCCGATGTTGTCGGAATAAGCGGCAGAGACAGCACTGCGCGACTTGTGTGCGCGGTTGCCGAAAAGGACTATGAGATGATCTTCTCACAGATCGCAGAGGTCGTTGCTTCTTCTAAAGATATTACCGTTTTCTGGCAGGATCTGCTGTCCTTTTACAGAGATATGCTGGTCATTAAAACCGCAAAGGACTCAAAAAAATATCTCGACCTTACCGAAAGTGAAGCCGAGCAGACAGAAAATGCGGCAAGCCTTTTCGGCAAGGAAACTCTCATATATCACTGCAAAATGCTGGAGCAAACTCTTGTCACCATGCAAAAATCAAATTCTTCCGCTCGGCTATGTGCAGAAATGACTTTGATTCGCATGTGCGATGAAGCCTTGGATTCTTCTTCGGAAGCTCTTTTGACCCGAATTGCCGCCCTTGAGGACAGGCTTGACAGCGGTCAGTATGCAATGCCAATAAAGGAGCCGACATCGGAACCAATTAAAGAGCCCGAAAAAGAGAAAAAAGAAGAAAAGAGCCCCCCGCAAAAGAAAGAGGTTCCCCTCGAATCGGTGCCCACGGCAAAGAAAAAAGCCCTTCCCTATTGGCTTGAGGCAGTGGATAAAATATGCAAGGGTGACCCCAGTCTCTCCGGATTTATGAGAAATTCAAAAACCTACAGAGATGCCAGCGGAAATATAGTGCTCCGCCTTGACAGCGATTTCGCAGCAAATATGATAAAGGCGAGAAAAAGCACTCTTGATACCCTTGTGGCGATCCTTTCGTCCTATGAAAAACGCCAGCTCACGGCATCAAACATAGTTTTCGAAGTCTCACATGAAAATGACATCATCGATGAGGGACGCGAAAATATCGAAGAAATCATTAAGGAAAACAACCTTTAAAACATATGGAGGATTTTAAAATGAAAGCAAATATACCAAAAGGCATCGGTGGCGGACCGCAGAATATGCAGGCTATGCTGAAGCAGGCTCAGAAGATGCAGGAGGATATGGAAGCTCTTCAGGCAGATCTTGATGAAAGAGAATATGATATCAGCGCAGGCGGCGGAGTTGTCGGCGTAAAGATAAATGGTAAAAAAGAAATTCTTGCTATCGACATTAAGCCCGAGATCGTTGATCCCGATGATGTTGAGACCCTCTCGGATATCCTCGTTGCCGCAGTAAACGAAGCTATAAAGCGTGTTGAAGAAACCAACAGTGCCGAGATGCAGAAGGTAACGGGCAGTATCGGCATGCCAGGTCTGTTCTGATGGCAGATTATATTGAGCCCCTCAGCCGTCTCGCAGAGCAGTTCGGCAGGCTTGCGGGAATCGGAAGGAAAACTGCTCTGCGGCTTGCCTTTTCGGTACTCGATATGCCGGAGGAGGAGGCGGCAGATTTTGCCCGAGCGATCATTGATGCTAAAGCAAAGATCCATCTATGCCCCATCTGTCAGAATCTGACCGACAAGGATGTCTGCGATATCTGCGCAGATCAGACACGCGACCGCTCGACGATCTGCGTTGTGGAGGATGCAAAAGCGGTATTGGCTCTTGAAAAGGTTCGTGAGTTTAAGGGGCTTTATCATGTTCTCCACGGCGTTATATCGCCAATGAACGGAGTTACCCCCGAAAAATTGAAGATCACCGAACTGCTTGCGCGCTGTGATGGCAGCGAAGTCAAGGAGATTATTATAGCCACAAATCCTACCGTTGAGGGTGAAGCAACGGCAATGTATCTTTCCAGACTTCTGAAGCCATTGGGACTGACGGTAACCCGACTTGCATACGGCGTTCCCGTCGGAGGAGATTTGGAATATGCAGATGAGGTAACTCTTTATCGCGCCATTGAAGGCAGACGTGACGTATAGTTTTCAAACGGCATATGGTAATCCATGTGCCGTTTTTGCACTTTACAAATTTTGAATACTTTTATAGGAGAGACCACAAAAAATTGTCCGTATGTAATGATTCGGCAATGAATCGTCCCTCATTACGAAGGAAGAGAAATGACTGCATTATTTGAACAACTTTTTTTGCTATATACATTTATGCTCTGCGGATATATATTCGGCAAAAGCGGAATTATCGCTCATGATCACAGCAAGGTGCTCTCCACAATCGCCGTTTACATATTCTTGCCATGCAATATTTTCAAGGCCTTTTCAAAAAATTTCACGCTCGACTATCTGAAAAACTACTATCCTTTTCTGATAGTTTCAACCGTTGCTCTCATATTGATAGTAACCGCCGTTCATTTTGTCGTCAAGCTGTTTTCGAAAAATTCTTATGACCGAAAGGTTTATGAATATTCACTCATCGTCCCAAACGGCGGCTATATGGGTCAGCCTCTTGCTGAGAGCATTTTCGGAGCAACCGGACTTCTTGACATTATCGTTTTCAACATACCCGTTTCGGTTTATATCTATACGCTGGGCTTCAGCATGCTCACCAAAAGGTCCTTCTCGCTAAAAAAGCTCTGCAACCCCGTTATGATCTCAATGCTGATCGGTGCATTGGTCGGGCTCATCGGCATCCCTGTGCCCTCTGCCCTTACAAAGCTTACCTCCTCGGCATCTGCCTGCATGGCACCCATTGCAATGATTCTTGCAGGTCTTTCCATGTCAGAATTCAGGGCAAAGGATCTGCTTCTTTATCCAAAGGCATATGTGGCATCAGCCATAAAGATTTTTGTGATCCCAATGGCAATATTCCTTGCCCTTAAGCCCTTTGCAAGTGCTGAAATGCTCCGGGCAGCAGTGCTGCTTCATGCAATGCCCTGCGGAATGAACTCCATAGTTTTCGCAAAGCTGGTGGACGAGGACTGCCATACGGGTGCAAGACTCGCACTCATCTCAAACCTCATTGCAATTCTTACTATTCCGATTTTTATAAGCTTAATTTAAGAGATCTTCATGATATATTACTCTTCCCAAGCTAAAAACAAATACTGTGGCTCACCAATAAGTGAGCCACAGTATTTGTTTTTAAATCTTCTTATAAAGCGGGCCGTATGTAGCGCAAGCGCGGTAGTCCTGACCTTCCTTATCCATGCCGAAGGCATTCCAAGCGGCAGGGCGGAATATCTTTTCCTGTGGAACATTGTGCATACAAACGGGAATTCTGAGCATAGAGCACATTGTGATCAGATCCGCACCGATATGACCGTAGCTGATAGCACCGTGATTTGCGCCCCAGTTGTTCATAACATCATATGCGGTCTTGAAGGGACTTCCCTCCTTACCGTCACAGCGAGGTGCGAACCATGTGCAGGGCCATGTGGGATTGGTGCGCTCCATCAGCGTATCAGTGACCTCATCGGGAAGGTTAACAGTCCATCCCTCTGCTATCTGCATGACAGGTCCGAGACCTGCAACAAGATTAAGACGGATCATTGTAACGGGCATTTCCGCTCTTGTTACAAAATGGCTGGAGAATCCGCCACCGCGGAAGTTATCAAAGCCTGCCTCGCACCAAACTGTTGCATCGGTCATCTTCTTAATATCCTCATCTGTAACCTCCCACCACTTCTTCATAACAGCATTGCCGTTTTCATCGCGGCACTCACCGCAAGCGTCAAGACAAGCCGCACCGGAATTGAGCAGATGGATGATACCGCCATTTTCCTTCGCCTTACCCTCAAGATCATATCCCGTAACTCGTTTTGTTGCCTCGGGAGACCAGAAGGTGCGGACATCGGCAAAGATCTGCGCACGGTTTGTGAGCAGGTTCATAAAGAGCATTCCAAGACCGTTCAGAACGTCGTTTTCAGTAGCGAAAGTCATTGGCTCGCGCGCGCCCTGATAATCGAAGGAGGAGTTGAGCAGAGCCTCGGGATAGTCGCAATTAGGCCAGTGGTCTGTCCACTGTCTCTGACCCTGGAAGCCTGCCGCAATGGCGTTATGACCGACCATTTCTTCCTCAAAGCCCTCGGGAAGATTGGGATTGCCGCACATAAGATCCTTGATTATGCAGTACATCTTAACGGTGAATTCCCACTGCTCCTTCTTCTTTTCGGGAGAGAATTTAACAAAATCGGGGTTATCGTCTCTGCCCTCTTTGCAGTGCTCAAGAGTCCAAGCAAGAGCCTTTTCGTATTCTTCCTTGTTATAGATACCCTCTTCCATGCGGCGAAGGATCTCGACCTCATCAACAGATTCAACTCTCATGCCGAGATAGGATTCAATAAATGAAGAATCGATAATAGAGCCGCCGATACCCATGCAGATAGAACCGATCTGGAGATAGCTCTTGCCGCGCATGGTTGCAACAGCAATAGCTGTGCGTCCGAAACGGAGAAGCTTTTCCTTAACATCCTCGGGAATATCCGTTACCTGATCTCTGTCCTGAACCTCATGACCGTAGATGCCGAAGGCGGGCAGCCCCTTTTGAGCGTGAGAAGCGAGAACTGCCGCAAGATATACAGCACCGGGACGTTCTGTGCCGTTAAAGCCCCAAACGCCCTTGATGGTATTGGGATCCATATCCATAGTTTCCGAGCCATAGCACCAGCAGGGGGTTACCGAGAGGGTGATGTCAACGCCCTCTTTCTTGAACTTATCCGCGCAAGCCGCAGCCTCGGGAACTCTGCCGATACTGCTGTCGGCGATAACGACCTTAACGGGATCGCCGTTCGAATAGAAAAGATTCTCCTCAA
This sequence comes from Eubacteriales bacterium, assembly GCA_045595425.1. Lineage (GTDB taxonomy): Bacteria > Bacillota > Clostridia > Oscillospirales > CAG-272 > SIG710. Next base: position 8,343 of record JAZOAL010000064.1, read on the forward strand.
AGAGCTTCTTTGCCGCATTTGCCATAGCCATAACCTGATCTTCAAGGCTTTCTCTGAGCTTAAGCGGTCCGCGTCTGCCGTCAACTATCGGACGGATTCCGATAACAGGGTAATCGCCAATTATTCTTTTTTTCATTATTTTCCTCCTGATCATTGTGCAAAGCACTAAAATTTCAATTATATTATACAACACATATTATGCAAAGTGTTATTAAAATAGTGCGAACACATTGTAATATTTTCACTTTTTTCCGAAAAAACATTGATTTTTGCAAACTTTCAATGTACAATATTCTCAAATACAGCAGAAAGGACGGTGGTATGCCATAAATCTTCGAGATTTTGAAAGGATCAAACACGGAAGTCCGGATTTCCCCGTGGTTCTCTATCATGTTAACAGCGATTTTCCCAGATACCGCATGATGTGCCATTGGCATGTGGAATATGAGCTCATCAGAGTTCTGTCGGGAAAGCTTAATTTGCGCATAGATGAAAAAGATTTCAAGCTGAACGCAGGGGAATCGATAATGGTTCATGGCGGAACACTCCATAGCGGAGAGCCCGAAAACTGCGTATATGAATGTTCTGTTTTCAGCATAAATCCTCTTGTGCAGCTTCCCGGCTGCAGAGAACAGCTTGCACCGATCCTTGCCGCCGATACGAAGCTCAGTCAGATATACTCAAAGGATGATATAGAGATTAGTTCTGCGGTGAATGACTATTTTACCGTTTTGAAAAATGAAAATACAGGATATAAGCTTGCAGCAATCGCAGGGCTTTATCGCATTTTTTCGATAATTATCGATAGGGAAATGTATTCAAAGCCTGAAACAGCTAAACCTACCATCGAAAGCCGATATCTGAGCCGCTTTAAGAATGTCCTTACATGGATGGAGGAGCACTACATGGAAAACGTGACCCTCAATGAGCTTGCCGACCTTGCGGGTTTTTCTCCCAAATATTTTTGCCGCTTATTCAGCAAAATGACAGGACGTTCCCCCATTGATTATCTCAACTGCTACCGCATCGACAGGGCAAGCGAAATGCTTCTCAGTTCAGAAAAGCCGATAATAGACATTGCCGCAGAATGTGGTTTTTATGACCTGAGTTATTTTGTGAAGGTGTTTAAAAAATACAAAAGCATACCGCCCGGACAGTACAGAAAACGAGTCGGAGAATAAAAAACGGCTGCATATCATTTATGCAGCCGTTTCATTTTATTTTTTCACAACGATCGCGCACCAACCGTTATCCTCAAGGATCTCAACAAGGGGCAGCTTGTTTGCAAGAAGCACATCAAGAACTTCATCCTTGCGCTCGGAGATTATTCCGGAGGCAATAAGAGTTGCACCGTCCTTCATATAGCTTCCGATATCGGGAGCAAGACGAATGATAATATCCGCAACGATATTCGCAGTGACGATATCATACCGTCCGCCCTCAAGAGATACCTGCTTAAGAAGGTCGGATACCTCGCAAATTATGTTATTCTGTCCGCTTTCGGCAATGTTATCTCTGGCAACGCGGACTGCAACGGGGTCAATATCATATGCCGCGCACTCGGAGGCACCCAGCTTTGATGCGCAGATGGCGAGAATACCGCTTCCGGTTCCCACATCGAGCATCCGATCGCCCTTGTTTACATATTTTTCGAGAAGCTCTATAACAAGGCGCGTTGTTTCATGCGTTCCCGTTCCAAATGCCATTCCGGGATCCATGCGCACAACGATATCATCAGGCAGAGGCTCAAAACGCTCCCAAGCAGGAACTATCACCATATGCTCTCCGATCCTGATTGGCTTGTAATATGCCTTCCATGCGTTTGCCCAGTCATCCTCATTTACGCCGATAAGCTCAAATTTCGCGTCGATCCCTTCGGCATCAAAGCGCTCGCGCAAAAATGCCATGGCATCTGTTGGGCTTTTTTCGCAGGGGATAAAAACAGAAATAGAAGCGATGGTCTTATCTGCATTCAGCAGACTTTCATCTATAAGATCCCCATAAACGCTTTTTAGGTCAATATCGCTGTAATCCTCGATCATGAGGTTATTATCGATCATGCTTATAATTGCTGTGGCGGCATCAAGAAGCTCCAGCTTCACAGTCACGCGGAGCTGTGTCCAATCCTTTGTCTGTTCCAAAACGTCTTTCCTTTCTATTTTTTAAGCAATAATTTTGGACATGGGGCACCGCCCCATCCCCCGCTAAAGACCTTTTTCGAAAGAGGTCTTTAGAATCTCAAAAACTTTTAATGAATAAAGACTTTAAGAATTTTATTCTTTCTCACGTTAAACAATAATTTGTCGGGGCAAAGTAACTTACAGCCTATGGGATCCTTCACTGCGTTCAGGATGACATTTGTAAGTCGTCTGTATATCTTTCTACAGCAAATCTCTTGATTTTTTCATGTAGGAAAAGCTACAAATGAGCACTATCTGTCATCCTGAACGAAACGAAGTGAAGTGAAGAATCTCCTAGGCAGTAAGTAACTTTATGTCTATGAGATCCTTCGCTTCGCTCGGGATGACCGGTGGAGCACGTTTATTTATCTCTCTACGGTTCGACAAATTATTATTTATATTTGTTACTTAAACAATTCAGAAATTTTCTTAAAGAAGCCTGTTTTTTTGGCATAATTACTCTCCCCGCAGCTTTCGGCAAAAGTTCGCATATGCTCTTTCTGCTTTTCTGTAAGATTCTTGGGGATTTCAACAACTATGTCAAAATAAAGATCGCCTTTACGCTGTGAATTTATCATTGTGATACCCTTTTGCTTAATGCTGAAACGGGTGTTTGGCTGAGTTCCCTCCGGAATCTTGAATTTAACATTGCCCTCAAGGGTTGGAACATCGATCTCCGCACCGAGAGTTGCCTCAACCACAGTTATCGGAACCTCACAATAAAGGTCATAGCCATCGCGCTCAAAAATATTGTGGGATTTAACATTGATACTCAGAATCAAATCTCCGGCAGAACCACCATTGCGGCCGTCGCATCCCTGTCCGCGCAAAGCAATGCGTTCTCCGTCATCTATACCTGCAGGGATAGTGACCTCCAGCTTTTTTGAGACCTTCACATAGCCCTTGCTGTTGCAGTTTGTACAAGGAGTTTTAATTATCTTACCCGAACCATTACAAGCACTGCAGCTTGTCTGGGTTTGGAAGGACATGCCTGCCATGCGCTTTGTCACATAAACCTGACCCGAGCCGTGGCACTGCGAGCAATTCTCGGCTCTTGTTCCCTTAGCCGCACCCGAGCCTTCACATTCCGAGCATTTCTGAATTCTGTTATAGGTGATATCCTTTTTGGTGCCGAAGGCGGCTTCTTCAAAGGAAATGGTTATGTGAACTCCGATATCATCACCGCGAATGGGGCTGTTACGCCGTCTGCTTCCGGCGCCGAAGCCTCCGAAGCCTCCGCCGAACATAGAGCTGAAGATATCAGAAATATCTCCGAAATCTCCAAAACCGCTGAAGCCTCCGCCGCCAAAGCCGCTCGAAGGATCAAATGCCGCATGACCGAACTGATCGTATCTTGCACGTTTTTCTTTATCGGAAAGAACCTCGTAAGCTTCGTTTATTTCTTTAAATTTTGCTTCGCAGACTTTATCGTCGGGGTGAAGGTCGGGATGATATTTTTTGGCTGATTTTCTAAAAGCA
>JAZOAL010000065.1:0-5703 GCA_045595425.1 Eubacteriales bacterium
GAAACGGCGAAATATACCGGGCTTGCAGAATGCTTTATCCGTAAAGGCGTAAAAGCTGGTGATATACCCGCCATAAATGCCGGAAAGAAGTATCTTGTCAATGTTCCGTTAATGCTTCAAAAGCTGAATGATCAGAGCGAAAGCAGAGAGGTGGAATAATGGCAAGAACCAGCTTTATATTATACACTCAGGATATGCGCGAAACGCTCGAGGAACTAAGCGACATTGAAGCGGGAAAGCTGATCAAGGCCGTTATTGAATACCAGATCAATAGCACAGAACCAGCTTTTGAAGATCGCGCTTTACGCATGGGCTTCAAGCGTATAAAAAACAGTCTTGATCGTGACGCGGCATCATGGGCTGAAGTCTGTATCAAACGCGCCAATTCAGGCAGAAAAGGCGGGCTGAAAAGCGGAGAGATCAGGCGGGAAAAATCAGAACGAAGCAAATGCTTCAATAATGAAGCAAACGAAGCAAATGCTTCATACGCGAAGCAAACGAAGCAAAACGAAGCAAACGAAGCTGATAATGAACATGAACCTGATAATGAACATGAACCTGATAATGATAATGAGGTAGAGGTAGAGGAAAGCAGCCCCGCCGCCCCTGTTAAAGCCTTTTATGGTCTGTATAATAATGTATCACTCACCCGGGAACAATACGAGTATATTAAGGCTCATGTCCTGAATTATGAGAAACGCATTGATAAAACATCTCAAGGCATCAAAGAGGACTGGAAAGGCTACACCCCCGCAGCAGATCATTTTGACCTGATCATTAAATATGCCAATATGGATAATGAGTTTATCAAGAACCCTGTTCAGGCATCAGAGCCGGAAAAACAGAAAACCATATCTGACAATGATTACAAATCACTTGTTATTCAGGCAGAAAGGGAAAAGCTCGAGGAACGAAATGTAAAAAATGCCATGCTGGATTGTAACATCATTCCGGGAGATCAGACCTCGAGCGGCGTTATTGATAGCATAAAGTATCAGCTTAAATGTCTAAACGCCTTTTAAGGCAGAAAGGAAAACGCATGAAGCAACCATGTATCACAGTTAGACTTAAACGAAAAGAGATCGAAGCATTAAAGCAGATCGCGAAGAACCACAGCGCAACAGTAAACACGATATGTGCCCAGCAGATCAGGGAATACATAAAGCGATATGAATTTGATGTGTTCGTATCAGAAAGGGAAGAGCTATGATCACAGATCATTTGCTTAAAGGCGCGGAAAACGCCCGGACAGGAAAAGAGCTTGCAAGCATCTTGAATTGTGAAATCAGAGATATAACAATCATGATCAACCGCGCCCGGCATGACGGCGCACCGATATGCGCTATGACGCGCGGAGATCACCCCGGCTATTATATCGCAGAATACAAAGAAGATGTGAAAGAGTTTACAGACAGCTTGAAAGGCAGAGCGATAGAAATATTCAAAACCCGGCAAGCCCTGTTAAAAGCCGCTGACAGCTTGCCGGAAAGGAATGTATCAAAAGACCCTGAAGAACAAATAACTGACCTCGAGCGAACCCCGGACAATTAGTTTTCCGGGGTTTATTATATCATGAAGCGGCCGTGAACAGGTCGAAAAACGCCATTTTCGGCGATTTTATTCTATATGCCGTATAATTTACCACACATAACAATATATTGTCTTAAAGCGGCGATTTTAAGCTCAACAGCACTAATACACTAAAGACAGTATCAGCTTATCACGCCAAGTCTTTATTTCTGTATCACTCTTTGATACATTCACGCGGTCTTGTATATCTGACAGAACCTTTGACCGCACTCCTACCGGGAATGATAAAAGCATCTGATCAATGATGTTCGTATAAGGCTGTTTATATCCGGCGATATATGCCCTGACGCTCCATAAAGCAAACATATATTGAGGTTGTGTCAATCCAAACTCTTTTCCGTTCATGATACCCCCTGATAAAGCACATAAAAGCACCTTTTTTACTGAATTATAGCAGATTTTTTCGGAGTTTTTCATAATAAAAGGGATTGAAAGAAAAAACATCCCGGAACGCTCGAGGTTATTTTAATACACATAAAAGCCCCTGAAACGATGAAAAATGTATTTATTTGACGCGATAAAAAGCGGCGATGAAGCGGCGTGAGCAGAATTATCTGACGCTTACGCGCGCACGCGCGCGATATAATAAACAGGCGAGGAACAGGCGATAAACAATTAAGACACGCTATAAAAAGCAACCGAACAACTACACGCCCAGCAGATCAGGAAAGCAAAAGAGCGGCATGCGCCGCCCCTTGCCTTTTGGTTCGATAATTAGATAGATCAAGAGCTTACCTGATTATAAACAATTTGATTTTAGCGATCAACAGTTTAACCTTTATGCTCAACAGCCTGAATGATAGTCTGATCAGCTTCATTGTCTGACCTCGAGCTTTTATATTTCTGTTCCGTCCGGGAAACGGAAAACAGCGCACCAATCCGCGCCAATAGCTTCAGCGATCTTTGCGAAATCCTCGAGCGATAGCGCGTCCCGCTTTACCTTTTGATTTAAGTTTTGCGGAGATGTTCCGAGCCTCCGCGCAAGCTCTGACTGACTTATTCCAGCAATAGCTAAAGCTGCTTTTATTTTCTGTTCTGTATTCATTGTGTAAACCTCCGCGTTTATATTATCATGCATTCATTTTATTGTCAACTAATCAGTTTAATAAAACAACGGAAATATTTTAAAAATAAATGAAATTATTTAAATATACCTATTGACAATTTAAACTATATCGTTTATACTATAATCACAAAGAACAGATAATCACTCGAAAGGAGATCACAAAATGCTTACTAACAAACAGATTGATAACAGAACAAAGAAGATCATGGCACTTGAAGCACAGATCAAAGAGCTTGAGGCACAGGCAAACGCGGTAAAAGACGAGATCAAGGCAGAGCTTGAAGCTCGAGGCATAGAAAAGCTCGAAACCGAAAGCGGCAGAACAATCCGCTGGATGTATATAGCCGGAACGCGTTTTGACAGCAAGGCATTCAAGGCGGCAGAGCCGGAGCTTTACAAGGCATACACAAAGGAAACAGGAAGCTATCGCTTTACAATCGCATAAAGGGGCGCCCTAACCCGCCCTTTTATATATCTCATTATCCTAACATAGCCGGGCACGCCCGCGAAAGCGGGCTGACCCCGCCCGGCGAAGATCACGAAAGGAGCTACACCGTGCCAAGAAATGTTAAAAGAATGAGCGATCACGCCTTTGATTTATTGCCGGAAAATAGACAGCTTGTTGCCAGCGAACTGAACGAATTGTTTGAAGCTGCCAAGGCTGATAAATATGACGGTTTATGCATGGCGTTTTATTTCGGCGTTGCGGTCTGTCACAAAGCCATAAAAGACGGTGCATTGAAGATCTGATCAACTAAACGAGATGGAATATATAAGCCCCGGAAAGGGGCTTTTTTAGTGTCTTGTATGCAAGAAGAACCTCGAGCTTTTCAGAACAAAAAATAAGGGGTATTTGACCATTTTTTGACCAAAATGCATTTTAACCAACAAAAGAGCCTTACCCCTCAAGGCTGAAACCCCTTGAAAAATAAGGCTTTATGAATGGTGGTCTGTGAGGGACTCGAACCCGCGGCATCATGGTTGTGACATTTGCTTCTTGTATTTAATCATGTTCATTTTGGTTTAACAATCTGTTATACGGTTTAATCCTTAAAGCCTGATATTTAAATGTTTTGCGGCATTACGCCTGTTATAATCTGTAATGCGATACAATTCAGTTTAACCGTATAAAATGAACGATATATTTGACCATTTTTTGACCATTTTTGAAAAGCACCTGACCCCGGAACGCTCGAGGACTGAAAAAACGCCTGTTTAAGCCAAGAAAAAATACAAAGTGATATAAACATCATTCAGACTTTTTCTGTCTGAATAAGGCATCACTGACGCGTTCAGCGGTCTGTTTGTCCGTTGCGTTCATCATGTGACCGTATATGTCCGTTGTGGTAGATGTTCGAGAATGACCAAGCCGTGACGAAGCCGCGACAATATCCCCGGATTGTAAAATAATACTGGCTTGAGTATGCCGGAACGCGTGCGGGTTTATATGAGGCAGATTATACTTTTCAGAAAACCGCGCGTAATAATGAGTCACGCTTGCCGGGTATATAGGCTTTTGAGGTTCATCAATTGCGAACACATAGCCGCCAACATTTAGAACGCCCAGCAGATCAGACTGCACCCGCCGCCATGCCTGAAGCTCTTTGATCACTTCATCAGGCAGACTGATCGTGCGCCCTTTTCCTGTTTTGGTTGAACCCTCTATGAGATCGCCTTTTCTGTTCCTGTTTATGTTCTTGTGAATATATACACGCCCGGTCTTAAAGTCTATATCAGACCATTTCAGCGCAACCGCTTCACCCCGGCGCATGCCTGACCCTATAAGCAGATATGTAAAGGCGCGCCAAAATTGCGGTTCATGATCAAGCGCGTTTAATATGTCTGTTATCTGTTCCGGCGTGAAATATGAAGCCTCTTTTTTATCGAGTTTTGGCGGCGTGGCGTTATCAGCTGGATTATATAACAATATGCCCTCTTTGACCGCCTGTTTTAATGCCGCATGTATCAATACATGATGTTCACGAATAGTTTTGACTGACAGCTTACCGCCTGTTGTCCTGTTTTGTCCGTCCCCGGAAAGCTCTTGATAAAAGGTGTTTATATCCTTTGCGGTTATGTCTGAAAGGCGCATCTTACCCAAGCTCGAGGTTGATATGCGGCGCATCAGATCGCGATAACCCTCTATTGTGAGCGGTTTTAATACGCCTGTTGCCTCTTTGAAGTCAATCACATAATTACAGTATGCCTCGAGCGTGCGCCTGTCTTTAGTGACCGCGCCGCGTTTACAGTCATCTTCAAACAATGCCGCCTTTTTATCAGCCGCATTTTGCGCGCGTTTATCGCTCCATGTTAGCGGGATTTGTTCGTCTTTTTTATCAGGCCATGTCTTACAGAACACTTCACCGTTTACCATGACCCGGAAACGGAACACCCGCGAACCGTCTTTATGTTTTCTCATCGTTACACTTGCCATGTCTTTTAACCCCTTGAAACACCTTTTTTATTTGGTTAATCTGCACAAACAGATTTAACATAATTTAACATCATGTGCTAATTTGTGCTAACTTGTGCTAACTTGTGCAAACTTGTGCAAACTTCGAAAAGCAAAATTTTTGTAATCCATAACCATTGAAAAATGCGCGTTTGTGGACAAAAATATACTTACATTGATGATGACATGATAGCACAAAAAAGGCAGATTGGAAAGGAGAAACAATGCCAAACAAAAAGAACAATAACATCAGAATTGAAGCGCGAACACGCGGCGTTTCGTTGTGGCAGATCGCGCAGAAGCTGAACATCAGCGAAACTACACTTGTTCGCTGGTTGAGGTATGACCTCGAGCCGGAAAGACTCGAAGCAATCATGACCGCTATTGACACTATTGCTGAAGAACTCTATGGAAAGGCGGCGCAAATATGACCCCTGTTTATATGTCTATCCCGGAAACGGCGAAATATACCGGGCTTGCAGAATGCTTTATCCGTAAAGGCGTAAAAGCTGGTGATATACCCGCCATAAATGCCGGAAAGAAGTATCTTGTCAATGTTCCGTTAATGCTTCAAAAGCTGAATGATCAGAGCGAA
>JAZOAL010000066.1:0-14048 GCA_045595425.1 Eubacteriales bacterium
TCGGTATTGCTCAGATATCGTAATCATAGACGGGGCTTCTACTCATCCGTCGCTCCGCGCCACCTTCTCTGATAGAGAAGGCTAACGCTTGTCATCATCTGCCATAGTTCACCTTTCTACTCACCGACAAATTATTGTTTACCGAATAAAAGCTTGGAGGAAAAGGAAAATGATACACAACAATTTTGAGATATGGGGAGCCGACACTCTCACCGAGATTCGCGGAGGTGTTTGCCCTCAGAAGGTTCCGGAGGAGGTTTGTAATAAGCTCAGCTCCACGGCACAGTCCCGCACAAAGAAAAACATCGGAATGGAGATAAGATTTGTACCCTTTGGGGGTGAAGTCAAGCTAACGCTTTCAACGCAGATAGAGGGCGAGAGCAATAGGATTATTCTCTATCATGGTGCGATGCAGACGGGAACTATTTTTACCGTTACAAATGAACCGCAGACATTTACAGTGACTCTTCCGTCTAATCTTAAAACCCTCGAAAGGGTAAAAAATGATAACGGGCTGGCATTTTCGCCTAAGGTTGTCCGTTTGGTTATGGAGACGGCGCCTGTTATCATTCACAGCATTGAAGGCGATATCAGACCGCCGGCGAAGGACGAGGTTCCGGAGCTTAACGGTATTTTCTATGGTTCTTCCATTACGCAGGGGTGCTTTGGCATTATTCCCAACCTGCTTTGGAACAAACGCACCGCTGACAAGCTTGGTGTTGACTGCAGAAATTTCGGCTTTGCGGGATGTTGCCTTGTGGAGCATGCCATGGCAGACTATTTCGCTTCTCTTGACGATTGGGATTTCATGGTTCTTGAGCTTGGCATAAATCTTGTGGGTAAGATCGAGCTTGATGAATTTCGTGAGCGTGTGCGTTATACCTTGAATACCATTCACGATAAGCATCCCGATAAATATATGTTTTGCATAGATATTTTCCATTATGGCTGTGATAACGAGGATTACCATGTTAAGGTTGATGGATTCAGACAGGTCGTTATCGAGGAGGCGGCAAGGATCGCATCTCCTTATATAAAGATCTTTGGCGGTGAGACTATACTCACGGGAGATCTCGGAATGAGTGCGGATATGCTTCATCCGAGCATTGAAGGCATTATCGAAATGGCTGATAATCTGTCTCGGCTCATGCGCCCTTATATCGAGAAATACAAAAGGTTTAAGAAATGATCTGAAGTATGGGTAAAGGCATTGTAAATTTCACATGAAATTTACAATAGCATGGTGTCATGTATTACATAAATGGCGTATCATTTATCTGCTTAATGACACTATGGAGGCTGAATTGTGATTTTTTGTGTTGAGGATGACAACGGCATCAGAAATATGATGATATATACTCTGCGCATGGCAGGCTTTGAGGCGGAGGGCTTTTCTGACGGCACGGCACTTTGGAGAGCTCTTACCGAAAAGACGCCGGAGCTTATCATGCTTGATATCATGCTCCCGGGGGAGGACGGGATAACGATCCTTACCGACTTGCGTTCGCAAACCGCAACAGCGGCTATTCCTGTGATCATGGCAACGGCAAAGGGAACAGAATATGATAAGGTGATTGGACTTGATAGCGGTGCCGATGACTATCTCACAAAGCCTTTTGGCATGATGGAAATGGTTTCCCGTGTAAAGGCTGTACTCAGAAGATCAAGACCGATAGCTCACGGATCAAAAAGCTTGCTTCGCGCAGGGGCTCTGGAGCTTGATTTGGATCAACACACCGTTACAGCCGAGGGAGAGCGCATACAGCTCACTTTTAAGGAATTTGAAATATTGAGTCTTTTTATGCAGAATCTTGGAAGAGTTTATACCCGCGACCAGCTTCTTTCTTTGGTTTGGGGAGTTGATTTTATGGGAGAGACTCGAACTGTTGATGTACATATCGGAACATTGCGCGATAAATTGGGTGCTTGCGGCGATTATATTGAAACTGTTCGGGGAGTCGGGTACCGTATGGATAAAAAATTTTGAGGTCAGATTATGAAAAAGAGCTGCTTTCGCTCTGTGGGTCTTATTTTAATATCGGTGCTTCTTGCCTGCCTTTTTATGATAATGGGAGCTTTGCATGAGACGGAGGTATTCAGCACGGTTATACAAATTTTATTATGCTGTGCGGTCTTGGCAGCTGTTATAACCGTGATCGTGGTATTTTATATCATTAAACCCCTCAAAAAGCGCATTTCATCTCTTTCGGCTCAGCTTAATTTAGCTTCTGATGAGCTGACGGTGGCGGCGGACAGAATGAATGAGGGGCTTGTACTGATCGATAAAAACCATATCATTGTAAGTCTTAATCGCATGGCTATGGAGCTGCTTCAGACGGGGACAAACTGCGTTGGCGGAGATATCAGGAAGATCGTTCAGGCTTTTGTTACGGATGAATTATTTGAGCGGGCAAAGATCGAAATGCAGAGCGTTCTCGGCGAGGGAACAACGATTACTCTGCGGTTTCCGAAATCAATGTGATTATTTTTGGTTATCTCACGCTATGAATGAGATGACCCATTTTCAATATGTATTTCACACCGCAAAACAATAATTTAGCGGTACGTTTATAAGCCTTCTCTAACAGGGATCACCTCGGCTTTGCCGAGCTCGGGGGACCACGCAGTGGTGGATGAGTAGATCATCTAACCCATAGATAAACGGTAGGATGATCTCCTCATCCGTCTCGGCGAACAATGTATTCGCTCTAAATATAGTCACCGCGCCGAGACACCTTCCCCGCTGGGGAAGGCTAATATTCGTTCATCACACTATGTTAGTTCATCACACTACAAACTCCCCCGATAAATTATTGTTTATCATCAATATTTAGTGAAACAGTCACATTCTGCTTGGGCATAATATAAAGGGATTTTCTTAATTTACATGGATTTTACAAAACTTTGATTATCGATTTGATGTTGAAAGAGTATTATATAACCATAAAATTTGCAGAAAAGGAAAAAACGTATGACAATTTTTGACGTATTGACCCTTATCGGAGGTCTTTGTCTCTTTCTCTTTGGTATGAACATTATGGGACAAGCTCTTGAAAGCCGTGCGGGTGCTAAGCTCAGCACAATTCTCGGAAAACTCACAACGGGCAAGCTGGCAGGCTTCCTGACGGGGCTCGGTGTTACCGCTGTTATTCAGAGCTCTTCGGCAACGACCGTTATGGTTGTGGGCTTTGTTAACTCCGGACTTATGTCGCTGAGGCAGGCGATAAATGTTATTATGGGAGCCAATGTGGGCACAACAGTTACCGCTTGGATACTCAGTCTTGGTGGAATTTCAGGTGATAATCTTTTTGTTCAGCTCTTAAAGCCCACGTCCTTCACGCCTGTTCTTGCTCTTATAGGTATCGTTCTTTTTATGTTCTGCAAAAGCAGTAAGAAGAAGGATATTGGAACGATCCTGCTTGGCTTTGCAACTCTGATGTTCGGTATGGATACCATGTCTGGCGCGGTTGCCGGGCTTCAGAATGTTCCTGCCTTCACAAGCTTCTTTACTATGTTCACAAATCCCGTCCTCGGTATGCTGGCGGGTGCTGTGCTCACTGCTGTTATCCAGTCCAGCTCTGCATCCGTGGGCATTATTCAGGCATTGGCTCTTTCGGGGCTCGTTCCTTACGGTGCGGCTATTCCGATCATTATGGGACAGAACATCGGTACCTGTGTAACAGCAATGCTTTCCTCTATTGGCGCAAATAAGAATGCAAGACGCGCCGCTCTTGTTCATCTTTCCTTCAATGTTATCGGCACAATAGTTTGGCTGACGGTATTTGCGATAATTCAGGCTGTTGCCAATCCTGCGATACTCGGCGAAAATGCTACCTCCGCAGGTATCGCGATCTGCCATTCGGCATTCAACATTCTCTGCACGGCGCTTCTTATGCCTATGGCGGGTCTGCTTGAAAAGCTGGCGAATAAGATCGTTCCCGATTCAAAAAACAAAACAGAGGAAAAGCAATCTATGCTCGACGAGCGTCTGCTTACAACTCCTGCCGTTGCTCTTGAGCGCTGTCGCGCGCTTACAGCTCAGATGGCTGAGGTGGCAGTAAACGCACTGCGCAATTCTCTTACAGCTTTGACCGATTATACTCCCGCTCTTGCGGAAAAGATCAGAGAAGCAGAGGACGAGACAGATAAATATGAGGACGTTCTCGGAACCTATCTTCTCAAGCTCAGCAGCTTACAGATCGGTGACACCGACAGTGCCGAGGCGGCAAAGCTACTGCGCGTTATCGGAGACTTTGAGCGAATTTCAGACCACAGCGTTAATATCGTTGAGTCTGCCGAGGAGCTTAAGGAGAAAGAATTTGCTTTTTCCGATGATGCAAAGAAGGAGCTGCAGATCCTCTGCACAGCCGTAAATGAGATACTTGCGCTTTCTCTTAAATCCTTTGCGGATGATGATGTGGATTCTGCTTCACTGGTTGAACCTCTTGAACAGGTTATCGATAATCTTAAGGAAAAGCTCCGCTTAAACCATATCCGCAGAATGCAGCAGGGCGATTGCACCATCGAAGCAGGCTTCGTTTGGTCTGATCTGCTTACAAATCTTGAAAGAACTGCCGATCATTGCTCCAATATTGCAGGATGTGTTGTTGATACTCTCCACGGAAATCTTGATCTCCATGAATCTCTTCGCGAATTCCGCCGCAACAGCGAGGAATATGACCGCGAATATAAGCGTTACAGCAAAAAATACGCGATTTAATGAATGAAAAAGATCGGCAGAATTGCCGATCTTTTTCAATTTCTTTAGATAAACAATAATTTAGCGAATAGTTAGTTAATACCACATGAGATCCTTCGCCTTTTGCTCAGGATGACAAGATAGGGGGATCACTTATTTTTTTCACCGGAAAATTAACCGTTATTTTCCGTAGAAACATTATAATCAGTTCAGTACTGAGATCCTTCGCCAAAGGCGAAGGATCTCATGAACTGTTTGTTACTTCTCTGCTAAATTATTGTTTAGTGTTACTTACTTGAATTTAAAGAATTCATTTTATGATTCTGTTTAAAAAATCCTCGGTTTCTTTAACATATCTTTCTGTATCAACAACATAGCTGAGGCCATGTCCTGCATCTGGGAAAGCATGAAATGAGACCATTTCGGGATTGGCTTTGGCGATCTCACGGCTCATAGAGCAGGGAACAAAATCGTCCGCTTCGCCGTGGATAAGAAGGATCGGAATTTTGGATTTTCCTGCCCCTTTCACAGCGTCGGTCTCCGTGAGCTTGAATCTGCCAAAAAGAAGAGCCCCCAAATATACGAAGGGATAACCGAGCTTAGGCGGTATACCCATGCCTTGACAGACTCGGAGAATAATTGCTTTTGGTGAGGAATATGGACAATCGGCAATGATTCCTAAAATATTTTCAGGCAGATCTTCACCGGAGGCCATAAGGACTGTCGATGCTCCCATGGAAATTCCCGAAAGTATTATTTTGGTGTCTTGCCCAAAGCGTTTTATGAGATAATCCGCCCAGTCGATGCAGTCAAATCTTTCTCTTATTCCGAAGCTTGTGGTATTTCCTTCGCTGTTTCCGTGGGCACGCTGGTCGATCGCAAGTATGTTGTGGCCCATTTCGCGGGCAAGCTTATGTCCGCCGCAAAAATCATGTATGGACGAGCTTCGGTATCCGTGACATTGAATATGTATGGGAGCTCCATCCGCAACATGATAATATCTGCCGAAAAGCTTTGTTTTGTCACGGGCGGTTATATAGACTTCCTCAAAATCGAGAGCCTTCATTTCGGAATAGAGCAGGTCGGTTACAGAGCGCACCTTTGTATATTGGTCGCTTGATGGAAGGACGGATGAGTCTTTCTTCTTTCCGCGGCGGTTGTGATATGCCTTCAGATATGCCAGATAGCAGCAAAGCAAAAGAATAACAGCAAGCGCTGAGAGAACTATTAGAATTTTCATATGTTTCACCTGTTTTTAAAAACTTTTGGAAATATTTTATCACTTTGCGCTGTCAAAGTCAAGAGAATGACGATTTTTACTGAAAATCGGTAAAATTTCATTAAAATTATGGAATATTGTTTTTTTATGTGATATAATTATTGCAGAAGAGCAAATAAATTATTTGTAACCTCTAAAAACTCAAATTTATAATGCTAAACAATAATTTAGCAGAGAAGTAACAAAGAGCCGAAAAAGATCCCCGCTGCTGCGGCGATTTCTTTTGCCGATGATATTGCCATTCTTTCAGAGGGCTATCTGACAGCATATGGAGATAAGAGCGAGATCCTTCGGAGCGGGAGCATTGAAAAAACATTTGAAGTCCGCCGATTTGAAGTGATCGACGGAGATGAAAAAAGAATTTTCTTTTCATAGGAGTTAAATTTTGAATATTTTATATCTGAAATACGCCATTGAGGTGGCAAAGACAGGCTCGATAATCAAAGCCGCCGAGCGGCTCTATATGGCTCAGCCCAATCTCAGCCGCGCAATAAAGGAGCTTGAAGGCTCCCTTGGGATAACTATCTTTGAGCGCACGGGCAGAGGTATGATACCTACCCCCGAGGGTGAGAAGCTTTTGCAATATGCGGAGCGGATACTGATGCAGGTTGACGAAGTTGAAAATATGTTTAAGGACGGACATACCGAGAATAGGCGTTTTTCGATCTCGGTGCCGCGGGCAAGCTATATTGCCCATGCCATCGCACAGCTCTCAAAGCGCATAGAGCCCGGGCATAAGACCGAGATCGTATATAAGGAGACAAATTCCTCGCGGGCTATAAACAATGTTCTCCATGCGGATTATAAGCTGAGTATTATTCGTTATGCGGCAAAGCATGATGCCTATTTTAAGGAAATGTTTGAGGAAAAGGGACTTGTTTCCGAGCTTATCACCGAGTTTAAATATAAGCTGGTAATGAACGAAGAGCATCCCCTTGCAGAGCGCGATACGGTATATTTTTCCGATCTTGAGTCTTATATCGAAATAGCTCACGCCGATCCCTTTGTTCCGTCTCTGTCCCTTGCGGAGGTAAGAAAAAGCGAGCTTCCCGATAATACCGAAAGACGTATATTCGTTTTTGAGAGGGCAAGTCAATTTGAGCTTCTTGCCGAAAATCCCGATACCTTTATGTGGGTTTCGCCTATGCCTGACGGGCTTCTTGAGCGTTATGGTCTGGTGCAGAAGAAATGCCCCGATAACAAGAAGATATACCGCGACGTTCTTATATATAAAAAGGATTATAAGCTCACTGAGCTTGATCGGATGTTTATCGAAGAGCTGACCGCGGCGAAGAATAGGTATGTGAAATAATATTTGACGGATTATAGGCAGTCTGTAAAAGCTTTAACACTAACCTATATAAAAAGCTTTAAAAATATGAAAAGGAAAATATAATGAGCGACAAAGAACTAAAAAATTCTTCGGAATACAAAAGCAGAATAGAAGAGCTCTTCGGCGATGACTTTTTGGAGCAATCGAAAGAGTGGCTCAGGCAATATAACAAATTGATGGCATATTATCGATGTGCGATCATGGAGATCGAGACAAAATTAAACGTTCTCAATGAGGAATTTTCCCTTCGCCATGACCGAAATCCCATAAGCGATATCAAAACGCGCCTAAAGCATCCCGTGAGCATAAAAGAAAAGCTTGAAAGAAAGGGACTTCCGCTAACCCCCCAGGCAATTGAAGAAAATCTGAACGACATTGCCGGTGTCAGGGTCATATGCTCTTTTCCGGAAGATGTATATACCCTTGCAAATGCGCTTTTAAGTCAGGATGATATAACTCTTATCGAAAAAAAGGATTATATCAAGAATCCAAAGAAGAATGGCTATCGCAGCTTGCATCTTATCGTGAAAGTACCGATATTCCTTGCCCATGAAAAAAGAGGAATGAAGGTGGAGATACAGCTTCGTACCATTGCAATGGATGTTTGGGCGAGCCTTGAACATCAGCTCCGATATAAAAAGGATTTTGAATTTACCAAGGACATGGCAAAAGAGCTCCAGATATGTGCAGCTCTCTCCGCAGAGCTGGACGCACGAATGGATGCACTGCGTGCCCATGTTAATTTCACAGAAAACAGCGAAAATAATTATGAATAAAAACAGACTTACATATGTAATAAACATTCTATTTCCCTGCGTCTTTTTCTCGGCAATTGCAGGTTTTATAACAGCCGCCCTGATATTTCTTTTCAAGCTGGCTTCCTCCGCGCTTATCTCACTGTCGGCGCAGATATATGATGCCGTACGGGTGGATATCAGATTATTACCGATTCTTGTTTTCGGCGCTGCATTGCTTGGACTTTTCGCCGGGCTTCTGCTCCGAAAAAATCCCGATTGCCGCGGCGGAGGCATACCTACCGCAATTGCGGCTCTGCGCGGCTATGTTCCGCTTAAAAAGATGAGCAGTATTTTAACGGTATTCTTTTCCTCAATGCTCACATATTTTTGCGGAGTTCCCCTGGGCACAGAGGGCCCAAGCGTTCAAATGGGGGCTCTTGCCGGGCTTGGCACCTCTAAAATTTTCGGAAAAAAGCATCCGGCATGGAGCCGCTATATCATGACCGGCGGAGCATGTGCAGGCTTCAGTGCGGCAACGGGAGCTCCGATCACGGGTATATTTTTTGCCTTTGAAGAGGCGCACCGACGTTTTTCGCCGATGATCTTCATGATCGCCTCTATGACTGTTGCCGCAAGCACCGCAGTTACAGAGCTGCTTTCCCTTGCATTTGATATTTCCCCAACCCTGTTTCATTTTAAAATTGATAGCATATTGCCCCTGAAATTTATTTGGATTCCCTTAGTTGTGGGGGCCATATGCGGTATATGCGCCCTGTTTTTCACCAAATTCTACCGTTTTCTGCGATCACTGCTTATAGACAAACTGAAAAATATTCCTTTCCTTGCTAAGACAACCGTAATTTTCGCTTTGGTCTCAATAGTCGGTTTCTGTTCAAAAAGCTGTATCGGAACAGGTCATTCCCTGATCGAAGAGCTGACCATGGGCAACGGAGTTTGGTATATGCTTATTATCATTCTCTGTGTCAGAGCAATTCTTCTGATCGTCAGCAACACACAAGGGGTCACAGGAGGACTTTTCGTTCCAAAACTCGCATTCGGCGCTATAATAGGATCGGTTTGCGGAAAAATTGCCGTTGCGGCAGGTGTGCTGCCCCATGAATACTATATCATTGTTGTTATCATCGGCATGGCTTCCTTCCTCAGTGCATCCTCAAGAACTCCTCTCACTGCTCTGGCATTTGCAGTTGAAGCTCTTTCCGGGATGTCAAATGTACTGCCAATTACAATAGGGGTGACCTTTGCCTTTGTCGTTATAGAGCTTATGGGCGTACCGTCCTTTTCCGACACCGTTATCGAAGGAAAGATCGAGCATTACAATAAAGGGCTGAAGCCCTTGACGATCGATGCTTATCTTACCGTTGCCGAGGACTCGTTCGTTATAGGTAAAGAAGTGCGTGATATTCTTTGGCCGCCCGCATGCGTCATTGTTTCGGTAAACAACAATCCTTCGGCAGGACGAATAGGTATGGGAATGACCACCGGTGATGTTCTTCATGTCCACTGCCGAACCACCCATCCAAGCATTACCGCTGCTGAGCTTGAAGCCATTGTTGGAAAACAAAGCTTTGACATCAGCGAAAGGGCTATACCGCTTCCCAAAAGCGATGAAGTGCCTGATACATAGAAAAAGGACGGAGGACCTTAGAGCCTTTTTCTAAAGGACAGTTTGGCAAGAATACGGTATATCTCGAAAGAGGTATGCCGTATTTTCGCATTTGTGTTCACAAATGCAGTGCTTCGTATGCCTTAATTAAAGACATACGAAGCACTGCATTGTTTTATATTCAGTTAAAATTCGATCTTGCCTATGAAGCGGTAGAAGATTTCAACCTCTTGGTCTTTGAAGCCGTCGGGGCTTGTTACACCTTGATGGATAACGATCTTCTCAATCAGCTCGTGAAGCAGCGGGGCGGTCAACTCCGAGATTACTGTGTATTTCTGTATCAGAGCAATCCACCGTTCCGCGTTACGCTGTGTTTCCACGCTTTCGGCAAGTCTTGCGTTTAAGGCGGTGATCTTCTCGTCCAACCCTCTTTGCTCGTCTTGATAGCGTTCCCGAAGCATATCGTAGTTACGCTCGTCAATCCTTCCCATCGCGTGATCCTCGTACAGCTTCGCAAACATCGTATCAAGCTCCTTTTGCCGCTTGACCGCTTTGGCGAGTTCCTTCTTGGAAATGCTCGTTTCCGCGTCACGTTGCTTTTGTCCGTTTTTCAATAGGCGATCTAAAAGTTCTTTTTCGTCCTTGTGCGCCAATGCTACCCACTGCTGCAATCGTATCAGCACCAAATTATACAGCGTTTTGTAATTGATGAGGTGATTCGTACATCGTTCCTTACCGTATTGACCGTAAGTCGAACACTCAAACGCACGGTAAACGCTGTCCTTATATTTTGTCTCCTTCAATCTCATACCGCTTTTGCAATCGGCGCATCGAAGCAATCCCGCAAAGATCTGAATCCGTCCGCTTTTCCCTGAGCGTTTCCTTTGCGAAACGTGAGCCTGCACCTGTTCCCACAGATCCATTGAGATCAACGGCTCGTGTGTATTCTCCACGCGATACCAATCGTTCTCGTCCACCAAAACTTGTTTCTTGTTCTTAAAGGAAACGTATTTTCTTCGGTAGTGAATACTGTGTCCGATATAGGTTTCATCCTTTAGAATAAAGCCTATTTGCGGATTTGTCCAAAGATACTTTTGATTTTCGGGTTTGCCCTCAAACAGATGGGAAAAGAACCCGAATTTTTCATATTGTCGCCAAGAGGGCGAAGGGATCTTTTCGCTTTCCAAGGCTCTGCGAATTTTGTTCGGTCCCAATCCCGTAGCGGCAAGTGTGAATATCTTTCTGACTACCCAAGCGGTTTCCTCGTCGGGAACAATCTTACCCTTGATGCTTTCGTGCTTCAAATATCCGTATGGTGCGCAATATCCCGACCTTGCTCCGTTCTCAAATCTTACCTTCATTGCCGCCTTGACCTTTTTGCTCGTTTGTCTTGCGTGCATTTCATTGAGAATATTAAGGAACGGCGCGATCTCACTCTCGCCCTTTTCACTGTCAACGCCATCGTTGACCGCGATGTAGCGAACGTTCTTGGACGGAAAGTAGATCTCGGTGTACTGTCCCGTAAGGATATAATTTCTTCCGAGGCGGGATAGGTCTTTGGTAACGACACAGTTGATCTTGCCGTTTTCTATATCGTCAAGCATACGTTGAAAGCTCGGTCTATCGAAATTCGTTCCCGAATAGCCGTCATCCACGTATTCATCGACGAGCCTCAGCCCGTGTTCTCGGCAGTATTGAGTAAGCATTTGTCTTTGGTTGGATATGCTGACGCTTTCACCGTGAACGTCATCGTCACAGCTAAGTCTTAAATAAATTCCCGTATTGTAGATTTGTTGTTTCAAATGAGTTCCTCCTTCGTGACTCGAAACAATCCATCGGTACAATACTTGCTTACACTTGTATTATACCATAGATTGCTTTCGGATTCCATAACTTTTTGTAAATTTATGATGCGCTTTCATTTTTACCGACAGGGGTGACAGCCGCCTCGTTCTGTATCACGTTCTGAACGAGCTTGTTCAGTTGCCGCCCGTCATCGATAAAATGCTCAGTGATTTTGATGCGGGTTTTGCCCTCGGTGTAATACAATTCGCCCTTGTAGTTACGGCTCATATCTCCCTCATCGTCCTTGCAATCTACAAAATGGAGCTTGTCTTTTCCAATATTCAAAATTCTTATTCTTTTTCTACCCATTCATTATCCCCCTTGTTTGTTGATCTCGTTCATCTTGGCTCTTGCCATTGCCTTGCGTTCTTCGGTGTAAGGATCGGTGATGCGGTAAGAAATCCTTTTCTTATCGATCTCAAAGGAAAGGTATCCAAGCTCGTCATCGTCGGTCAGCCTGCAAAGCGTGGGAAACTTCTCGGCAAAGGCAAGCAGCCGCTTCTTTAGATTTGTGTTGTGTGTCCGTATCACTACGGGCGCGGGTGTTTCATCAAAATAGATTTCTGTTGTCTTTTGGCTTTTTGTTTTGTTCGTTATCATTGTTTTTTCTCCTATTTTCATAAAGTTTTTGAAGTAAGGCGTTTTTCGCTCAAAAAGGCTCGGTCAAGAGCGTTGGAAAATGCGAATTTTCCAATAGGAAACGCCTTTTTGATGTGGGATACGATTTTGGCTGTCAGAAACGGAAATTTGCGTTTTTCCTCGGTCAAGACCGTATCCCCATTTTTACCTATCTCCGCGCTCGTCGCGGATTTTCTTTTTGCCTCTTGATTGCAGACGGGCAAGGCGGCGTTCCTCTCGCTCACGCTCTCGCGCCTCTCTCTCGGCTTGTTCCTTTGCAATGCGTTCCGCCTCGGCACGTTTTCGTTCTTCCTCGGCTCTGTGTAGGATATTATCGGTCTCCTTTTCTCCGATAGCACTCCGTACAATGTGGAAGGACGCGGCATCACGGCGAAGCTCACCGTTCTCTCTCCTCAGACTTCTACACTCATATTTGTAGTTGTCCTTTTCTGCGATAGCCTTCTTCCACATCTTCGTAATCTCCACTACGTTGACGATGAGCTTACGGATAACCTCCTTCAGCTTGGAGATTAGAGGAACAGCGTGTTTGTTACGGAAGGTCTTTGCGGTCATTAACGCGCTCGGCTCGGGCAACTCCCATCCATCCCCGAAATATTTGCTATACTCAAGGTCAATCTCGTTCTTGTCCTCGGTTAGCTCGGAAAGTTCGCTTTTCATCTTTTCAAGACTTTCCCGTATCTCCGCAGTCTCTCGTTGCGCCTCTGCATTGGATTGCTCTAATGCCGCCGCCTGCTCGGTAAGTTCTTCGACCTCTCGGCTGCGCTCTTGCTTCTTGTAATCAAGGACAGACAGATGCTCCCGCTTTTCTTCCTTGTCCTCGCTCCGTGTAATTCCGTAACGCTCCATCACCTCGGCAAGATATTTCTTCTCGGCATTCGCCCATTGATTGCCCTCGGTGTTCTCGCGCCCCTCACCCTCAAAGCCAAGTGCCTTTAACGCTTGTTTGAGGGATACTCTTGTTTCCAATCCTCGCTTACTGTTCTTGGCAAGGGGAATAAAGTCAATGTGCAGATGCGGCGTCGCCTCGTCCATATGCAAGTGCGCGGAGAACACGTGCAAGGTATGATTGCGCTCCCGAAAGCCGTGGAAGTATTCGTCCAAGATTTTCTTGGCAAGCTCGGCGTTCTCGCCCGTAGCACTCATATCGTCACAGTTGCCGACTTGGATAATAATCTCGTGGAACAGCTTTTCTTGCTTTCCCGTGCGTATCTTTTCGTAGTAGTCGGAGATCCTTCGGTCATTGCGCGTTTGCTTCGCGTTGTACTTTTCAAGCGCCTCGTCAAAGAGCTTGTGATAGACCTCCTTGATCGGCTCATTGACGTAGGCAATGTTCAGATGCGTTCTGCTGCCGTCCACGTTGTTTGCCATGAAGCTACGGTCATTGTGGGAAAGACAGCCTTCTCCTAAAGTTGCGCTTACACTTCTTACTATAAAATCCACCTCCTGTGTTTTGCCTTTTCGGCTCAAATTCTTATTGCGAGTGAAACGAGCATACTTGCGGTTTTGTTACTTTTGTCAAAAGTAACGCAAAGGCACTTTTGACACTCCGCATCAAAAGTCCATTGCGCTCTGCCGAGGGCATATCTCGATGCGGGGCATCGAGATGGCGAGTTTTCCTTGTCGGCTGAACGCCGCCATTTTGGACTTTCCAAGCCCAAAATCGTAAAACATCGCATTGTGTTCCTGCGCGCTCACTGCGGAACACAGCGTATTGCGCACACCCGCTACACGCTTTTTATGTGGACAATATTCTCACTCGCTCGGACGTTGTGAAAATATTCCGTTTTCGCTTTGCGAAATGCGGTTGTCCAAACCGCAAGGAATATTTTCTGTGGGCGCAAATATTTTTTAAGTATTCGCAACGCTTCACGCGCCCACATATTGTCGTTGCT
>JAZOAL010000067.1:0-6866 GCA_045595425.1 Eubacteriales bacterium
CTCACACCTCTTAAGAATAAACATTACCGTTTTGAGATAAGGGCTGATGAAAATTGGATCAATGCCCCTGAACGAGTTTTACCGGTTACAATTGACCCCGTGATAGACTTTCATGAAACATGGAGTGGCAGTTTTTATGGCAATATTAGTGTAAATATGATGGAGGATTATACAGCAGGTCGGGATGAATATGGTGAATGGACATTTGATGTCGAAGTAGGACTTCCCGGACCGTTAGCCTGTGCCAATATTGTTGAAGCGTATATCGGACCTTATGACATATATTCCGATAATCCGGATTTTGATATCGGACAGCGCTATTCAGTAGATTTGGGGATCTGCTGTATACAGGCATATCCGTTGGGAGATGAGACAACATACGGTTATGCAGAATTTCCGGGTGAATTTACCTGCTTTTGTATCACATATGCAGATTCAATAGCATATTTGGATAACCAGACATATCTTCCTGTGGCAGATAGCGGAGAAATAAACCTTAATTCGGGCGAATTTACATATTTTATGGAGGATATGACGGTAGGCGGAGCGCTTATGCCCATACCAATTTGTCATTATTTCAATGCGGACAACACGGAAAGTAAATACGGAAAGCTATGGAACCTTTCTCTAAATCAGCATCTTGAATGGGTGGGAAATCCGACTCTGAAAGCTGTCTATACAGACAGCCGAGGCAAGGAGCATTATTTTATCTGTGAAGAATACGGCGAAGAAATAAAGTGTTTGGGCGGACTTGATCTTGGGATTCACTATCATGAAGGAAATTCATATTGTGTAACTGACCGTGACAATAACCGCTTCAGTTTTGACGGAAAAGGAACTCTTATCGGTATATCGGATAAAAACGGTAACGGTATCACCATTACGCGTGATAGAGAGGAAACTCCAATAAAGCTTACAGACACCTTTGGAAGAATAACGACTCTCACATATAGCGATAGTAAGCTGACGGGAATTACAGATCCGTCAGGCAGAACGGT
This sequence comes from Eubacteriales bacterium, assembly GCA_045595425.1. GTDB lineage: Bacteria > Bacillota > Clostridia > Oscillospirales > CAG-272 > SIG710. The sequence continues at coordinate 999 of JAZOAL010000067.1, forward strand.
CAGCTATGAATATGATGAAAACAGCCGACTGATAAAAGCGATATGGCCAGATAACAGCACAGTGGAATATACCTATACCGAATATTCGGAGGATGAGGCGAGCAAGCTCATAAGTGTCAAAGACAGAGACGGGCTACTACATGTCCTTAAATATACCGATAATAAGCTGACACGAGTTGAAAAGCACCCAATGGGCAGCGACACGGCAACAAATACTGCGGAAGAATATATCGAGATAGATTTCAGAAGTACGAGATCCACAGCTGTTAGTGACCGTTCGGGAGTAAAGCAGGTATACGTCTTTGATGAAAACGGAAGAATGGTATATTCCTATGAAGATATGTCCGTTTCGGAGGATGGAAACCGAATACAGGTATGCGGCAGTGTGATGTATAATTATGATGATGAGAAAAGTAAGATCAATTTTGCCACATCCGTTCGACAGGCTGACGGTGCGGAAAATATCATCCAAAACGGCTCATTTGAAGAGGATCATACAGAGAATGATCCATGGACAGCGGAGGGTTATGCCGCACAGTGGGCAGGGATAAGTGAGGATGATCATGCAGACGGAAGCAGATCATATTGTTTTTCCGAAAACTATGGATCAAAACATCTCATGCAGACGATACCGGCGGAAAATCTGAGTTTCGATTGCGGGAACACCCTTGTATTATCCGCATGGGCAAAATCCGATTATAATTCCGGAAGCGAAAGAGCAAAATTTGAATTGCGCTGCGAGGTATATTATGGAAAAAAAACCGAAACAGGAAGGTTCCCCGGTGTAGGAAATCAAAGTACAAGCAAAGTTGAGCCTGTTGAGCTTGTAGCAGAATATGACAAAACCTATAAAGGGTGGCAGTATGCGGCGATACCGATAGTGGTAGACAGGGAAAGAATACCTGAAAAGATAATAGTATATCTCGACTGCTCCTACAATGTTTCTGCAACCTATTTTGATAATGTGAGGCTGGTTAATACTCCTGCGAAGTCTGTGGATTACGGAAAAGAGGGAAATGAATATGGCAATATTTCCATATTCGGCAAGAGCAAAGCAATAAAGGAAAAGATCATCTGCTCTGACGGTATTTATACAACTACCGAAGAAATTGGAGTTGGTCATAATGTTCTCCGCAAAACCGTGACCGATGCTGACGGAAACGAATTTGTGAGCTGTGCGGAGTATGACAGTAAAGGCAATCCAATACTTACTCAAGACTACCGAGGAATCATGACCCGGACGACCTACAATGACAGAGGACAGCCGCTGACGGTGAAATCATGGTACTGCGAAGAGATGAATCCGAGCACTGTAGCCGAGCCCACAGAGTATTTTCTCAAAACCATGACATATGATGAGACCGGTGAGTTTTTGACATGTGAAGGCGACCAGCGAAGCGATTCGATCTGCACAGGCAACGAATATGACAAAACGAAGTGCCTGCTGATGAGCACGACCTCGCCGAACGTTCAAAAAACCTCCTACACATACGATGCAAATACCGACCTTGTGACAAAGGTCAGCTCGCTTGTTGGGGAGAATGAATATTCTGTGCTTTACGGCTACGATAACCAACGCCTTTCAAGCATCACACATAACGGCTTTGACTATAGCTTCACCTATGACGGCATGGGCAGAACCAAAGACGTGAAGATCGCTGACACGATATATTCTTCAAATGAGTACACCTTGACCGATACGACCACCGTGACAACCACCTACGCTACGGGTGAGAAGATGACAGTTGAAACAGACCGCCATCAGCAGCCAATAAAGAAAACCTATACCGACAAAAACGGCACTCAAACAGTCATTTCCACCGCGGAATATGACTCACTGGGTAAAATTGTCAAAATGGTTGACAATTGTGAGGAGATAGAGTATAATTATAAATACGATGGGTTCGATAATGTCATAGAGGAAACCCACAATTCTACTCAGATTTATAATACCTTCGATTCAGGCAACCGTCTGACAAATGTTCAGATTATCTTAGGCGATCTTGATCAGAATACCGAGCCGGTATATGAGAAAAACGCTGACGGAAAGATATATCCCGATAACGCTGTGACCGGATTTTGTTATAATACCGGCAAGCTGATCTCGGCCACAACAAAAGACCGCTTTGGCAGAGCTGAGCGCCGAAAAGTGATGATGAATTACAATGCAAGACGTCACGCTTTGGATGAATACGGTTACTATGCTGCAGCAGAGGAAGGCGGAACTCGTCTTACATCACTTGTAAACAGTATCACTCAAACCTACGGTGAAGACGGCATGCAGAATCTCTCTTATGAGTATGACAACAATGGCAATATAACCCGCGTTTACAAAAACGGAACGCTTGCTGTTCGCTATACATATGATGCCATGAATCAGCTTGTCCGAGAGGATAATAATGATTTTGCGACTACATATGTATATGAATACGACACGGCAGGGAATATACTTTGTCAAAAGGTTTATCCATATTCCATTGAGGATCTGGGCGAGATAATTGACACAAAGACCTACACATATGAAACAACAGGCTGGAAGGATAGACTGGTATCTGTTGATGATAGGACGATCACCTATGACGAGCTCGGAAATCCGACTAAGTATTTTGGCTATAACCTCACATGGGACAAGGTCAGACAGCTCAAAACCTTCGGTTATCATACATTCTATTATGGCGCTGACGGCAGAAGATATCGTAAAGATGAAAAATGGTATGACTATCACGGCGACAAGCTTCTCCGCGAGAGAAGACCGGACGGAAGCAAATTGACCTTTATCTATGATGTGTCGGGCATTCTTGGCTTTAATTATAGAACCAATTTCACATATGATGAAGATGGCAATTTGATTTACGACGAGAAATATTATTTCTACAGAAAGAATCTTCAGGGCGATGTAATTGCAGTCTACGATGAGCAGGGAATAAAGTGCGCCGAATATAAATATGACGCCTGGGGCAGATGCACCATAGTAAAAGATGTCGACGGCATCTCTGAAATTAACCCCATTCGATACCGCAGTTATTACTACGATACCGAAACCGCTCTATACTATCTAAACAGCCGCTATTACGACCCCGAAACCGGCAGATTCATCAATGCGGATGTAGTTCCTGATAATGGCGCTGGTATTTTAGGAACTAATATGTTTGCATATTGCGTAAATAATCCTGTGAATATGTTTGATGACAACGGTTTGGCTCCCAAATATATAATCGAACAAAAAGACGATACGATGATAGGCAACAAAAAAATGAAAGACATTTCATTTGGAGTTGGTAATATAGCTGACAATGGCTGTGGTGTTATTGCTGCGTATAATGTTTTATCCTCATATAATTCCAATGTGAATTTTAATAAAGTTAAGAATGATATTATACTATTCGGTGGTCTTGTTTTTGGTGGACTTGGAGGCACCTCGGCTTTGGCTCTTGCAAACTATATGAGATCAAAGTATTGGATGGTTCATACAGCGGGTGCAATCACAAATCTTTGGGGAATTAAGGCGGAGATGTCTGATGCAGTGATTATTGAGGTGTTATGGGGGGATTTTTCAGGAGCACATTATATAGCTGGGATAAGCACCGGTAAAAGTCAAACTGGAGGAGCTTTTAAATTTTATAATACAGGAATCAAGGATAAATATAATAAATCTATTGATGGCAGAGAAATGTCCATATGGCAGTTTCTTAAATATTTAAGAGCCGAAGGTAATATTCCACTATATTTGATAGGAGTTAACTGGGAAAAAGGATGGTGATAATACTGTGAAAAAGCGAATACTTAAATATATTTGTTTCTGCTTAGGAGTAGCTTTACTTTGGTTTACATATATATCGATAAAAATGCCCGGGCTTTTACATGGATATCCTGAATATTATACTTGGAAAGATTTTTTTATTGGAAACTGGGATCCCTATGGAGATATAAAACCTTCAAGTTTTGTTCCTTCAAAATGGATTTCTGAAAATCCAAATATCTGGTTTGAAGTTTTATCGGATGACGAAATTGTCGGTCAAACTATATATCAGGGAAAAAATATTGATATATCTGTGAATTTTAACCGTGGAAGATCGATGATGATATATTCTAATGAAATAGAAGGTGGCCCGGATTTTATGGGATTTTGCAAATTTGGGGAGGAAGAACTAAAAGTCAGAATACAAGATAAAGACGAGGATAAGATTTTTCAAGGAAAATATGATGAGATAATATTTAAAATGGTGTTTGAGGAATAGTTGTCTCTTAAATACATCTTGTCTGCTACCGCGGATATTACTACGATGTCGAAACTGCTCTATACTATCTCAATAGCCGTTACTATGACCCCGAAACCGGCAGATTCATCAATGCGGATTGCGGTATTACAACAAAGCAGGGCGTTTTAGGGTATAACCTATACACTTACTGTCAAAACAATTCTGTTTTATTCCTTGACAAGAGTGGAAAAAATGCTGATGTTGCCGGCTGGTGGACAGCAACGATGTGGTGGCTTACCGGTGCTGATCTTGCTTTGCCTGTTGGTGATATAATTTATTTTGGCGGCATTGCAATTTTGGGCTTGACTTCAATAGCTGTAGCTGAACGAGCAGCATCTATTCCTAAATATAAGACAAAGGAAAAAGTCAAGGAAAAAGAAGCAGTAAAAGATTCAGTTATTCAAAAATCTGAAACAATCTATATTTATAGACATCATGGAACTAATCCCGGAAATTTAGTTCCGACTAAAAATGATGTAATTTTGAACTCTGGGTTATCATTTTCTACAGTGCCAATGCCAAATTCTTGGCAAACTACTATAGAACAAATTAATGCTACAGGAGTCTTGTTCGCAATCCAAGATAAACCAACTCATGTTAGTGTTTATCCGATAGGAGGCACAATTTCAGATTGGCGTTTAGCTGGTTCTTATTCTATGTGGACAAGAGCGTTAATATCGGTTTCTGTTAAGATTAGGTAATGGAGGAAATTATTTTGTGTAGTATTGATAAAATAATGGATATGATAGACTGGAACAACCCATGTGAAATTCAAAAAAAGGGTAGAATATTAGCTAACAATGTAAAATGCATTGATGCTTTTTTCCAACCTTTAAATTCTCAATATAATAAAAACGTTTGGGATAATTGTGCTATAATTATTTCTGAAAAATCTGATGAAGAATTGCATCCGTATCTATTCAAAATGTTTGAATGGATATTAGATATGAATTGGCCCGGTGCCTTGTGTATTTGGAATAGATTGAAAGAATACAAGGATAAGGAATGGTTTAATTATGTTTTAAATGAATGTATCAAAGAGGCTAAAGCACTTAAAGAGGATATATGGTTGTCAAATTTAATAGAGATTAAAAACACATTTTAATGTCTTGTTTTTTACGTAAAATGGGGGAGATTTTCTCATTCCTTTGCGTAATTTAAATGCTTGACAATAACAATGAATAGAGTATAATTATAAATACGATGGGTTCGATAATGTCATAGAGGAAACCCACAATTCTACTCGGATTTATAATACATTCGATTCAAACAATCGCTTGGCAAGCGTTCAGATAGTATCCGGTGACCTTGACTTGGTATCAGAGCCGCTTTATGAACAGAACGCCGACGGAAAGACCTATCCGGATGAAGCTATGGTTGGGGTCTGCTATGACACGGGCAAGCTGATCTCGGCCACAACAAAAGACCGCTTTGGCAGAGCTGAGCGCCGAAAAGTGATGATGAATTACAATGCAAGACGTCACGCTTTAGATGAATACGGTTACTATGCTTCAGCAGAGGAAGGCGGAACTCGTCTTACATCACTTGTAAACAGTATCACTCAAACCTACGGCGAAGACGGCATACAAAATCTTTCCTATGAATATGA
>JAZOAL010000068.1:0-13486 GCA_045595425.1 Eubacteriales bacterium
ATTACATCGCCATTCCCTTTTTGCCCCCAAAGAGCACGGGGACAAAAAGGGTTTGTGCAAGGCGAACTGCTTGCGGTAGAGGTAATCGATTGTTTAGAGTGATTATCGCAGTTCGCTGAGTTTGTTTTTGAAGGTTAGTTGAAGCGCAGAAGGAAATCGGGGGGGAGCGCGTTCGCTCATTTGTTGAATTGCTCGATTTGCTCGTCAATCTCGCGTCTGACGGCGCAGACCTCTTCATAGAATATACGCGCCGGGATGCGCTCTGCACCGTGACCGAGGACTATCATCTGTTCAAGATTATCCGATGTTGCAACACGAACGCGGAACTTTTTCGCCATTTCAAGGGTCACTCGCTCGATATAGGCATCGGCTGTCTCGGCTTCTTTGGTGTATACTACATGGATGCCGCCCTGCTTCTCCACAGAGCCGCGTCCGCCTGCAACCTTATAGGCATCGAAAACGAGGATCACTCCGCAGTCGCGGTAGCCCTGATAGTTGCAGAGAATATCGGTCAGAAGCTTTCTCGCAAGATTCAGATTGTCCTCGGCAATCTTGCGAAGATCGTCCCATGCGAAAATGATGTTATAGCCGTCAACCAGCAGATATTCGGGTAGATAAGCCTTTGTCTTTGCGGGCTTTGGCGGCTTTTTCTTTTCATAATCGCGTATCACGCGCTCGGGAGGCAATGCACGCCTTCTGATGGGGCCGTATGTTCGTTCAAAAATTGCGACAAGCTCCTTATCCATAAGGACGTTTTCCTCATAAGAGAGTGATCGTTTTTTTGCTTCATATTGGAGATTTTCCGTATCTTGAGGGTCGCCGTTTTTGTCATCGGCTTTGCGATATGCCTCTTCAATGTGCATATGCGCCTCTGCCTCATCCCATTTTACGAGGAATCCCGCACCGTGGGCGCAGAATACCGAATCGGCACTGTTGTCTGGATCTCTTTCGGGGTCATAGCCTATCTCGGTGATAACGGGATCGGGATTTTGGCATTTTTTATATCCGCCGGAATTGAGAGTCAGCTTTCCCTGTCCCTTGGTATATGCGCTGACCTCTCTTGCATAGCCGCGCATCTCTTTAACGGGAGCGGAGCCGCTGAGGAGCATTTCGGTATTGCTTATCATTTCGGGCGGCGAAAAATCTCCGTGCATAAGCCCTATATCCGAGATGGCTCTGCCGATGTTCTCCTGCGGAAGGATAAGGCGGAAATCATAATAAGGCTCAAGAAGAACGGATTTTGCCCGCATAAGCCCCTGACGCACTGCGCGATAGGTGGCTTGGCGGAAGTCTCCGCCTTCGGTGTGCTTTTTGTGAGCCTTGCCTGCCACAAGGGTTATGCGCATATCTGTTATGGGTGAGCCTGTGAGCACGCCAAGATGCTGACGCTCCCCGAGATGGGTCAATATCAGCCTTTGCCAATTTCGATCAAGGGAGCTTTCACTGCAAAGGGTGTCGAAGGAAAGACCGCTCCCCTCGCCTGTAGGTTCAAGCATCAGATGAACCTCGGCATAATGGCGGAGAGGCTCAAAATGCCCGACTCCGAAAACGGGCTCAGCGATCGTTTCTTTATAGACGATGTTTCCTTCGTCAAAGCCCACCGCAATTCCAAATCGGTCGTGTATCGTGCGTTCAAGGACTTCAAGCTGAACCTCACCCATGACCTTCACGTGTATTTCTTTAAGTCTTTCGTTCCAGCTTGATGAGAGCTGGGGATCCTCCTCCTCAAGCTTTCGAATGAAGGAATAGAGCTCGGCAATGTTACATTCTTCTTTTGGCAGGATGCGGTATGTCAGAACGGGCTCAAGAATGGCAGAAATCGCTTCAAGCTCGCTTCCGAGTCCTTCACCGCCATAGGTGTTTTCAAGCCCCAAAACAGCGCAGACCTGTCCCGCTTCCGCTTTTTCGGCAGATATGAATTTCGAGCCGGAATAGATTCTGATCCCGTCAACCTTTTCTCCGGTTCCTTTTCCCGTTGTAAGAACAGACTTTGTTCTAAGCTCTCCTCCGGTTATCTTCATATGGGTCAGGCGATTGCCGTTGTCATCGCGGGTGATCTTATAGACTTTTGCGCCAAAATGATCGGAATATTTCTTTTCAAGGGTCAGCTTTTCAAGAGCTCCTATCAGCTCGTCAACTCCGTCAAGCTTCAGGGCTGATCCGAAAAAGCAGGGGAAGATTTTGCGTGAGGAGACAAGGGCGGCACTTTCAGAGAGGAGTGCTTCCTCTGTAAGCGAGCCATCGATAAAGCTGTCAAGGAGCTCCTCGTCGCGCATGGATATCTCCTCGGCAAGCTCATCTCCGCGATCGGCGGAAAAATCTATACAGCCGTCTCCGAAGCGGTCTTTCAGAGCGCGCATTGTGACCTCTCTGATGGGACATGGCAGGTCGGTTTTATTTATGAAGATAAAGGTTGGCACCTTATAGCGCGAAAGAAGCTGCCAAATGGTGGAGGTGTGGGACTGGATGCCCTCGGAGGCACTGATAACGAGAATGGCATAGTCAAGAACGCGGAGTGTTCGCTCTGCTTCGCCCGAAAAGTCAACGTGACCGGGGGTATCAAGGAGCGTCAGCTCGGTATTTTCGGCAACTTTGAGTTGAGCCTGCTTTGAAAATATGGTTATACCGCGTTCCCGTTCCAGCAGAAAATTATCGAGGAAGGCGTCTCCGTGGTCAACTCTGCCGAGTCCGCGTATAGAGCCGCATCTGTATAAAAGTGCTTCGGAAAGGGTTGTTTTTCCGGCGTCAACATGGGCGAGGATGCCCATAACAAGTCTTTTCATCCGCTTTCCTCCTTTTTATGCCTCCGGCGGCTCAGCCCCTTTTTGAAAAAAGGGGCTGAGAACCCCAAAAACTTTAAATAATTTCATTACATTTTAACATATTTTATTTCAAATTTCAATATGAATCGGTATTTTGCCTTGACCTTGGGTGTTGAATTGCCATCCATCGTTGATATTTGAACATTTTTGCCGGGTAAAATTATAAAAAAGATTGACAGAAATCAAAAACTGTGTTAAAATAAACTTGAAAAATTTTATATCCTAAAGGGAGAGATTGCTATGAAACAGTACGGACTTCAGCTTTATACTATCCGTGATTTTATGAAAACCGAGGAGGATTTTGCCGCTTCCATGAAGAAGATCGCCGCAATGGGCTATAAGGATCTTCACACAGCGGGATGCGAAATCGACGAGACTCGCTATATTGAGATGATCAAGGAAAACGGAATGAGCATCTGCGGTACTCACTATGGCTATAATAATTTGGTTGAGAACGTTGAGAGAACAATTAGGCTCCATCGCCTCTGGGAAACGAACAATATCGGTATCGGTGGTATGCCCGGCTTTGCTCACGAAAATGTTGAAAATCTGAAGAAATTCATTGATAAGTGCAATGAGATGGCAAAGATATATGCAGCAGAGGGCTTCAAGATTACATACCACAACCACGCATTTGAGTTCCATCGCATTGATGGTACAAAGACCGTTATGGATTACCTCTATGAGGGGTTTGATCCCGAAAATATCACCTTTGTTCTTGATACCTGCTGGGTACAGGCAGGAGGCGGAGATGTTCGTCACTGGATCGAAAAGCTGCAGGGAAGAATTGATATCCTTCACCTTAAGGATTGCATGAGAGTGCTTTATGCAGACGGCAATCAGGGTCTCACAATGACAGAGGTCGGAAACGGCAATATCTGGATGGAGGGCGTTATCGAGACAGCCCGCAAGTGCGGCGTTAAGTACTATGTTGTTGAGCAGGATGCTAACTGGCTTGACGGCGATCCCTTCAAGAGCGCACAGGTAAGCGCAGACTTCCTTAAGAAGCTTATTTGATTATAAAAATAAAAAGTTGGTTCACGGTAGTGAGCCAACTTTTTTATTCATCAACATATTCTGCGATATCCTCAAGCTTGCATTCAAGTGCGGCGCAAATTTTGGAGAGTGTTTTTATCGTATCGAAGAAATTGTGAAGCTTTTCGAAAGACTTGGCAGTGATGGCGGCAGTCAGCATGATTTCGGCTGACAAATTATTTTAATAACATTTCATCCCAATTCTTGACATTTCCCGAAATTTGCTATATAATATATGCAAGGATTTTTGGAGGAGGTGCGGTTATGACGGCACAGATGAACAACAGCGAAAAGATAAGAAAGATCACATTCCTCGGGATGATGACAGCAATGGTTCTGATACTTCAGCAGCTGGCAATATTTACTCGCCCGTTATTTCCCGCGTTTACTATAACTCTTGTTCTTGTTCCGATTGTTCTTGGCTCGGTTGTTTGCGGTAAAATTGGCGGAGCTTGGCTTGGGGCGGCGTTCGGTATAGCGGTTTTCATTACCCACGATGCGGACGCATTTTTGACGCTAAATCCGTTTGGTACTATTGTTACCGTGATGGCGAAAGGAATTTTTTGCGGCTTTGCTGCTGCGCTTGTATATCAGCTCTTTTCAAAAAAGAATATTTATTTGGGAGTTTTTTTGGCGGCAGTGGCTTGCCCTGTTGTTAATACGGGTGTGTTTCTTGTCGGCAGCGTAGTGTTCTTTATGGATGCAATAAGTGCATGGGCAGCTGCTGAGGGTGTAAATGTGTTTGAATATATGCTGTTTGGCTTTGTTGGTGTAAACTTTGTTGTTGAGCTTGCAATAAATATTGTTCTTGCGCCCGTTATCATTCGCCTTATCAGTATTATCCCCGTTAAAAACGGAAAATAATTATGTAATGATTTTCGGGAGTTGTTATGATTTCCCCGATACGCACTTTTAATCACTAAAGCAATAAAAATCTTGTTTTTTGAAAAAAATTAAGAAAAAATTCGAAAAACACTTGCAAAATGGGAAAAAGTGTGGTATACTACCTAAAGTAACATGATTTCTTGAGAGTGGGCGAAAGTCCACTCTCAATTTGTTGTGTAGATTTTTTGAAAGGATTTTGGTTAAGTATGGCAAAAAAAGGCGGAAACGTGGTCACTGCTGTCCGCGCCATTGCCGAGCCTCTTGCGGAAAGTCTCGGATATTTTATTTGGGATGTTGAATACGTAAGAGAAGGCGCACAGTGGTATCTGCGCATAACCATCGACAGCGAAGAGGGCATAAATATCGAGGATTGCGAAAGGATGCACAGGGCGATCGATCCTCTTCTTGACGAGGCAGACCCAATTGAGGATGCTTATACCCTTGAGGTCAGCTCACCCGGTATTGAAAGAGATCTGAAGAACGATATGCAGATCGAGGCATGCGAGGGCTGGGAGGTTGAAGTGAAGCTTTATGCTCCTCTCGAAGGCTCAAAGCTTTTCAGAGGTATTCTTCTGGGACTGACGGAGGAAGGCGACATTGCGCTGAATATGGAAGGCATCTCAGACGCAAAGGTCTTTCCCCGTGCGAGCGTTGCAAAGATAAGCACTGTTTTTGATTTTGACGCTTAATGAATATTAACATATAATAATTGAAAGGACACGAAAATGAATTCAGAATTTTTCACCGCTCTCGAGCTTCTCGAGAAGGAAAAAGGAATCCCCAAGGAGTACATGTTTGAAAAGATCGAGGCGGCTCTTGTTGCGGCTTATAAGAAGGAGCATGGCAACAATATCAATGTCAGAGTCGTTATAGATCCCGCAAAGAAGGATGTTAAGGTATATCAGCAGAAGCTGGTTGTTGAAGAGGTTACAAACCCCACGGCAGAGATCTCCCTTGAGGATGCAAAGGCTATCTCGAAGAGATATACACTTGACAAGGTCGTTGAAAGTGAGCTTAAGACCAAAAATTTCCGCCGTCTCAGCGCGGCTGCGGCAAAATCGGTTATCATTCAGGGTATCCGCGAGGCTGAGAGAAAGGTGATGCAGGAGGCCTATGAAAATAAGCGCGAGGAGATCATCACAGCAACGGTAAGCAAGATCGATCCCGAGACATACAACGCAGTTATCGACACAGATACGAGCACTGCGGTTCTGCTCCGCAGTGAGCAGATACCCGGCGAGATACTTCATGTTGGCGACAAGATAAAGGTCTTTGTCACCGAGGTAAACAAGGAGAGCCGCGGACCGCTGGTAACTCTTTCCCGTTCACATTCCGGACTTGTAAGACGTATGTTTGAGCTTGAAGTCCCCGAAATTCAGGACGGAATTGTTATGGTGAAGGGTATCGCAAGAGAAGCGGGCTCCAGAACTAAAATCGCAGTTTGGTCGAGAGATGAGGATGTTGACGCTGTTGGCGCGTGCATCGGTAATAAGGGCATGAGAATTGCCGCGATTGTTGATGAGCTGAAGGGTGAGAAGATCGATATCATAGGCTACAGCGAGACACCGGAGGAATACATCAAGGCGGCACTCTCTCCCGCAAATGTACTTTCGGTGACCCTTGAAGGTGAGCGCAGCTGCAGAGTTACGGTAGCTCCAGATCAGCTTTCCCTCGCGATCGGCAAGGAAGGTCAGAACGCGCGTCTTGCGGCAAGACTGACAGGATTTAAGATAGATATCAAGGCTGAATAATTCACCGAAATTTAAATGGGAGGTGCGTTTCGTTGGCAGAAAAAAGTCAGGGGGCATTGAAGAAAAAACAACCCGAGCGGCAGTGCATGGGTTGTAATGTCAAAAAGCCCAAAAAAGAGCTTATCAGAATAGTCAGAACTCCCGAAGGCGTTATCGAGCTTGATTTTACGGGTAAGAAGTCGGGCAGAGGAGCTTATCTTTGCCATGACGCCGCTTGCCTTAAGAAAATACGCAAATCGGGAAGGATCGGAAGAATACTTGAATGTGCCGTGACAAATGAGATCTGGGAGGCACTTGAGGAGGAGCTTTCTTTTGACAAATGAGAAAAAGGCGGGGGTATCTCCTGCCGCAAAACTGAAAATGACCATCGGACTTGCAGCAAAGGCAGGAAAGGCTGTCTTTGGTACGCCTCTGATATGTGAGAGCCTCAGGATGAGCGGCGCAAAAAAATGCGTCCTTGTGCTGGAGGGGTCGGACACCTCTGAGAATACTCACAAAAAGCTTTCGGATAAATGCGCATTTTACGGGGCAGAGCTGATCAGACTTCCGGTAAGCATGTCTGAGCTTTCGGACGCTGTCGGAAAACGCTCTGCGGTCGCCGCAGTCGGCATAAAAGATGCCGGTCTTGCGAAGGCGATAACGAAAAAGCTTGAAGAATTACCGTCACCATGACGTTTCGGATATATATACGAATTATTCATCTAAAAAGAAAGGGAGTTTCACCGCAATGCGGCAGAAACAAGGATTTATTATATGGCAGCAAACACGCAGTATCAGTTCAAGGTAAACCAACTTGCAAAGGATCTGGGGCTGAAGGGTAAGGAGATCACTGACCTGCTGGGAACAAAGGGCTTTGAGGTCAAGAGCCAGGCTACCCTTGAAGCACTTGAGTTCGGCGTACTTATCGACTCGCTGACAAAGGCAAACCAGATAGAGAATATCGACGATTATATCGATGGTGTGACATATATTCCCTCAAAGAAGAAGTCGGAAAAGGCACCAAAAGCCGAAGAAAAGCCTGCAGAGGTCAAGGAAGAGCCCAAAACCGAAGTGAAGGCAGAGACAAAAGAAGAAAAGAAGCCCCAATTTAAGACGGAGGCGAAAATTGAAATAAAAGAGGCAAAGAAGCCCGAGCAAAGACCCGAGACGAAGGCGGCTCCCGCGCAGAAGGCTGAAAACACAAAGCCTGCGGCGAACCCAAGACCTGCTCAGACGGCACAATACGGTAAACCTGCCGGAAACAGTCAGCCTCAGAGTGCTCAGAAGACTTTCGGTGACAGAAATGCACAGCAGGGGCAGAGACCCCAGAGCGGCGACAGATTTGGCGATCGCAAGCCCTTCGGCGAGCGTCCTCAGGGTACACAGAAGCCTTTTGGCGACAGACCTCAGGGCGATCGCTTCGGCGGTGAGCGCAAGGGCGGATTTGATAAGAACAAGGGTCAGCAGAAGGGCGGAAACAACCGCTTCGGTCAGAATATGGGAGAGGACTATGTTCCTTCAGCTCCAAAGCCCAAGTTCCAGCCCCAGGCGATAGTCAGAGGTCAGACACCCAAGGGCACTGTTAATCAGCCCAGCCAGAGAGGTGCGACAAGAGTTGTTGACACCCGTTCCAGCACGGTAGATCTTTCAAAATACGATGAAAGACTTGAAAATTTTGTGCCGGATTCGCACAATATGCGCGCTGATAAGCAGAAGCTTAAGAAGCAGAACAACCGCGATCCCTATCGCAAGAATAAAGAAGAATTTATAAAGAAGCCCCAGCAGCCCATAAAGAAGAAGCCCCTTGAGATCACCATTCCCGATGAGATCTCCGTAGGCGAGCTCGCTTCGCGCCTTAAGGTGGTTGCGGGCGAGGTTATCAAGAGGCTGATGATGATGGGCGTTATGGCGACCGTTAATCAGGTCATCGACTATGACACCGCATATCTCGTTGCCGATGAGCTTGGCGCTATCGCAACAAAGGAGGTTGTTGTCACCATCGAGGAAAAGCTCTTTGACGAAACAGAGGACAGCGAAGAGAATCTCTCTCTCCGTGCGCCCGTTGTTTGCGTTATGGGTCACGTTGACCACGGAAAGACATCTATTCTTGACGCAATAAGAAACACAAATGTTACCACAGGCGAGGCAGGAGGCATCACTCAGCACATCGGTGCGTACAGAGTTGAGGTGGACGGTAAGCCTATCACATTCCTTGACACCCCAGGTCACGAAGCGTTTACAGCGATGCGTGCAAGAGGTGCTATGGCAACCGACATTGCAATTCTCGTTGTTGCGGCAGACGACGGCATCATGCCTCAAACCGTTGAGGCTATCAACCACGCAAAGGCAGCAGGCGTTGACATTATCGTTGCAATCAACAAAATGGATAAGCCAACGGCAAATCCCGATGCGATAAAGCAGGAGCTGACTGCATATGATCTTGTTCCCGAAGAGTGGGGGGGCGATGTTATCTGCGTGCCCGTTTCCGCTCTCACAAGACAGGGCATTGACGATCTTCTTGAAAATGTCCTTCTGGTTGCCGAGGTTAAGGAGCTCAAGGCTAACCCTGACCGCCGTGCAAAGGGTATAGTCATTGAAGCAAGACTTGATAAGGGCAGAGGCCCTGTTGCAACGGTTCTTGTGCAGAACGGTACTCTCCACCAGGGAGATATAGTTATTGCAGGAAGTGCGGTTGGTCACGTTCGTTTGATGACAGACCACAACGGCAAGACTTTGAAGAGTGCAGCACCCTCTGTGCCGGTTGAAATAATAGGTCTTGCAGATGTGCCAAGCGCAGGTGACGAATTCCAGGCGGTTGAAGACGAGAGAATGGCAAGAACTCTTGCTGATCAGCGTAAGGATAAGGCAAAGGAAGAGCTCTTCAAGGCCAATGCAAGAGCTAACCTTAATGATCTCTTTGCTCAGATCGCTGAGGGTGTCAAGGATCTTAACATCATAGTTAAGGCAGATGTTGGCGGCTCTGTTGAAGCAGTAAAGGCATCCCTTGAAAAGATATCCAATGAAGAGGTAAAGGTAAAGGTTATCCATGCCGCAACCGGCGGTATCACAGAGGGTGACGTTACATTTGCCGCAGCATCCAACGCTATCATCGTAGGCTTTAATGTTCGTCCCGATAAAACAGCTCTTGACAGTGCGGAAAGACAGAATGTTGATGTGCGCACATATAGAGTCATTTACGATTGCATCGAAGAGATAACTGCTGCGATGAAGGGTATGCTTGCTCCTAAATACAGAGAAGCACTTCTCGGCCACGCCGAGGTGCGCCAGACTATTCACGTTCCAAATGTGGGAACCATTGCCGGCTCCTATATTCAGGACGGAAAGGTTACCCGCCAGTCTCAGATCCGCGTTGTTCGCGACGGTATAGTGATCTTTGAAGATAAGATCTCATCACTCAAGCGATTCAAGGACGATGCAAAAGAGGTTGCAAGCGGATATGAATGCGGTATCGGTCTTGAACGCTTTAACGATATTAAGGTGGGAGATATTCTTGAGGCCTATATTATGGAAGAGATAGAGCGCTGAGGGATATGGCCGTTTTAAAACATGAAAAATCCTGCGGAGCCATTGTGCTTCGCAGGGATAAAAAAGATGCGAGCCGCCGATTTCTTCTGGTGATACGTCAATATCACGGCGGCCCGGCTTCTTTTCCGAAGGGACATGTTGAGATGGGCGAGACCGAGAGGGAAACTGCCGAGCGCGAGGTCTTTGAGGAGACGGCGGTGAAGATAAATATCAAATTTGATTTCAGAGAAACTATCAGATACAGCCCTGCAAGGGGCGTCCAAAAGGATGTTGTCTATTTCCTTGCCGAAACCGAGCAGACAGAGCTTCATGCGAGGATCGGTGAGATCGCCGAAACCTTTTGGGTGGATGCTCTGCGCGCGTTTTCGGTGCTTGATCATGCAAATGATAGGTATGTCCTTCAAAAAGCGCTGGAGTACATAGAAAATGAGGAAAAGGCTTCGATAGCTTCTGTTTGAAGATCTGAAGGATCGATGTTGAACAGAATATTTTTCTGCCCTCATTGGATTTAGAATTAAAATACATGAAAGTGTGAACAATTTGAGTTAAATGGTAGGTTCATATTCCCCCAAACACGCTCGTCCCCACAGATGGCATGACCTTGTCACAGCGGCGGCGGATTTTGTAAGAAAAAACGCTGTTTTTGTTGTTGCCGTCTTCTTGGCGGCGCTGACAAGCGTTATTGTAAAGCCCGACAGTGAGTATCTCGGATATTTCGATTTTAAAACACTCACTTGTCTTTTCTGTACCCTTGCCGTGATCTGCGCACTGAAAAATGTCCGTTTTTTCACGAAAATAGCAGAAAAAATAGTTGCTTTTGCTGGAAATGCCCGCATGGCGGTATTTATACTGGTCTGCATAACCTTTGTCGGCTCTATGCTGATCGCAAACGACATGGCTCTGCTCACCTTCCTGCCCCTTGGATATTATCTTCTTTCAAGCACGGGTAAGGGAAAATATATGGCATACACCTTTGTGCTCCAAAATATCGCGGCAAATCTCGGCGGTATGCTTACTCCCTTCGGAAATCCGCAAAACCTTTATATCTATGAAAAATACGGCATTGCAAACGGCGAGTTTATGCGAATAATGTTTCCCCCATTTGCCCTTGCTGTAACGCTGATCGCCCTTTGCTGCCTGCCAATAAAAAATGAAAAGCTTTCTCTGAAAAGCAGAGATTTTGAACCTCTTCCAAAGGTGAAAACGGCGATTTATCTGTTGCTTTTTGCTTTTTCGGTGATATTGGTTTTTCGCGTTGTTCCCTATATGTCAGGACTTATCATCGTCCCCGCCGCTCTTGCGGTGCTTGACAGAAAAGCCCTGCGTGATGTGGATTATCTCCTGCTTCTCACATTCGTTGCTTTCTTTATTTTTGCGGGAAATATGTCACGAATCGGAGCCGTTAAAGAATTTTTCTCCTTTCTTTTGGAGAAGAATACTCTTGTGTTCTCTGCTCTCTCATGTCAATTTATCAGCAATGTTCCCTCGGCAATATTGCTATCGCAGTTTACCGAAAATTACAGGGATCTGCTAATTGGCGTTAATATAGGCGGCACAGGAACTCTCATCGCCTCACTTGCCAGTCTCATCACCTTCCGTGAATATGTGGCGCACGGCGGCTCGGCAAAGAAATATCTTGTGCTGTTTTCAGCGATGAATTTCGGATTCCTTGCTGTTATGCTGATATTCTGCTCTTTTGTAAAGTGATCAGCTTGGCTTTGTGAATCGAAATATGGCTTGATATAGGAAAAATAATAAAATTCAACAAAATTATAATCGAATTAACGGAAAAATGTAAAATATATTGATTTTTCTTTCAGGATGTATTATAATATAGTTTGATTTTTAGAAAATAAGTATCTTCGGAGGAAAAAATAAATGAAATTCAGAAAAATAGGCGTGCTTACTTCGGGCGGCGATGCTCCCGGTATGAACGCAAGCGTGAGAGCTGTTGTCAGAACTGCGCTCGAAAACGGTCTTGAGGTTCTCGGTATTCTGGGCGGCTATAGTGGACTTATCAATGATAAGGTCATCCCCCTAACTGCGCGCGATGTATCGAATTCCATTGCAAGGGGAGGTACACTTCTGCTTACCGACCGCTGCGATGAATTTAAGACGCCTGAAGGTATGGCAAAGGCGATCGAGACCTGCAGGAAGCATCAGATCGACGCTATCGTTGCGATCGGCGGCGACGGAACATTTCGCGGTGCAACAGACTTGACAAATCACGGTATTCCGACAATCGGGGTTACCGGTACTATAGACAACGATATCTCCGCAACAGACTATACTGTTGGCTTTGATACGGCTATGAATACCGTTATCGAAATGGTTGACCGTCTGCGCGACACCGGCGAATCCCACGCCAGATGTATGGTCACAGAGGTTATGGGACGCCATTGCGGTGAGATCGCTCTGCTTACGGGTATTGCGTCCGGTGCTGTTGCTGTGGCTATTCCCGAGATCGATTTTGATACCGAGGCTTGCGTTCAGAAGATGATCGAGCTTCGAAGAGAAGGAAAGAGAAACTTCCAGATCATCGTAAGCGAGGGCGTCGGTGGTATCAAATCTGACTTCGGAGAGGAGCTCACCGAGATCCTTGAAGAGAGAACAGGTATCGAAACTCGCTTTAACAGGCTCGGTCATGTTGTAAGAGGCGGTATTCCCACACTGCGCGACCGTCTTGCCGCTGCCAGAATGGGCGCAAAGGCTGTTGACCTTTTGCTTGAGGGCAAGAGCAATCTCGTTGTCTGCGAGATCGACTCCGAGATCATACCTGTTGATATCAACTATTCCTTCGCTCTTGACAAGATGTATAAGAAGAAGCTGAAGGACGGCGATCTTGATGCGTTCAGTGAGGAGGAGATTGCCGAGATGCGCAAATTCTGTGAGCGTAAGAATGCTTATGTCAAGGAGCTTTATGACTTGGCAAACGCTCTTGCAAAATAAACTTATATTCATTGCACTTAAAGCCGGATCTGCAAAGGATCTTTGCGTGAGGCTGCAGTTTTTTGAAGTAAAAAACGCAAGAACAATGTTAACAGTTTGTAAATTTTGTTGGCATTTATCCAAAATCACAAGATATTGTGCTTTTTTATGCCGATCGGCACTATAAATAAGGTTGACAAATTTAAAAAAACGTGGTAATATACTAATGTGAGTATCTAATGGGGTAGTTGTGCCCGGTTGACAATTTTGTCAGGCTTATTCCCGATACTGAGTGACTGAATGAATGTCAATACTTGTGCTGCAGCAGGAAAGTTCACAGCATATATTGAACATAGGTATGCAGAGTAAATGTTTAGAAAAGGAGGATCACTAATAATGAAAAATTACATCGCTCCCCAAATGGATATAGTACTTCTTGATGTGGAAAATGTTATCACTTCCAGCCAAAATGATAACGAATTAGACGAAGGAGATTTCTTCAACTAATATCAAGTCGGAGGCCAAGCGGTCTTAGGAAGA
>JAZOAL010000069.1:0-3468 GCA_045595425.1 Eubacteriales bacterium
TGCCGCCATTACCAACGATAACGTGATGGGCTGTCACTTCGATCGCGAAAAGAGCGGCAAGGTAGGGCTTGCCATCCTTAAAGCTTTTTGTGAGTAATGCCGCTGTCAGGTTAAACCGTTTTTTTAAAAAAGGGTTAAGAATCCAAAAAACTATAAAAGGACAAAATTCCTTTTATAGTTATAAACGAACCATTTCTATTACCCAAATCAAAAGTTTTTGAAATTCTTAAAAACTTTTTTCGAAAAAGTTTTTAAGCCGCCGGAGGCACAATAATGTTAATTTTTCCTGCAATTGATCTATATGAAGGCAAGGCTGTGCGACTCTATAAGGGCGACTATGCGCAGATGACGGTCTACAGCGATGATCCGCCATCATTTGCCCGCGATTTCGCCGCAAAGGGCGCGACCTGCCTGCATCTTGTTGACCTTGAAGGTGCAAGAGACGGCACAACGCCCAATCTTGAAGTAATAAAAAATATTGTTTCGCAGTCGGGGCTCTTTATAGAGGTCGGCGGCGGAATTCGAAACATAAAAACTGTGGAAAAGTACCTTTCCGCAGGAGTAGACCGCGTGATTCTCGGTACGGCAGCTGTAAAGGACAGGGCATTTCTCCTTGAAGCACTGGAAAAATACGGGGACAAGATCGCTGTCGGCATTGATATCAAGGACGGCAGAGTTGCCATCAAGGGCTGGACAGAGACCGCCGATATCACAGCCGAAGAATTTTGCGCCGATATGCAGAGCATAGGTGTTAAGACCGTGATCTGCACCGACATTTCAAAGGACGGGGCAATGCAGGGCGCAAATCATGAGCTTTACAGAACTCTTTCCGAGAAATTTTCCCTGAATTTTATTGCCTCGGGCGGTGTTTCCTCGATTGAGGACGTGAAAAGGCTGGCAGAGCAAAAGATGCACGGTGCAATAATCGGAAAGGCATATTATATCGGCGCCATTGATCTTGCCGAGGCTATTGAGGTGGCAAAATGATAACCAAAAGAATAATCCCTTGCCTTGACGTTAAAAACGGCAGGGTAGTTAAGGGCGTAAATTTCGAAGGGCTCGGAGATGTTGCATCCCCCGTTGAGCTCGCAAAATTTTACAGTGATTGCGGCGCGGACGAGCTGGTCTTCTATGATATCACGGCTTCAGCCGAGGGCAGAAAGCTCTTCACCGATATTCTCTGTGAGCTGGCAAAATCGGTGTTTATTCCTCTGACTGTCGGAGGCGGTATAAATACTCTGGAGGATTTTGACAGAGTTCTGAAATGCGGCGCGGACAAGGTCAGCGTAAATTCGGGCGCGATACGCAATCCGTCTCTTATCGGTGAGGCAGCTAAAAGATACGGCGATCAGTGCGTTGTGCTTTCCGCCGATATAAAACGCGTTGACGGCGTTTTCCGTGTGTTTGCCAAGGGCGGCAGAGAGAACACAGGCATGGAGGCTATCGAATGGATCAAACGAGGCGTTGATAGTGGAGCCGGTGAGATCGTGGTGAACTCTATCGACACCGACGGCGTTAAGGGCGGCTTTGATATAGAAATGCTTGATGCGGTCTGCAATGCTGTCAGCGTTCCCGTTATCGCCTCGGGCGGTGCGGGAGGCATCGACCATTTTACCAAACTGTTCAAGGCTCTGCCCAAGGTTGATGCAGGTCTTGCCGCTTCCATCTTCCACTTCGGAGAGGTAAAGATCGAGGATCTCAAGAAAGAACTCAAAAAGAATAATATTCCCGTTAGATTGTGAGGTTAAAAATAATGCTTGATATCGAAAAACTAAAATTTGACGAAAAGGGACTTATCCCTGCGATAGTTGTTGATTCTGTTACAAAAAAGGTGCTTACCCTTGCTTATATGAATAAGAAAAGCCTTAAAATTTCAATGGAAAAGGGCTTGACTTGCTTCTGGAGCCGTTCAAGACAGGAGCTTTGGCTGAAAGGAGAGAGCAGCGGAAACTATCAGCATATCGTTTCCATCACCGCGGACTGTGATTATGACGCGCTGACAGTCGTTGTAGAGCCCGACGGTCCCGCTTGCCATAAAGGTACTTTTTCCTGTTTTGAGAATCCTGTTTGGCAGAGCGAAGAGCTTCACGAATTTTCTCTCGAGGGGCTGATGGATCTGCTTCAGGGCAGAAAGAAGGATAAACCCGAGGGGTCTTATACCACATATCTTTTTGAAAAGGGGCTTGACAAGATCTTAAAAAAGGTCGGAGAGGAATGTACCGAGGTTATCATTGCCGCAAAGGCTGAGGACAGGGCGGAAACTATCTATGAGATCGCAGACCTTGCATATCATGTTATGGTGCTTATGACTGAGCAGGGAATTTCCCTTGAAGAGATCCACCGTGAGCTTGCCTCACGCCATGTTATCGACCACAAGGTCAAGCAGGAGAAGATGACAAAATGATCATGGAGGATTATCACTCCCATACAAACTATTGCGATGGCAAAAACACTCCCGAAGAAATGCTTCTTTCCGCAATAGCTAAAGGGCTTACAAAATACGGCTTTTCCGAGCATGGATATACTGATTTTGATCTTCGATATTGCCTTACTCTTGAAAAATCAGAGCTGTACAAAAAGGAGATCAGTGAGCTGAAAGAAAAATATAAGGACAAAATTGAAGTGCTAATGGGAATTGAGCTTGATGCCTTTTCAAACTATCCCACGGATGATTTTGATTATGTTATTGGTTCTGCACATTATGTCAGAAAAGATGGAGCTTACAGGGCGATTGACGAAGATCCGCAGGAATTTGAAAGCATCTGCCGTGAGTGGTATGGCGGTGATTATTATGCTTTCGCCGAGGATTATTTCAAGATGGCAGAGGAGCTGGCAAAGAAGAATATCAGTATTATCGGACATTTTGATCTGATAACAAAATTCAATGAGGGCAACCGTCTTTTTGATATCTCTCATCCCCGTTATGTGGCGGCGGCAAAAAAAGCTATTGATATACTTCTGCCTCTGAATGTTCCATTTGAGATCAACACGGGTGCGATTTCCCGAGGATACAGAAAAACACCTTATCCCGCGCCGGAACTGATGGATTATATACGCTCCAAAGGCGGAAAATTTATTCTTTGCAGCGATACCCACAGCGCAGAAAACATCTGCTTTGAGTTTGACAAATGGGAAAAGCTTCTTTGATGAATCGGCATGGGGCTCCGCCCCATCCCCGCCAAAGACTTTTTTTCGAAAAAGGTCTTTAGAATCCCAAAAACTTTAATGGGCAGGCTTTTCTTTTAAAGTTTTGAGATTTTCAAGGGACTTTTCGAAAAGTTCCTCGACAGCAAGGCACCGACAAACCAGAGCTTTATATTGTTGATCAAAGAAACAGAAAAGAAGGCATCTATAAAATATGGCGGGGGCAAGCCCCCGCCATATGGTTGTAAACGAAAACCACGCGATAGTCGCGCGGTTGGATAAAGCTTTAGCGATGAAAAAGTCTGCTGCAGTGGTAAGGCCCCC
>JAZOAL010000070.1:0-6740 GCA_045595425.1 Eubacteriales bacterium
TTGCAGAGTTCTCCTCTGCGAAACGGTCCACCAAAAAGAAAACCATGACAGGAAGCTCCTAACTTTCCTTTTTGATTAAGCTGAACTTTTCAAATCCGAAATGTCCCCATTAACAAACTCGATCAGTTGATCGAGCATGATGGTAACGGGTTGGCTGCGATAATTAAAGGAAATGATGAGTCTGTCATCGAAAAGAACGATTGATTGCAGGAAACTGTCAAAGAGTCGTTGGCGTTGCTTGGGCATCGTTAAGTCCATTTTACGGAACTTATCAAAGATGTACCAGATCTGATCCTCGGTAATAAGTTGTGAGCCCATTTGTTCGCGTTCAATGTCGCACCTGATCCTTTCTTCTTCTGCCTCAAGTTCTTCAAGGCGGGTTTTCGTTGAACGCGTGCACACTCCCATTTCGATGGCTTTGAGTATGTTATCAATAGAAGTGCGAATATCTTCGAGTTGCCGTTCAAGTATAGGGATTATTGTGTTTTCGGTTTTTTGCAAATCCATAATCCTATCGGCTATTTTTTGAAGATCTTCATCACTCATCAATATCTTCATCGTTAGCTTAAAAGCTATTTCTTCGATCCATTCCTTACGGACGGCTTTTTTGTGACAAATATGTTTTTTCGCTCCTACACACTTATAATAACGGTATATATTACCGTTACTTTTTTGAGCGCTGTCGCCAACCATCATGGCAAGGCAATCTCCGCAGAAAAGTTTTGTAGTAAGTAAATAATCTTCTTTAGCCTTTTTTCTCGCAGGAGCGCGTTTGTTGCTTTCCAAGATAGCAACGGCTCTATTGAAAATGTCTTCGGGAACGATTGCGGGAATTCCTCCCGGCGTAACGATATTGTTGTAGCGGTACTCACCGAGGTATTTGCGATTCTTCAACATATGATGAAGACTATTTTTGTTGAATTCGTTCCCTTTTGACGTGCGAAGACCTCTTGCGTTAAGGTCGGTTATGATCTCGGTAACCGTTTCTCCGCTTGTATAACGATTGAATATTTCAAGAACGACAGGCGCTTTCTCGGGATCGATCTGATAATGCTTTTCCTTGTCAATGAAATAGCCGAATGGAACAATACTGCCGTTAAACTGACATTTGAGTGCGTTTTCGGTATGACCTCTTGTAACCTTTTCCGAAAGGTCGGCTGAGTAATACTCTGCCATACCTTCAAGCACCGATTCAAGAATGATACCCTCTGCGCCCTCGGATATAGCTTCGGTTGCGGAAATTACGCGCACGTTGTTCTTTTTCAGAGCTGCTTTGTATTTTGCGGAATCAAACCGGTTTCTCGAAAACCTGTCGAGCTTCCATACGATTACCACATCATACGATTTTCGTGCACTTTCCCGTATCATTCGTTGAAACTCGGGACGGTTGTCCGTTTTGGCAGAGTAGGCTTTGTCAATATAATGCTAAATGATCTTTATATCGTTCTTTTGTGCAAATGCAGTACATTCGCGAAGCTGACCTTCGATAGATTCCTCTCTTTGATTGTCCGAGGAATATCTTGCGTAAATAACGCCTGTCATATAATCACCCCTTTCGCGTTTATTTTATCATAAGTCTTCGATTTGTGCAAATGTACGAGCAATTTATGCGGAAAATTTTTCTGTAATTTGTTTTTTGATTCGCTCAATACGTTTTTTCACTCCACTTGCATTGGCATAACCATAATCTTTGGCAAGAGCGGTCAAAGTTTCGCCGTTGACGTGACGAACCAAAAGCTCACGGTCTTCGGGCGAAAGTAATGCAAGATATTGTTCAAGATATACCTTGTCGATGACTTCGGCAGTAACATCGGTTACATCATCCAAAGGATAAGGTGTATATTGACCGCTTGAATCTATGGGACCGCCACGTTCAAGCGATAGCTTTTCAACAAGTTGTCCGTCGATAATATGCTCAATCTTGCGCTTGGCGTTTTGCAGAGAATAATTGTTAGGCTTGCCGCAGTTATAATCGGAATAATCGGGCAGTTCTTTGAAGATCTCTGCAATTTGCGGAAGGTTCATAAGATAAGCATTGATATCCCATTCACGTTTCAATAACTCGTCGATATTATCTTCGGTATAGCCGTTATCTGCCATCGCCTTGATCAATGCATCACGCATCTCGGGTGTACTTTGAATAAGCGCGGTATAATAAGCAACGGTATCATAGAATGCCTTGTAATATAGCATTAACGAATTGCTTTCCCCTGAAAAGTGCGATGGCGGAAAGGCTAAATTCAGATCATGGCGCGTATCCATACTTGTATCTTTCACGATCTGCGAGAGCTCTTTAAGATACTTTACCGCTTCCGGAGGCATTTCTTTGAGTGGAAGAGCGGCAGCTATGTTGGTTATGTCGAGCGCATCGTCTTTGTTTTTCTCAACAACCTCTTGCACTGTTCCTTCTCCAACGGTGTTTACAAGCGCGGTTACAAATTCATCCGCGATTTGTTGAATATCTTTTTCTTCTGGCAATAGTTTTATCTCCTATCTATTTTCTTTAATATATGTTCTGCAACACCTTGAATGATAATGTTGTCATAGATCAGATTCGGATAATTTTCTTTATCATCATTTTCGGATTTCAACACAATTTTGTGATTTGCTCTATCATAGGAAAGAGTTTTAAGTGTAGCTGAGTCATCGATCAAGGCAACAACGATATCTCCTTCGTTAGCGGTGTTCTGTTTACGGATCAATACTAAATCACCGCTATCAATTCCGGCGTTAATCATAGAGTGGCCTTTTGCACGAAGCCAAAAATATTCACCCTTACCGATAAAATCGGTCGGGATCGGGAAAGTATCGTCGCGCTGCTCCTCTGCATAGATCGGAGAACCGCAGGCAATATCCCCGCAGACGGGCGCGTGAAATTTGCCCTGCAATTCTTCAATGTATGGTGTGATGATGTGCCGCCCATCAAAATGCAGTTTGTCCATTTCTGTCATACGGTGCAGATATTTGTGTACCGTTCCCACCGCCAAAGACAAGTTTCTCGAGATCTCCGAAATAGTTGGTGAGTAGCTGTTCTCATTGTAATAATCGTCTACAAAGGCTATGATCCTCTGCATCGTTTCTTCGCTTAAGTATCGCATATGTGCACCTCAATACATAAATGAAAATATATTCACGATAGAATTATAGCATATTTTTGAGGGTTTGTCAAGATACGTTTTAATATTTGAAATAAGCTTTTGCTTTATTGTCAAAGTTATGAAAAAATTTAACTGTTAAATAATTCGAAAATGCTAACGTCTTGAAAAACAACAAATTGTGTGGTATAATTATTTATCAATGGACTTTGCCCTAAACAAAGCAACCGTGTAGAAGGGATTCTGTGCGTTTTTTGATCAATTAATAAAACTATAGGAAAAGATGATTATGAGGAATATTTGTGAAAAACTTAAAAGAATAGCTTCCCAAGCGAAACGTATAACATATACAATCTTTACAAGCAGATTGTTTAAGATTGCAATCTTGTGTATTGCTTTTTTCTTAATCTCCCCAACTGTTAATTTTGCTATAAAAATGCAAGCGTTTATTTTTCCTCAATTCTTTGGTTTTATCACAAACGAAAATGAGAGTTCTTGGATTGGTTTTTTAGGGGCGATAATCGGTGGTGGTATTACCTTAATCGGTGTTGCATGGACCATAATCGATCAGAATAAAAAACGTATGGAAGATATGAAGGATATGTCTCGACCAATCATTGTCTCTACAAAATGTGATTACGAAAAGGTAAAAAGAATTAAGAACGACACCAGTGGAACCAAGGTCATTGAATGTATCCTGCCTATAAAAAATGCGGGAAACGGCATATTGTATAACCCTACACTTTATAACATTGTATGTAAGATTGATGATGTTATTATCGAATCGGTCAATACCAACATTCCTGTATTAAGCTATTTAGATGTCGATGAATTTTATCGATACGATATTATGATTTCGCTCAATCCTGAAATGTTGCAAAAACTATATGATAGGCTTAAAGGAAGAGGAAATTCGTTGACTATGAAAATGAGTTTATATGTGGGCGGTAATGATATGTATGGAAGAACTATAGTTACCGAACTCATTTATCATTTGGACATAACCTTTGACTCGGCAAAAGAAATTGATTTAGGAATTCCAACGGGCAACTTAACAAGTAGGGTTCTTTTTGACAAGAATGAAATCGAACGAGTGTTAAAGAACAGAAACAACAAATATATGCTTTAATCAATAATAAGCTTACAATATAATGAGGTGATTAATTTGGAAAAGATAATGTTTGATTCTAACGCGTTCAGTTCTTTGCTTGAGTCTGATCTGGATTGGACAAGTTTTTTTCATAAGTGTGATGGCCAGTATGAATTTTATGTAACAGCTCTTCAAATTGAGGAACTGATGGAAATTCCTGAATCAAAGAAAGAATTGCGTATTCAACATATATTGTGCCTATGCCAAATGAGAGCCAAAATGGTTCCCAATATACTTGTTCTGGACTATAGCAGATTAGGCTTTTCTGTTTTGGCTGACGAAAAAGATACAACATATGAAGATCTTTTATTTGAAACCGGAAGCAATGTAAAAGATGCGATGATCGGTGAGGCAGCAAAACGAGAAGGTTGTACTCTTGTAACTGACGATGCAAAATTTATTTCAAAGCTAAACAAGGTTGGTATTCCAACAATGACCTTTGATGAATTTTTAAAAAAAGTTTGCAAAGCCTAACTTTTCATTTTTTATCAAATAGGGTGTCGTAAACCAAAAAGATTTACAACACCCTATTTTTATTTTATATTATTTTGCTATTCCCGGGAAAATGATCTGAACGCCGAACATATCGCATTCCTCGAAGTAGTCTATCATTCCGCGGTGGTCGGAGACGATCTTTTCTACGATCTTGTGTCCGAAGCCGTGCGAGGAATTATCTTTTTTGGTCGAGCGGAGGTCGGGGTTGGTTTTTAGCACCGATTTGCCGATCGTGTTTTTGAAGATGATCATTCGGCTTGCGTTTTCGACGGAGAAAAGGATCTCTATGCGCTTTTCTTCAAGGTTTGAGATCGCCTCAATGGCGTTATCGAGAATGTTGCCGAAAAGGCAGGCGAGGTCGCGGTCTTCGATATCCGAAAAATCGGCGATCAAGCCGGAAATGACTATCTGCGTATCGGTAAGCGCGCTGAGCTTGGAGTTGATTATATAGTCGATCGTTTTATTTTCCGAGCGGATAACTCTACCCATCGACTCGATCTCGGGGATGAGCTTTGCGAGATATTCGCGGCTTTCGTCGGCTTTTCCCGCTTCGAGTTGGGCGTTGATGACAGAAAAATGTTGCTTCATATCGTGCTGAATGCGGCGGACATTCTGCCATACTGCCGTGGTCTCCTCGTGGCGGGCGCTGTCGAAGGCGGTCTTTTCTTCGAGGAGCTTGAGCTCATACTCCTTCCTTTGCAGTCTTTGGATCTGCGCGAGCATAAAATACAGGATAATGTTTACCAAAAGGAATGAAACGATCAGCACGGCGATCTGCGCGCCGAGGGTGCTTGCGTGATCCGTTGTGGCGATCACCATTGTCGCACCGAGTCCGAACACCGAAACCGCAGAAACCGTGAAAGTAAGCACCGCGTTCAATCTTCCCACCTTACCGTCCACGTTTACAAAGGCAAGGATCAGGCGAAGAAGCGTGAAAAGGACTATCTTATGGAGGATAACGTAAATGTACCTGACTGTCGAATCATTGCC
This sequence comes from Eubacteriales bacterium, assembly GCA_045595425.1. Classification (GTDB taxonomy): domain Bacteria; phylum Bacillota; class Clostridia; order Oscillospirales; family CAG-272; genus SIG710. The sequence goes on from JAZOAL010000070.1 coordinate 5,731, forward strand.
CATAAGGTGGGATTCAAAATCCTGCGTTATCATTGAAATCACGATAAAAAGCGCGCTGCTGACCGCCATCAGCGAGACCCAGAACAGACATACTGCAAGTATTTGTCTGAATGAAATGCTATATGCGGAAATAGCGGTATACATCAAGGTGATCGCAGCGCACAACAATATTGATACTGTATTAAAATCGGCAAACAGCTTGTCGCAAAAAACGGTAACACATAAAATCAGCAGAACCGCGCCGATCTGATATCTCCTTTTACTTTCAAGCTTACAAAACCTTGTGACGAACCATATTGTAAGTATCGAATCAAAGAGAGTTGCAGCTACCTCAAACATCTGCATCATCTTGAATACCTCCTGCGAACGAATTGCATATAGGCTTCCTTGAACTCGCGACGATGGGTTGCGGCGACGGAGAGCACGGTGCCGTCCTTCATCAAAACCTGCGAGCCGCTTTGCGCCTCCGAGATATGCTCGAGGTTGACTATATACGCGGAATGGATCTTGAAAAATCTCTTGTCGGTGCAAATGCTTTCAAGAGCCTTGATCGTGCCGCGGCATTTGTATGTCGCGCCGTTTTCGCAATAGATATTATAATAGTTTTTGTCGTTTTCAAAATATAGAACGTCGCTCGGGCGGAGGGTGATGTTTCCTTCGGTCGAGTTAAATGAGAGTGCCTGCGTTTCCGAAAGGCACTTTTCTATCGCCTTGTCAAATGCGGAGGGCAGTTCTTCTTTAAGATGAAGCTTACGCAAAAAGCGGAAGGGGCTGTAAGCGAAGGACTGATAAACGTAATTATCGTAAGCAGAGACGAATATGATGAGAGCTTTCGGATCCTTTTCGGATATTTTCGCCGCGAGATCAAAACCCGTGATCTTCGGCATATCTATATCGAGGAAGATTATGTCGAAATCCATTTGCTCCATGAACGAGAGAACGAGCTCGGGCGAGGTGAAGGTGGGACCGATCTTGAGGTCAAGATCGCCCTCATATTTCGCGGCAAGCAC
>JAZOAL010000071.1:0-13161 GCA_045595425.1 Eubacteriales bacterium
CCGACAAATTATTTTGGGCATCTCTAAAAACTCCACGCACGCCGAGTATTCAGAGGTGCCCTATTGTTTAACATTTTAATTTTAGAGATTACTTTTTATTCAATCGAGAAATATCCCTTAATTCCTTCAGCGATAGTTGTCATGAGCTCATCGCGCCAATTATCATTAAGTAACAGCTCCGCATCGGAGGGAGTGGAAGCAAATCCTGTTTCAAAAAGTATGGATGGCATCGACGTATATTTTGTAACAATAAATGCCATATCCCAGCTATCGGCAAATTGCTTCAGACGGCGGTCGGGATAATCACGCACGATAGCATCGCAAATCGAATCAAAAATTATCTCGGACATTTCAGAAGAGTCATTTTCAGCACAGTAATCAATCTCAAAGCCCGTGGCAGTATCTGAATCAGCACTTGCGTTCACATGGATCGACAGCATAAAATCGATCTCGGTCTCGGCGGCAAGAACATTTGCATATATCGCACGTTCATAAGCATCGAACACATCATTTTCGGGTGCCATCTTATCCGACGCATATTCGATACCGAGCCTGTCTGCCGCCTCGCAGATTTTTTCGGCTGTGGGGAAGGTCTCACCGTCATGAGTGAGGAGAACTATATATCCAAGCTTGCAGAGCTTTTCAGATAGGCGCTCAACAAAATCCAGATTCAGTTCATATTCATAAAGTCCGCCCAGATATTCGGAGGTACAACCAACATCGCCAAAGCCGTGCCCTGCATCAAGAAGCACAGTAATGATCCCGTCCTCGCCTCTCGGATCTTTTCCTGTATTAGGCTCTTCATTTGGATCTGTACTGCAGGATATCACAAAAAAAATCATACCTATAAGCAATGCAAATACCAAAGCTCTTTTTTTCATCAGGCTCCTCCGTTCATACGCTATATCCTAAAAATATTATATTATATATTTGCGGATTTTGCAATAGTATTTTTCGGTATTTATTATGAAATCATTGCCTTTGCCGTTTTTATGACAAGCTCCGCATCATCCGATACTGCCATTATAACATACCGCCCGATGATCGTCACCTTTGCCGTATCAAGCCTTGCTTTTATGCTTGAATCGAGAGACATTTTTTCGGAATTACTGCTGATAAAATGGCGCATAATATCTATTCGTCCAAGACAGAGATCCGCTATCTCCTCCGTATCCCTGCGGCTGCTGCACAAAAAAACCGCGAATTCACAGGCACTAAAGCCCGAAGCCGTCCACAAGGATATGCCTTCGACTCTTTCAAACACATCGGGAGCATCTCCACTTCCGTAAAGTGCCGCCAATAGATCATCCGAAAGATAATCCTCGGCTCCCGGCGAGCTTTTTTTGGTATACATCCTTCCAACAGGCAGATCCTCTGCGCCCGAAAGCATTTCGGAAAGAATTGCCGATGTTTCCGGATCTCTTCCCGCAAAGCAGGAAGACAGGATTGACAAAATAATTATAACTATAATTAAAACGGCGATTTTTCGGCAAAAATTAGAATGAAAAACTGCCATGAGGAACCTCCATTTAAAAAATCTACAAAACATTTTATGCAAGCGAAAATTATTTCTTGACATCAACGCAGGATTATGGTATAATTAGGAGCAGATTTCCGATTCGGTAATCGCATCAACTGAATATTGGGATATAGCCAAGTCGGTTAAGGCACAAGACTTTGACTCTTGCATTTCGTTGGTTCGAGTCCAACTATCCCAGCCAACAAAAAGAGAACTTTTGTCTACTGACAAAAATTCTCTTTTTGTTTATCCAAGCCGCAGCCACGGAAACATCTGCAATCTTATCACCGGTCTTGTCCTCGGCAATTACCTTACCGCCAACGTATGTGGAGAAAGTACCCTCATCAACATTATAGAAATATCCTTTTTCATAGATATATTCATTGTCGATAGGGGAATCATTCAATGTTGGTCACCTCCCTGTTTGACCTGAAAGCGCTTTCACCTATTAAGTACGTTTTTTCTCTGTTGGTCTCAAAATTTATGAAAACTTTTTTATATTATATCATATAAATCGGTCACTACGGTGGGCTGCCTCTAAATTGGACACATCACAGCAAGAAACACCCATTGAGGTGTTTTTTGCATCAAATTAAACACTAAAATCCCCATTCGTCTTGACAAAATTTCAAATCGGAGTATAATAAGTATGGAATATTGTTTAGATTCATTTTAAGGAGATTTAATTATGGCACAATTGCTTACAAATAACGACAAGCGCACATGCTACTGCGCAGAGCTTTCCGAAAACGACATCGGTAAGAAGGTCTGCGTTATGGGCTGGGCGCAGAGGCAGAGAGACCTTGGAGGTCTGATCTTTATCGACCTGCGCGACCGCTCGGGCATCATTCAGCTCGCCTTTGACGAAGATACAGAAAAAAAGATCTTTGATGCGGCATTCACCGTCAGAGCAGAATTTGTTCTCTGTGCGCACGGTGTTGTCAGAGCTCGCTCCTCTGTCAACCCCAACATTCCCACAGGCAAGATAGAGATCGCCGTTACAGATCTTAAGATCCTTTCCGCATCTCAAACTCCCCCATTTGAGATCACAGAAAACAGCAAAGTAAATCCCGAGCTTCGTCTGAAGCACCGCTATCTCGACCTTCGCCGCCCCGATATGCAGGGCAATATCATGGCTCGTTCTAAGATCACAAAAATCGCCCGTGACTATTATGCAGATAACGGCTTTATGGATATCGAGACCCCTTGCCTTATCAAGCCCTCTCCCGAGGGGGCAAGAGACTATCTCGTTCCTTCCAGAGTTCACCCGGGCAGATTCTATGCTCTTCCCCAGTCTCCTCAGCTCTATAAGCAGCTTCTGATGGTTTCGGGCTTTGACCGCTATTTCCAGATCGCGCGCTGCTTCCGTGACGAGGATCTCCGCGCTGACCGTCAGCCCGAGTTTACACAGCTCGATACCGAGATGTCCTTCGCTACAGCAGATGACGTTATGGCTATGCACGAGGGCTTCATCAAGTATCTTTTCAAGGAATATTTCGGTGAAGAGATCGGTTATGATTTTCCAAAGATGCCCTACCGCGAGGCAATGGAGCGCTTCGGCTCGGACAAGCCCGATATAAGATTCGGCTTTGAGCTGAAGAACCTTTCGGCTCTTCTCGCTTCCTGCGAATTTAAAGTTTTCGCGGGCGCGATAGCGGAGGGCGGTTCTGTACGCGCCATCAATGTTAAGGGCGGCGCAAAGTTCACCCGCAAGGAGATTGATTCGCTCACCGAATATGTTAAAACATATAAGGCAAAGGGGCTTGCCTGGCTCAAATGGGCTGAAAGCGGCGAGATTTCTTCCTCATATGCAAAGTTCCTTACAGAAGAAGAGAATGAAGCGATCAAGAAGGCTATGGATGCTGCGCCCGGTGACCTTATTCTCATCGTCGCTGATAAAAACAAGGTTGTATTCGACGCGCTGGGCAATCTCCGCTGCGAATGTGCGAAGAGACTCGGTCTGCTCCGCCCCGATGATTTCAAGTTCCTCTGGGTAACAGAATTTCCCCTTCTCGAATGGAGCGAGGAGGACGGCAGATTCTATGCAATGCACCATCCATTTACCTCCCCCATGGATGAGGACATGCAGTATATCGATTCCGATCCCGGCAGAGTTCGCGCAAAGGCTTATGATATCGTTCTTAACGGTACAGAGCTTGGCGGCGGTTCTGTTCGTATCCATAGCGAGGATATTCAGAAGAAGATGTTTGAGATTCTCGGTCTCACTTTGGAGGAAGCAAACGAAAAATTCGGTTATCTGCTTGAAGCTTTTAAGTACGGCGTTCCGCCTCATGCCGGTCTTGCCTTCGGTCTCGACCGTCTTGTAACTCTGCTTCTCGGTCTTGAGGATATCCGCGATGTTATCGCCTTCCCCAAGGTTCAGAACGCAAGTGAGCTTATGTCGGGTGCTCCCGGCCCCGCAGACCCCAAGGGTCTTGACGAGCTCTGCATCGCAGTCACCAAAAACGAGGAATGATAGTTTAATAATCTAAATGAGCCCTTTAGCGATAAAGCGCACCTCGATCTGTCAAAAAACGCCTATCAAGCAAAAGCAAAGATAGGCGTTTTTTGGGTTCTATAATAAGTGTTCCGAGCATTTATTATAGAAGCAAAAAGGTGCACGCTGATGCGTGCACCTTTTTGGCGCGCCATGCAGGATTCGAACCTGCGACCTACCGGTTCGTAGCCGGGCACTCTATCCACTGAGCTAATGGCGCATATATTGGGACGTTTCCGTCCGACAGTATGATATTTTATCACACAAATTCCGTTTTGTCAAGAGTATTTCCGAAATTTGTATGACTAAAATAGTTTTTTCATAAAAATTTACGCAAATACACCGCAAATTGTTGAAAAAATCTTTATGTAATGTTATAATATAGGAGGAATATTCTGCTCGGAGGTGATTTGATGAAAAAACGCATTCTTGTTGTCAGCAGTGCAAATATGGACTTTGTTATGAATGTTTCCCGTCTCCCGATGCCCGGTGAAACCATAATGGAAAGCGGAAATTATAAGCTCATTCCCGGAGGAAAGGGGGCGAATTCTGCTATTGCCGTTGAACGTCTGGGCGGTGACTGCGTTTTCTGCGCCAAGCTTGGCAGAGATGCGAACGGCGAAGCTCTTAAAAATCTTTATGCCGCAGAGGGCATCAATCTTTCGGCGATCCGATGGACTCCCGAAGCTCCGACGGGCCTTGCGGCTATTACGGTGGAAGAGGACGGAACAAACAGGATCAGCGTTTTTCCCGGGGCAAACAACTATCTGAATGCAGATGACGCCGAGGAAGCTCTTCTCTGCTATCCGGATGCACTTTTTATGCACTTTGAAATTCCAAATGAGGCGATAATAACAGCGGCTCATTTTGCGGCAAAGAAGAATATCCCGATAGTAATCGATGCGGGACCGGCAAGGCCGGATTTTCCCTTCGAAAAGCTTCCGCCTCTGGAAATATTCTCACCAAATGAAAGCGAGACAGAGATATACACAGGCATAAATCCGAACACGGCTGAAAACGCTCTCAGAGCTGCGGTCGCGCTGCAAAAGATCGTCAGATCCCATTATTATGTGATCAAGCTCGGATGCCGAGGTGCTCTTGTTTATGATGGGAAATATTATAATATTGCCCCCTCATATGAGGTCAAAGCAGTTGACACCACGGCTGCAGGAGACAGCTTTACAGCGGCTCTCACCCTGGAATATCTCCGAAGCGGAAATATCATGCGTTCCTGCCGATATGCAAACGCTGCTTCTGCCCTTGTGGTAAGCAGAAGAGGCGCAAGCACCTCTATACCAAATGAAAAACAGCTTGCCGAATTTATAAAAGCAAACAGAATAGAACTATAAGGAAAGAATATATGAATTCGATCAGATTTACTTACAAATACGGTAAAAACAAGGCACTCACCATGAGCTACGATGACGGATCTATTGATGATCGCAGACTGGTTGACATCTTTGACAAATACGGAATACGCGGAAGCTTTCACTTGAACTCCGGTTTTTTTGGAAAGGACGCCTATGTTGAAGAGAGCGAGATAAAGGAGCTTTACAAAAATCATGAGGTTTCCTGCCATACCCTGACCCATCCGCGCCTGGAGCGGATCTCTCCCATGGACGTTACCTATGAAATCCTCTCGGACAAGGAAAATCTTGAAAGAGCCTGCGGATATGTTGTCAGAGGAATGTCATATCCATTCGGAACATACAACAAAGAAGTGATAGAGCTTCTCCGTTCCCTTGGAATGAGATATTCACGAACCACCCGTTCCACAGGCGACATACGCAGCATTCCCGAAGATTTTATGCTTTGGGATCCGACCTGCCACCATAGTGACAAAAATCTACTTTTGTATTTTGATCGCCTTATGAGTACACAAATGTCGCTCCCCCTTCTCTATGTATGGGGACACAGCTATGAATTTGAGAAAAACAACAACTGGGAGCTCATTGAGGAATTCTGTCAAAAAGCAGGCGGACACGAAGATATATGGTACGCGACCAATATCGAGCTTTATGATTATATAACAGCTGTCAGAAAATGCGAAATGTCTGCCGACAGAACCATGCTCTATAACCCCTGTGCAGTATCGGTATGGGTCAAAGCCAATGGAAATATCATCGAATGTAAGGGCGGCAAGAACACGGTTCTCGGCGAAGTATGATAAATAACAGGAGATTATTATGAAAAGAATTATATCGGTATTTCTTTGCGCTGTAATAATTTTTACGGCTGTTGCTTGTTCGGGTAAAAAGAATCCTGAAGAAACGGGAACAGGTGTTCCCACAGGAACCACTGCGCCCGAACCATCCCGTCCCATAAAGGACGTATACGGAATGTTTGATGAGCAGTATGATTATATTTATGAAGATATCGGGCTTGTTCCCGAAACCTTCACGGTTGGCAAGCCCATCTATTCGCTTATTGATGAGCACAACGCGGCATATGACAGAAATGATGCGGCATCGCTCTCGGGCCGTACACCGACAATATACTATCTGGCAACGAGCCTTTCGCTTACAGCCGCAGATCTCACTACATATTTCACAACCTGCTTTAATTCCGGAATAATCGACCTTATGCCAAGCGAAGAAGTTATAAATGCACTTGCGGGCGGCGACTCTGCCGCGGCAATGGCTGCCTGTATTCACCCTTCTGCCCTCTTTAAAGATGGCAAGGTCTTTACATTGCGAATGCTTCTTGAGGGGCATGGAGCATCATACGGAATCACTGACGAAGAGATCAAAGCAACGGTTGAGAGCGCGCGCAAATATTACGGATCGGCACTGCTTAAGAGCGATCTTCTGACCGACAGTATGAAGGCAAAGCTCTCGGAGCTTGGTTTTGAGGTGGTGAGGGAGGATGTCGGATCTATATGTACCGTTCACTCGGACGAATACCATACTATTCCCGCTGCTCTTTCCGACCTTGTGGATGCAGGCGAATTTAAAACATGGAAATCACAATCTGCAAAGGGAAGCGGAGGATGTAATATCAGCACAAATATCGTTTCCTTTGTAAAGGATTTCAGCATTGCGAAAGAGGACTTTATCGATATCTATAATGCCGCACTCGGAACCCTCGGCAACTATAATATAGATATTATTTACAGTGAGGATGAAGGCGCTGCCGAAGCTTATTACTGTAAAAAACACCCGTCACTCACCGCCGATATCGAAGCTGACAAAGCCATGGCAAAACTGAAGGAAAAGATAGCATCCGACAAGGAAATGGAGGATTTTGTGACAAATGTTCATGAATTTTCTCTTGCCGAAATCCTGCTTATGACAAGCCGTGACGATACATATCTTGCATCTCTCGAAGAATATATGGATTCTCTCGTTGCACTTCCGGAGATCGATCTTGCAGGCATCTATGAAAATTCGGATGAGCTTACCCGAATGATCATAGGACGTTCTGTCTATTTTATCGATCGGTTTGTCAGCGGCAGAAAGACCTTTGAAGCTCCTTATGAAGCTCACCGTTCCATAAGCGAATAATATCAAAATAAAAAGGATGCCGAGGCATCCTTTTTATTTTGATATTTACTCCTGCAGCGGTCAAGAAAAGCCTTGTTATTTAAAGGGCACCTCTAAAGTTTTTGGGATTCTAAAGACCTTTTTTCGAAAAAGGTCTTTAGCGGGGGATGGGGACGGAGCCCCCTATTATGTTTTTTACATCTCCATCCAATTTTAGCTATTTATTTCTGCTTTGGCTTTTTGATCTTATTGAGCTTTGCATTGAGGGTTAGGAGATCCTCTTTTGTGAGGTTGATACCCATTGTGCCGATCATGCCGGAAAGACGGAGAACCGTAAAGCCGCCAAGCATCTGCATCATGCCGTCATTCATCTCAAAGCCGCCCATTACCTTTTCACCCTTTTTGGGCATCATTTTCGCAAACATGCCCATAAAGAGCATCTTGCCCTGCAGGGTCTTAAGAATATCACCGATCTTATCGTTAAGCGAGAAGTGACCCTCAACCTCTATGATATCGAACCAGTTGAGCACCGCGTTCTTCTCCTTTAGGCGGTATGCCTCGTTGAACACCTCAACCTTGCGGAGCTTGCCTTCATCGCGAAGCTCGCCTGAAACGGCAACAAGTGTTTGCTCGCCAACATTGGGAACGTCAAAATAGAAGAAATGATCCGGAGCGGACTTCTTTCCAAGACTCACGCCGTTTGCAAAGAGCTCAACCTCGCTCTGGTTTGAGTAAACGGTAACCTTTGTTACGTCCTCGGTTCTGTCAACATATCTCTTGCCGCAAAGGTGCACGAAGGGATCGTCCGAGAGCCATGCCTTGTAAGCATAGAAGGCGTCCTTCTTATACTTGCGATCCATGGTAACAAGTCCCTTGTGGTTCTGTCCGTTTTCGCCGCCCTCACTTCTTGCGTCTGCGCCGAAGTCAAACATGTTCCAAACATGGGTTGCCCACATATATTTTCTCGTGAAGAGCTGCTTGATGAGCTCCTCATGGTAATATGCCTGATATTCCTCGGTGTAGTCGCCCTGAGTTGGATTTGAGGTGTGCCAGTTCAGCGCTTCGCAGCCGTATTCGGAGCAGCCTATCGGAATTGTCGGGTGCTCCTTATGGAATTTATCAAACCAAGGGCCGTTCATGGCAGTGTCGCCGCCGTACCAGCCGAAATAGTGGTTATAGGAAACAACATCTGGGATAAGCAGATATGGATCGTCCATTTTGCACATCGAAACTGCCGCGATCGTTGTAAGACGAGTTTTATCCATATCATGAACGAGGTCGTTAAGAATACGGTGGTTTTCAAGAAGATCTTCATCCGCGCCGCCGATGGAAATTTCATTTGAAAGACCCCAAACAACGATGGATGGGTGGTTATAATTCTGAGTTACAAGCTCCTTCATCTGCGAAACGGTATTCTCTCTTCCACCGGGCATATGCTTTGAGATATAAGGGATCTCAGCCCAGATAACAAGGCCCTTTTCATCACAGAGATCATAGAAATACTGACTGTGCTGATAGTGAGCAAGACGGATAGTTGTTGCGCCGACCTCCATAATAAGGTCGATATCCTCTTCATGATGCTCCAGGAGAAGGGCGTTGCCTATTCCCCATCTGTCCTGATGACGGGAAACCCCGCGAAGAGGATATTCCTCGCCGTTTAGGATAAAGCCGTTATCCGGATCGATCTTGAAGGTTCGGCATCCGAAATGGGTGCATACGTTGTCAAGCACAGCTTCACCGCTGACCAGCTCGATCTCACAGCAGTAGAGATAAGGATCCCTGCGTCCATGCCAAAGATGAACATTCGGAATATCGAGAACTGCTTTTTTATCTGAAGTGGCTATTGATGCTATAGCATTTTCATCCTTGTCGTAGACGGTATAGACCAGCTTCTGAGTATCCTTCATATTGCTGACATAAGCTTCTATCTCAACCTTTGCGTCCTTGCCGCAGACCTCGGGCGTTACCTTAAGTCCGGGACCGCCGTAATAATCGAGATCGAAATGCGATTCGCTTACACAAATGATATTTACGTCACGGTAAAGACCGCCATAGAAGGTGAAGTCCGCGACCTGGGGATAAACTGTCTGATTTGCGGAGTTGTCAACTGCGATGACGAGCATATTTTCACGCTCCATAGCATCGGTCATATCGACTCTCCATGTGGAATAGCCGCCATGATGCTCTGCGAGCTTCTTGCCGTTGAGATAGACCTGGGCGGAAGAATTTGCGCCGTTTATTTCGAGATAATATCTTTCACTCTCGGGCAGATCCATCTTGTCAAATTTCTTTGCATAGAGACATCTGCCGCGGTAATAGTCGTTTCCGCCGTCCTGACCGTCGATGGCATTCCATGTATGGGGAAGATTTACAAAGCACCAATCCTTTGGTATCTCTGCGGGTATATCGCAAACGCTCTTTGTAAATGCCCATTTTGCATTAAAGTTTAAAGTGTTTCTCATTTATATTCCTCCAAAATTTAATAAAACGATGCCCGAGAATATTATATCATCGGGCATCGGAAAAGTCAATTATATTTATGTGTCCTGTGATACTGTCGAAGGAACGGCGTCCGCTTCAACATCGCGTCCGAGATCTTTATTCATCTTGGCGAGAGTTTTTTTGTCAAGGTTGTATATAAGAGCGAGACCGATATACTGGAGAACCGCAGAGAACATATATGTGAAAGCAACCACATAACGCATTCTGACGGCAACCTCCCACACCTGATTACCCTCGTTTTCGCCCTTATAACCGAGAGCGACCATGATAACGAGCACAAGAGCCGGTCCGAGACCCTGAGCAAGCTTACGGAAGAATGAATGGAGCGAATATACCGTTCCCTCCTCTCTTGTGCCGAATTTCCATTCGCTGTAATCGATGGCATCCCCCATCATTGCCCAAGAAACGGTGGAATAGATACCGAGACCGAGGGAGAAGATAAGCTGGAATACTATATAAAGAATAAGATCAAGCCCTGTATTATCGGGAGTGATAATAAACAAGCCGAGACCCGCCGCCATAGAGCAGATCGAGCCGAATGTAGCAAGCTCCTTCTTGCCGAATTTTGCAACAGCTTTACGCGCAAGAGGAGTGAACACAACTATCGGGATCATGGCGAAAAGCTGAACTACGCCGGATATCTTAGCATTCTTGAAATAAGACTGGAAGATTACCGTAACAGCGGTTGAAGCTCCCTGCATACCGATGAACATACCCATAGCGGCAACGGTTGCGCCGACAGCGGGGCGGTTCTTAAGGAAATTAAGAAAAGCTCTGAAAACATTGAACTTGGGCTTTTGTTCGCTTAGAGTTATATCCTGCTCAACACGGATCTCAGTATTGCGGATCATAAACTGGAAGCAGATGAATCCGAGAACACCCATGATAAGAGCCGCGATAAACACACGCTCACCAATAAGGTTATTATCCTTATCATAGATGATGAAGGGAAGGATCACCATAGGGAGCATATTGCCGAATATCGAGCCTACGGATCGCCATGCGGAGAGTGAAGCTCTATCCTTTACATCGTTGGAAATAAGGGAAAGGAGCGAGCCGTAAGGAACATTTGCAACGGTATAGAAAGCATCCCAAACTACATATCCCGCAACAAAAATGATGCCCTTAGCCCAAACAGGTGCGGTGGGGAACGGGAGGAAGCAGCAAGCTCCGCCCACTATAAGACCGATAGATCCTGCCCAAATATAGGTAAGGAACTTATTCCTTTTATATTTATGCTTATCAGCATCAATAATCGAACCTATAAGCGGGTCATTGATAGCATCCCATACCTGCACAATCACAAGCAGAAGTGCATACCAAAGATCCATACCCATAAACTGTGTCCAGAATATAGACATTGTACCCTTAAGTGCAAAGCTCATATTACATCCAAGGTCGCCTGCCGCATAAGCAATACTGTCTCTTATGCCGAATTTGCGATGCCCTTTGGCATCCGGTTGAAGGTGCTTTTTCATAATTTTTCCTCTTTCTTGTGATTTTTTATAAAATATTCCAAATTTAATATTGCTTTGATATCATCTCTTTAAGTATAGATTATTTTCAGGAATACCGTGAGTAATTTTTTAATGTGAATTTGTATTATTTTCATCTTATCAAAGAAATTTCTATTGTAATTACACAAAAATGGTGTTATAATAATCTCAAGCTTAGGGATTTTTGACGAAAACACATGATGAGAGGTTAAGAGAGGATGTTTTACAGAAATGAGCTGGATTTTTTGCGAGATGTTTTTGATAAATGTCATATTCAGACCTTTGTGATCTCTCCCGATGACAGTGTGAGTCGGATATTGGGTAAGTTTTTTGATGCTGTTTCTATTGAGAATCTGAAAATGCGTTCGTTTTTGGAGGAGGTCAAGCCGAAAACTATATATAAGCTTAAGGATAATTTTAAGCTTTCATATGTATATTTTTTACTTCCCGAAATGGAAGAAGAAGCTTTGTTTTTTCTCGGGCCTTATGTAAACATCTCTTTTTCGGCGGATGAAATGCTTGAGGTCGGCGAGAAAAACGGGATACATCCGAAAAATCAAAAGGCTTTTGAAAGATATCTCCAGAGCGTTCCCGTGATCGACGAGGGCAGCTCGCTTTTCACAATGCTTAATGCTTTCGGAGAGATGATATGGGCTTCTTCTTCCTTCTCTGTTGTTGATATAGACAGAGAGGATCGTTTGCCCTTTTCGCCGATAAACGATAAATTTGACGATATTTTCGTCGATATGGAGACTATGGAGAAAAGATACAGCTATGAAAATGATATTATGGAGGCTGTGGCATCGGGGCAGATATATAAGGAGGGACAAATTCTTTCAAATTTTTCGGACGGTGTTTTTGAAAAAAGAGTTGCAGATCCATTGCGAAACATGAAAAATTATTGCATAATAATGAACACTCTTCTCCGAAAGGCGGCGGAAAGAGGCGGTGTTCATCCGATATATCTGGATAGAGTTTCATCTGATTTTGCCGCACAGATAGAGAGACATTCAAATCCCGCACGTGTCAAGGATCTGATGAGGGATATGTTCAGATCCTATTGCCGTCTTGTCCGCAAGCATTCCATAAAAAATTATTCTCCGATAGTGCAGAAGGTTATTATAATGATAGATTCGGATATTTCAGCCGATCTTTCCCTTCGCGTACTATCGGCATCTCAAAAGGTCAGCCCGGGCTATCTTTCAACTATCTTCAAAAATGAAACCGGGAAGAGCGTCACCGAATATATACGGGAAAAGCGCATAAAGCATGCAAAGCATCTGCTGGCAACAACAAATCTTCAGATACAGACCATTGCACTTCACTGCGGAATAATGGACGTACAGTATTTTACGAAAATATTTAAAGGAGCCATGGGCATGTCTCCAAGTGAATACCGTGAAATTATAAGAGAATAAAATAGGGTCTGGGTCAAGTTTTCAAAAATATTCTCCTATTGTCAACCTATATAAAAATCACTTGCTGTCTTTTATCGACAGCAGGTGATTTTTGTTCATTTACAACAATGGAGTGAGCAAAAAATTTAATCAGAATAAATCCGTTTTTTATAAACAATAATTTAGCGAAGTAACAAAGAGCCCAAAATAGATCCCCGCTGCTGCGGCTCTATCGCCCTCAAAGCTCGCAGGGCTCGCTTCGAGCCTC
>JAZOAL010000072.1:0-14194 GCA_045595425.1 Eubacteriales bacterium
CTCTGTCTGATCCACGGCTTCGCCGTCCGTGTTTTTCTTTGCCGCCTTTTTCTCTGCCTTGCGGCGCTTTTCCTCTTCCTCTATCTCCTCAAGTTCCGCTATCTCTGCCGAGCGCATAAGGCATTTATATCCGGAGCTCATAGAGTCTATAAAATTGAAAATTCCTCTTATAAACGGAAGCTTAAAGAATTTTCCTTTAAATTTAGCTTTTGTTTCCCATTTTTCGAGAACTATTTCACCTTCAGGATTGCGCACCGCCATTGCGGAATATTCGGGACCGCGCATCATAATACCTTCTATGAGAGCCTGTCCGCCGATGGATGTTTTTTTAGCGCATCCGCCGCAGACACTTGCTTTATTATTACTCAAAAAATCACTCCTTTGTATCATACATACCGACATTATACACTGCATATATTAACTGGATGTTAACGGTATATGTTTTTTTGAGATTCCTTAGCGGCTGATTTTATATCCCATATGTCCCCGTCAGCGGATCTTTGAATATTCCAATCTCTGGTGTAGCGAAGGTAAACACAACAAATAGCAGGGCGATTATCGAGAGTACCGCGAAAGCGAATTTTTGTGACCTGCAATACGACTTGTCGGCATTAAAGAGCCGTGTTTCGTAAATATATGCGGTGGCAGCAGAAACGAAGAAAACGGCAATGTTGATCCAGTCGGGCGATTCGCCGATAACGCCGTTGTAGGTATAAAAGATGATGGGAATCAGAGCAGATCCAAGAAGAATTCCACGGAGCTTCACGCACCAAAAATCTTCACGTTCCCTGAAAAAAAAGCTCTGCACAACGGCATAGAGAAACATTGGCCAAAATAGAAGCTTCATGTGTTCCCATGTCGATTCGTTCACACCCGAAAACGGTGCAATCCATACTGACTCACCAAGCCATTCGTATAAAAAATGTAATAGCGTTCCCCCAAGAGAGGTTATGGCAAAGCCCAAAAGCTGCCAAAGTCCAACTGATCGCTTCATAATTCCCCCTGCAAAATGATTATAATATAGTATATTTAGGAATGCGGCGAATTATGTTGATGGCAGTTCTCACGAAAATATAGTCGCCGCGCGTTGCTCGGTACACTCGCGTCCTTCAGCTCCTTATTTCCGTTACACGCGTCATAAAAACGATACTTAATCGTTTCTGCTTGCTCACCCCCAAAAAAATTGTGCTGTCCGCACAATTTTTGTGGGTAATTTGTGTTGAGTTTTTTGTAAAAATCTTTGTTTTATATTGAAATTCATATGATTTTGTGATACAATGGATTGAAAAAGGGGGGTAACACTATGAACGAAAGAAATTTAAGTGAAAATATCAATATTGAACTCTGCTCATCTCAAAATTGGAAGAATAAGATTCCTCTGCCGGTATGCGATGATATGCCGGACTATGATAAGCTGTATCAGAAGGCTTGGGAGCTTGCTCACGATCATATCAGATACATAGACGGAATGCCTCAATCGCCTTACATGGACGAAGCTTTTTGCGATTCTCAGATATGGATATGGGACACCTGCTTTATGTCCTTGTTCTGCAAATATGCCCGTGATGAATTTCCCGGAATTGAGAGCCTAAAAAACTTTTACGATGTGCTTCACGGTGATAAAAGCTTACCGTGTATTATTCCTTCCGAGCGCGAGCCTGAATGGACCGGAGCAAAAGCCGGCATTCCCATTGAGATTAAGGTACACATAGCTGATAATCCACCGCTGTTCGCTTTTGCGGAATATGAGAATGCTTTATTTAGTGGAGATATTGAACATATTCGCGACCTTCTATATAATAAGAAATTATTACAGAAGCATTATGAATGGATTGAAGGATTAAAGTCTTCAATGAAGCTGCGCGGCGTCTTTTGTCCAACGTATCTGATAAAGGAGGATATTGGATACAAATGGGAAGGCAACCGTTCGGGAATGGACAATACGCCTCGCGGAAAGCTTACTGAGCGAACAGAAGATATGATGCCGAACAATCCGAATATGCTTTGGATCGATGCTATATGTCAACAGGCACTGTCAGCCAAAAAAATTGCAGAGCTTTTTGAGATTGTTGGCGATGCAGAAAACAAACAAAAATGGGAACGGCTTTATAATGAGAAAAAAGAAATTATCAACCGTTTCTATTGGGACGAAGAGGATGGCTTTTATTACGATATTGACTGCAACGATCATCATTTTTATAAGGTTATGACTCCGGCATCATATTGGGCATTGGCGGCTGATATAGCTACTGAGGACATGGCTGATAAAATGGTTTCTCAAATATTAAATGATCGCACCTTGGGAGGTGACGTACCAATAATCTCTCTCTCCAAAAGTGATGGTAATTATGAAAGTGTCGGTATGTATTGGAGGGGTGGACTGTGGTTGCCTACAGCATATATCACTCTTAAAGGACTTAAAAAGTACGGACATTACGAGGTTGCGCATAACTCTGCAAGAAAAATACTGGATCATATGCTGCGTACATACCTTGAATATGAGCCGCACACGATATGGGAATGCTATTCACCCGAGACTCCTGCTCCCGCAACTAAAAAAGATGGCAAGACGATTGCCCGTCCGGATTTCTGCGGATGGTCTGCCCTTGGACCTATTTCAATATATATCGAGGATGTGATAGGTTTTCATAATGTGAACGCTTTTGAGCGCCTTGTAGAGTGGCAAAAGCCTGATGGATTTAATAAAGCTCTCGGCATTAAAAATCTTAGATTTGGAGATATTGTTACCGATATTGTTGCAGAGGGAGATGTTTGCTCGGTAAAATCCAATAGCCCATATACGTTGAAAATAAACGGAAAGGCTTTCAATATTACAGCTGGTGAGCAAACAATCGCCTTATAATCAATTTTAATTTATGATTCCGATCTTATTAGAAAGGTCTTGGTCGAGGAATATATTGTAGAAACAAGTCCTCGAATACAGGTAAAATAACCTAAGAAGATTTTTTGATAAAGCATCTGATTTGCCAACCATTTGCGTGGCAAATTGCGTAACACCCCATCAAAAAACTGCGTAACAAGTAAAAAATAAAGCCTTGAAAACTCAATGTTTTCAAGGCTTTATTTGAATACTGCTGATAATATGGATACAACCACCCAAGCGGTGCAGACTGTGACACCTATATATACCTTGAATCCCCTTTTACTTAGTATCAACTATTTATCCGCATATAAATTCATAATAGATTGTCCCGTGGCAAACTCAACATTGACATAAATATATCCTCCATCATGGTTTATATTTATTTCATTGTTTCCGTATTTCCAAGCATAGGGCAAATCTTGCTGCGGACGTTTCAGATCTGGATATCGGTCTTATGCGTCAGCATTTGAAAGAAATAGGAAGCAGCTTATATCATATGCCATTGAAGATAAAACGAATGCAGGAGATTATATTCCTGTTGAATTTAACGTAGAGCTTCGCGAGGAGCAACAGCCTGCGACAGATGCGCTGCTTATGCAAAATACAGGCGTTCTTTCCGCCACAACGGCGTTTGGCAAGACCGTTATTGCTTCGTATGTGATCGGCCAAAGAAAAACGAACACACTGATTTTAGTACATACGCAGGCACTGATGACACAATGGAAAAAGTCACTTGAGACTTTTCTGCAGTTCGATATTACACCGCCCGAGGAGAAAATGGGGAGAGGACGCAGGAAGGCCTGGTCACTGGTAGGCGTTCTCGGTGCAGGAAAAGATACCATACACGGTATTGTCGATGTTGCCGTTATGCAATCGCTTGTTAACGGTGACGAAGTAAAAGAACTTGTGCGAAACTATGGTATGATTATCGTAGACGAGTGTCATCACGTTTCTGCCGTGAACTTTGAAATGATACCGAAATACGCAAATGCAAAATATGTATACGGTTTGACTGCTACGCCCACAAGACAGGGCGGGCATCATCCGATCATATTCATGCAATGCGGTACAATCCGATACCGTGTGGATGCAAAGGAGCAAGCTGAAAAGATGCTCGATTTTGATTTCTTTGAAGTTCTTGATTCTGTTACCATTGCTCGTTCGAGAAAGCATATTGAAAAATATTACGATACAGCAGATGTCGGAACGTTCCCGCAAAGGTTAATACCTCTATCACTCTATCCTCCTCTAACTGATTTAGAGAATGCCATAAATTATAACGAAATTTTTGAGCAGTTGATGCTCTTAAACCTTGCAATTTATACTCCTTCGCATTACATACTTGACAGCAAAAAAAATAAATATGCCGAATTGTATGACGACGAAAGGGTTAACGTAGGATTCACGCAAGCAACGATGTTTAAGGCGAAACCTCACGTTTTTTTGCCGATATCACTTCTTTGCCTTTAATATTCACGCCAAGTTGTTGAACTCTATTCCTCTCATTTCGTCGGGCGTGTATGGCTATCCGAAAGAAGCTTTTCTGAAGACGGCAATGCGTGTTATCGGAAACTTCGCCATTCATGTTAACATAATCATGTTGAACCTATTGTAATTGTATGCTATAATAATATTATATTTCCGAATAAAGGGGAGTACCATGTCATGACAGATAAAAAAGAAATGCTCGGCACAGCTCCCGTAGGCAAGCTTCTCTTCAAGCTTGCTCTTCCTACGGTGGTCGCCCAGCTTATAAATATGCTTTACAATATAGTAGACCGCATCTATATCGGACATATGCCCGAGGTAGGCGATCTTGCGCTGACGGGAGTTGGCGTTTGCATGCCGATCATTATGATAGTGTCTGCGTTCGCCGCACTTGTAAGCTCAGGCGGTGCACCGAGGGCATCCATTTTCATGGGTAAGCAGAAAACAGATGATGCCGAAAAAACGCTCGGCGCATGCTTCGGTCTGCAGATCATCGTGTCGCTGATACTGACTGCTGTACTTATTATATGGAACCGCGATTTTCTGCTTGCGTTCGGTGCGAGTGAAAACACAGTTTCCTTTGCAAGCGACTATATGAGCATATATGCGATAGGTACGATCTTTGTACAGTTAACGCTTGGCATGAACGCCTTTATAACGGCGCAGGGATTTACGAACATTTCCATGCTTTCTGTCATCGTTGGCGCGGTGTCAAACATCATTCTTGATCCTATTTTTATCTATGGCTTCGGTATGGGCGTAAAGGGCGCGGCGCTTGCGACAATTATCTCACAGGCATTGTCCTGCGTGTGGGTAATATCCTTTTTGTGCAGTAAAAGAAGCATTTTGCGCCTCAAGGCGAAGAATTTTATTCCCAAGCCGAGAATCGTTCTGCCGTGCATCGCACTCGGCTCGGCATCGTTTATTATGCAGGCAAGCGAGAGCGTGATTTCTGTCTGCTTTAACTCTTCCTTGCTCCATTACGGCGGCGATATTGCAGTTGGTGCTATGACAATTCTTACAAGCGTAATGCAGTTTGCTATGCTTCCGCCGCAAGGCATCGCGCAGGGCGCACAGCCAATTCTCAGCTACAATTACGGCGCGAAAAATGCGGAACGCGTAAGGGGCACATACAGACTGCTGCTTAAGGTCTGCCTTACATATTCGGTTATCATCTGGGCAGCAGTTATGATTTTCCCAAGCATATTTGTTTCTATGTTTACTTCAAAAGAAATGCTCATCGATTTTGCGGCAAAGGCACTGCGCATTTACTTTGGCGGCATGGCGTTGTTCGGAATTCAGATAGCTTGTCAGATGACCTTTGTTTCGCTCGGAAATGCGCCGATGTCGGTGCTTGTAGCTGTGGTACGCAAATTTGTGCTCCTTCTTCCGCTTATCTACATCATGCCGAATTTTGTGAGCAATCAGACTACCGGAGTATACATGGCAGAGCCTGTCGCCGACGTGATTGCCGTGACCTTTACGGCGATACTGTTTACGTTCCAATTTAAGCAATCCCTGAAAAAGATTGAGAGGCAAAAATGAAGAACAAACGAAAAATCATAATCGCCGCCGCAGTAGTGCTCGTGCTTGCCGTTATTGTCGGAGCGTGCGCGATATACCTCGGCGACTACTACAAAGCCGATATTGACGCTATCGGGGCATTCCTGCCGCAAGGAAGTGCTTGGAAAGAAGAACCCGACGGAACTATTGTGTTTGCCGCCGAGGAAGCCGCTAAAGGCTTCATCTTCTACCCCGGCGGCAAGGTGGAGTACACAGCGTATATTCCGCTGATGCAGGCACTGTCTGAGCATGGCGTAACGTGTGTGCTTGTGGAGATGCCGTTTAATCTCGCGGTACTCGATATTAACGCGGCGGACGGCATACAGAAGGAACACCCCGAAATTGAGGATTGGTACATAGGCGGTCACTCGCTGGGCGGTTCTATGGCGGCGTCATATGTTGCGTCGCATACCGACGATTTCGCAGGACTGGTTCTCCTCGGCGCGTACTCGACGGCTGATTTGTCAGCATCAAACCTTGATGTGCTGTCCGTATACGGAAGCGAGGACAAGGTTATGAACCGAGAAAAATATGAGAATAATAAAACCAATCTGCCCGTCGATTTCACCGAGGTAGTTATCGACGGCGGATGTCACGCGAACTTCGGAATGTATGGCACGCAGGACGGCGACGGCACGCCGAGTATTACAAATGAGGAGCAGATTGCACTCACCATAGATGCAATCGTAAAAATGATGATGAACAAAGAGCAGACAAATACCTACCGCCAGATAAGCATGGATGAAGCCGTTGCTATGATGGCGCAGGAGGAAACGGGTTACATCATCCTCGATGTACGCAGGGCTGATGAATTCGCAGCCGGGCATATCCCGAATGCGATAAATGTCGCAAACGAGGACATCGGAACGGACGAGATTCCGGAGCTTCCAGACAAGGATCAGCTTATCATGGTGTACTGCCGTAGCGGTCGTCGCAGTAAAGAGGCGTCCGAGAAGCTGGTGAAGCTTGGATATACGAACATCGTGGAGTTCGGCGGCATCCTTGATTGGATGGGGGAGATAGTTACTACTGAAAGATAGGAGAAAATAAAATGGCAACTCACTTTTCTGATATTGGTATTCATTTGAATGATGAAAATCCTTGGGATGATTTTATAGCTATCCTTGAAGCAAATCTTGACAATGGGTATGAGGTGCAGACCACAGGTGGACAGCGCTATGCGGTTATTTGCATTGATGATACAATAGAATTTTGGCTTCCAATTAACGATGATGGGGAGATGGAGGCTGATTTATTTGAACTTCACTATGATACCGGAAAATGGTCAACCGTAAAAAGCCCCAAATGGATTTCAAAAGAAAATGACGGTATGCAGAGACTACTCACTCTTTGGCAGATCGAAGATGAGTTTCCTTTCAATGCTGTTGTTCCAAACGCCGCATGCTGCCCAGAGTTTATCGAAGATGAAAAATATAAATGTCAAATAGCATGTTTTGTAGAGCAAATAGACGTCTATACAGATGAAGAAGACTATAACGAACGAGATGATTCACATTTTGCGGTACAGTCGTTTTTTCCAATCGGTCAATTTACTCAATGTAATGGTAATGACGATGACTCCGAAAATGCGAAAGCAATAATAAACGGAGTTGTCAAAAATATTATTCCGAAAACAAATTCATATACAAAATGTGATTATTTTCTCCTGACTGTTGAAAGCCTTGAGATGGAATTTGATTTATTGGTAGATGCAAAAGAATTGCCTGAATCTGCTTCTGTGGGAAATATTATTTCCGCTACTGTTTGGATGAGTGCAAAATTTGAAACTGAAGAATAAGTTCAAAATCTGCACCGCATAGTCAAAGAAAGAGGGGGGTTCATGAACAGACCATATATCATTTGCCATATGATGACCAGCATTGATGGAAAGGTCACGGGCGACTTCCTGTTTCAGCCCGTGTGTGCCGAAGCGACCGATATTTATTACCGTATAAACCGTGAGCGGAAAGCCGACGGCTTCATCTGTGGACGTATCACGATGGAAGGAAGCTTCACGGGTGGCTGGTATCCCGATTTGGGTCAATATAAACCCGTACATCACGATTCTGATATAAAAATGGACTATACTGTGGACAATCTCAGCGGATTCTACGCCGTTGCCTTTGATACGCACGGCAAGCTCGGATGGAAATCGAGCAGGATTATCGATCCCGACGGAGATCCCGGATATGGCGGCGCGCAGATCATTGAGGTGCTTTCTGAGGACGTAGACGAACGCTATCTCGGCTATCTGGAAGAGATGGAGATTCCGTACATTTTCGCAGGCAAGGATTCCATCGACGTGGAGCTTGCCCTGTTCAAGCTGAAGAATATTATCGGTTGCAAAACCTTACTCCTTGAGGGCGGAAGTATCATCAACGGTGCGTTTGAAAGAGCTGGAGCGGTGGATGAGCTCAGCCTCGTGGTTGCTCCCGTGATCGCTGACAAAGATTCAAAACCTCTCTTTATGGACGCGAATATTGCGAACTTTGAGCTTATAAAAGCCGAAAACGAGAACGGAAATCTCGTTCTGAATTACAAGAGGAAATGATATGAAATATCCAATCAAAAAAGAATTCTTCCCGTTTTCGCATTTCACGCCGCCAATCAGCGAAAAGTTCCTTGCTATGGCTGTGCCGCATATGAAAGCGCCGAAATATATCTACAAGGATAAGGAGCTTGATGTGAGCCGTCACGAGATTGAAAGCTATGACGGCGAGAGAATCGAGTGCTTTGTGATGTCGCCCAAGAGCGCAGGAGACAACGCTCCGTGCCTTATCTATATTCACGGCGGCGGTTTTGTGCTTCCTGCGGCAGGATATCACTATAAGAATGCTATGCGCTATGCCAAAGAAGTGGGCTGTAAGGTCGTGTTCGTGAATTACCGTCTCGCTCCGCAAAATTCGCATCCCGTGTTCTTCGAGGATTGCTACGCCGCCATGTGCTGGGCTTACGATAACGCAAAAGCGATCGGCATCGATATCTCTCGCATTGGTATCGGCGGCGACAGCGCAGGCTCGACTCTCGCGGTCGGCGTGTGTATGATGGCAAGGGACAGAAAGCATCCCGTGAAATTCGCTTTTCAGATGCTTCCGTATCCATATCTCGACGCTCGTAATAATAGCGAATCTTGTAAGAAATTCACCGATACACCCATGTGGAATTCTTCGCTGTCAAGCAGGATTGCGCCGATGACAAAGGCGGACAAAAGCCGTCTCGATTACGTGTACTATTCGCCCGTAGAAGCTGAGAGCTTTGAGGGCTTGCCTCCTGCCTACATAGAAACGGCGGAGTTCGATTGTCTCCACGATGATGGCATTCTGTACGCCGAAAAGCTCCGCGCGGCAGGTGTCGAGGTCACGCTGAACGAAACCAAAGGCACGATGCACGGCTTTGATATTATGCAAAAGGCGAAAACGACTAAAGCTGCACTTGCGGCAATAATTGAGTTTATGAAAAAGTATTTTGCGGCAGATAAATAAGAATTAGTAAGGCTGGAAATGAAAACATTTTACACAAGTGAACGAGAAGCATGGCGCAAGTGGCTCGCTGAAAATTTTGAAACGGAAAGCGAAATATGGTTTGTTTTTCCGATGAAGGAATCGGGCGACAAGGCACTTTCATATAACGATGCGGTGGAAGAAGCACTTTGCTTTGGTTGGATCGATAGCACCATCAAGCACATCGATCCCACACACCGCGCGCAACGGTTTACACCGAGGAAAAATGGAAGTCCCTATTCACGCCCGAACATAGAAAGACTGATTTGGCTTGACGAACAAGGAATGCTTCACCCAAGCATTAGAAAAAGCGTGCTTTCTATGATTCGTACGCCGTATGTTTTTCCAACGGATATCATGAATGCCATAAAGAAAGATGCCGTTGCGTGGGAAAACTACGAGAAATTATCCGAGCCGTATAAGCGCATTCGTATTGCTTATATTGATGCGGCAAGAAAACGCGAGGGCGAGTTCCAAAAGCGGCTTGAAAGCTTTATTAAAAAGACTCGTGAAGGAAAACTGATTATCGGGTTTGGTGGAATAGACAAATATTACAATTAAGATATCAAAACTGAATCTGACGAGCAGAAAGCAACAGAGGGTTGCTTGTCAACTTTTACGTCACGTGGTATAATAACATCACAAACATACAAGGCGGTGATTTTGTGGAAACGAAAGATATTATCTACGAATTAAGAACTAAAAAAGGCCTTTCACAGGAAGAGCTTGCGGAAAAGATATTTGTAACAAGGCAGGCTGTTTCCCGTTGGGAGAACGGTGAAACGATACCGAACACGGAAACGCTGAAGCTTCTCTCAAAAGAGTTTGACGTATCAATCAATACACTGCTTGGCTCGCCCCGTCAGCTGGCCTGGCACTGCTGCGGTATGCCGCTTGAGGATTCTGACATCAGTAAGGAAATCGACGGCTTTTTCAACGAGGAATACTGCAAGTGGTGTTACGCCGACGGCAACTTCTGCTATACAAGTTTGGAAGAACTGACCGATTTCTTGGTAGGTCATATGTCTAATGAAAATTGGCCTGCCGAAGAGGCACGAGCTTATTTTGAAGAGCATCTTCCAAAGCTCAACTATTGGAAACGCTATGCGGAGCTTGGCGGTGATGAAAATTTCAAAAAATTCAAAGAGCAGCTTATCCGCGAATTTAACGACTTGCATATTGAAGGAATGCCCGAAGTCAAAACACTCAATTTTCTTGTGGGCGGCTATATCAATATGGAATACTCGCTTCCGAACGGGCAGAAGATAAAATTTCTTGATGATGATACCACCTATCTTGCCAATCAGCTTGAGTGTGAATTTGGCGGTAACCGTTGCTTTGGTATCGCGGGAAATATGGATTTCCTTCTCGTCTGCACTTATGAAGAAAAAGGAGAGAATCCCGAGCTGGTTGTGTATAAAAAACGGTAACGTGACGAAAAGTATCGTGACAATTCCTTGTAAGAATGATATAATAAGATTACTAAAGTAGGGAGGGCAC
The DNA here is from genome assembly GCA_045595425.1 of Eubacteriales bacterium. Lineage (GTDB taxonomy): Bacteria > Bacillota > Clostridia > Oscillospirales > CAG-272 > SIG710. The sequence continues at coordinate 10,936 of JAZOAL010000072.1, forward strand.
GATATGACCTTTAGTGAAAAGTTAAAAAAGCTACGGACAGAAGCTCAGTTTACGCAAGACGAGCTTGCTGAAAAGCTTTACGTGTCCCGAACCGCAATCTCAAAATGGGAGTCGGGCAGAGGGTATCCGAATATTGAGTCATTAAAAGCAATTGCCAAATACTTTTCGGTGACGGTTGACGAGCTGCTCTCCTCTGGCGAGGTACTGACGATAGCCGAGGGAGACATCAAACGAAAAGAAAAACATTTTCGTGACTTCATAGGTGGATTACTTGATCTCTGTATTGCAATGCTCCTTTTTCTGCCGTTCTTTGCCAAGAAAGCAGACGGAATCATTCAAAGCGTATCGCTTATCTCACTTGACGGTGTTCAGCCTTACTTGAAAACAGCCTATTTTGTCGTTGTTGTCGGAATGACAGTGATGGGCATTCTGATACTCGCATTACAAAATTGTCAAGCAGCGGCGTGGATAAAAAGCAAAACAATGGTTTCGCTTACACTTGGAGCAATATCGGTATTGCTCTTTATCATAAGCTCACAGCCGTATGCCGCTGTGTTCGCGTTCGCTCTCTTGTCAATTAAGGCTTTAGTGCTCATAAAACGCAGGTGATACAAAACGTATCACGCCCGTGACGACTTGTTTCTTGTATATCCACGTGCCTTCCGTTAAAATGTATTTAGGCGAAAGCCAATACAAAAGGAAGGTATCGGATAATGGAAAAGAAAAGCAGGAAAAGGTTAGTTTTGGGAGCAAGTTTTTTTGTGGCATTTGTGCTATGGACGGTGTTAGTCCGCTTCGTTGACGTGCGAGCAATCGGTCCCGAAGGTTCGTCGGTTGGCTTTGCGGCACTAAACGGATTCGTACACGAACTCACGGGTGTGAATTGGTTTCTTTACACAGTAACCGATTGGTTGGGGCTTGTTCCAATAGCCGCGGCACTTGGGTTTGCTGTTCTCGGACTTGTGCAACTGATTAAGCGTAGAAATTTATGGAGGGTAGATTACAGCATTCTCGCGCTCGGTGTATTTTACATCGTTGTAATGGCAGCGTACATATTCTTTGAGATGGTAGTTATCAATTACAGACCTACACTCATTGGCGGATATCTCGAAGCCTCGTATCCGTCATCAACAACGATGCTCGTGATGTGCGTTATGCCCACGGCAATGATGCAGCTCCGATCACGTATAAAAAACGATGTGTTCAGACGATGCGTAATGTTTACGATTGCTGTGTTTATTGGCTTTATGGTCATAGGCAGACTCATCTCAGGTGTGCATTGGATTACCGATATTATCGGCGGTGCGCTACTAAGCGCAGGAATTGTGACGATTTATTATTCAATATGCAATACTCTAAAATAAGAACACGCCGATGAGGGTTTTGATTCCTCATCGGCGTGTTGATCCCGTGTTCCTAAACAACATTGAAAAATTACAGATTTTATGGTATAATATACGCAGAAAGTCTTACTGCGTAAGCCTTTGGGCTGTCGCCCAACCGCGTTTCACGCGGTTGCGTTATTTACGGCTTCGCAAAAATGCCCTTGCGAGCAAGCATTTTTGCTTCATGGTATAATAAAAATACTCAAAACAACACATTCCGCGAAACGTGTTGTTCCGATTTCCTTTTTCATCTGGTACAATATAGTCATCACATGAAAAGGAGATAAGAAAATGAACACAGACAAAATCTACGCAGAATCCATCGCAAAGGAGTACGCTCCCAAGGATAATTCCAAAATCGTAGCACTTCGTAAGCTGGACAAAAAGGCAAAAATGCCTGCAACCGTATTCACCTACACCTTCGGCATTATATCCGCGCTTGTATTCGGCACGGGAATGTGCCTTGCAATGCAGGTTATCGGCAGCGGTATCGCCGGTATGCTTCTTGGAATTGTTGTTGGCATTATCGGTATGATCGGATGCGGTGTAAATTATCCCATCTACAAGAAGATGCTTGAAAACGGCAAGAAGAAATATGCGTTTGAGATCGTAGAGCTTGCAAGAGAGATCAGCGAGGGAAAATAATTTCACGAAAGGAGGGCGCACCATGAACAAGAATGAAAGCAAATATTTTAATACGGCGGTAAAAATGGACGAAGCCCTCATTGCGCTTCTTGAAAAGAAAGAGTTTGCCTACATAACCGTCAAGGAGATATGCGAGAAGGCAGGTGTGAACCGCTCCACGTTTTACCTGCACTATGATAACACCTCTGACCTACTCAAGGAAGCCACACAGCACATCCTCGACCGCTTTCTTTCGTATTTCACAGTTGACAAAGAAAGCATTACCCTCCGCTATTCCAATACCGAGCTTAAGGATCTTTTGTTTATCACGCCCGAATATCTGACACCGTATCTGACTTTCATAAAGGACAATCAGCGACTGTTCAAAACCGCCGTGCGTGAGCTTGGCTCTATGGGATTTGATAAGGTGTATGAGAAGATGTTTACATACATTTTCGACCCGATTTTAGCGAGGTTTGACTTCCCCGAAAACACAAGAGCCTACGTCATGAAGTTCTACCTTTCGGGAATCACGGCAATCGCTATGGAATGGCTCTCCGGTGACTGCGCCGACGGTATTGATACAATTATCGGTGTCATCACCGAGTGCGTTCTCGGGAAGTTGAAGCTTTATGAACAGAATCCTTAAGTCTGCGCTCATAAGCCTCGCGTTCAATATCGCGTTTGGCGCATATCACATCGTTTTCGGCGTGATTGGGCACTCCTGGTGGCTGTTCACGGTGGGCGTCTATTATGTGATTTTAAGTACCGCCAGATTCGCTGTCATCATGACAAAGCGAAATGGTCGGTTTGTCACCAAATTCGCCGGCATCATGCTGATGGTGCTATCCGTGCCGCTCGCCGGAACCGTGGTGCTTGCCGTCGTGGCGGACAGAGGTACGGTCTTTCACGAGATCGTTATGATCGCCATTGCCGTGTATGCTTTCACGAAAATTACACTTGCGACGGTGAAGCTTGTAAAGTCGCGCCATATCCGCTCCGCAAAGGCGGTGACACTGCGGAACATTTCTTTTGCCACGGCTTTTGTTTCGATCTTCTCTTTGCAGCGTTCAATGCTTGTTTCTTTTGAGGGAATGACTGAGTCGGGAATACGCATCATGAACGGTGCAACCGGCAGCGGCGTATGCATAATCGTGTTGCTGCTGGGTCTGAATCTGGTGAAGAAGAAAAAGGTTATTTCCAGGTCGCTGAATGACACGAATAGAATAAGCGAACGCCGATGAGGAATC
>JAZOAL010000073.1:0-4288 GCA_045595425.1 Eubacteriales bacterium
GGCTCTTTGTTACTATAAATTATTGTTTATATCTCGCCGGACAGTTTTTCGCCATTTATATGTAAATTTATTGACAATATATGAGAAATAGTTTATAATGGTTGCGAGCGCAACCGTTGCGCTTGCAACTAATTTCGGAGGTGCAAAATGCCATCAATTTCAAGGTGTATAAATATCATCAGCCGTGCTTCAAACATGTTTCGCGGAGCTAATATCAAAAATGAAGAGCTTAAGCCTTGTCTTCAGAGCTATATTCTTGCACTGACCGGAACTCCGGGTATGTCTCAGGAGCAGATCGCGCGAAGATTGTGCGTTGACAAGAGCAGTGTGGCACGTGCCCTTGCTTCTCTTGAAAAAATGGGATATGTTGAACGCAGACGACATGAAACCGACCGCAGAATAACTTTGGTTTATCCCACCGATAAGGCTGTTGATTCTCGCGAGGAGATAAGATCAACTTACCGTGCATGGAACGAATATATAAACGAAGCTTTTACCCCGGATGAGGCGGAATGCTTTGGCGCACTCCTTGAAAAAGCTGCCGTGAGAGCTGCCGAATATGCAAGGCAAAAGCTTGATGCGGATGATTTCGCCGAGGAAAACGGGGGTGAGGGGAATTGAAGCTTATATTCGGATATATACGTAAATTTTTAGGAATGATGGTTTTTGGGCTTGCCATTAAAATTATAGGCACGCTTATGGATCTTGTTCTTCCCTATATCCTTGCCAATATTATCGATAATGTTGTACCGGCAGGGGAGAAAAACGCGATCTTTATGTGGGGCGGAATTATGATAATCTGCTCTGTCATCGCTCTTGTCGGCAATATTTGCGCAAACCGAATCGCGGCAAGGGTTGCGAGAGATACAACAAAAGCTATCCGTCATGACCTTTTTAAAAAAGTGATGTATCTTTCGGCTTCGCGATTGGACAAGCTTACCATTCCCAGTCTCGAATCACGTTTGACCTCTGATACCTTTCAGATCCACAGGGTTGTGGGAATGATGCAGAGGATAGGAGTCAGAGCTCCCATACTTCTGATAGGGGGGATTGGGCTGACGTTGACTCTCGATCCTGTACTTACTCTTGTTATGGTTGCAACTCTTCCTTTTATAGGGATAACGGTTTATTTCGTTTCAAAAAAGGGTATTCCGATGTTTACCGAGGTTCAAAAGGGCGTTGACAGCATGACGAGAGTTGTTCGTGAAAATGCACAGGGGGTAAGAGTGGTTAAGGCTCTATCGAAAACAGATTATGAGCGCAGACATTTTGATAGTGCGAACAAAGAACTTGTGCGTCTTGAAAAAAGGGCAAACCTTACGATGTCGTTGACAAATCCCATGATGACTTTATTTCTCAATGTCGGTCTTGCCTGCGTTATTCTTGTTGGAGCTTACCGTGTAAAGGCTGAGCTTTGCGATCCGGGCGTTATTATTGCGTTTATGTCCTATTTCACAATTGTTACGAACGCAATGCTTACGATAACAAGAATTTTTACAATGATGTCCCGAGGAACAGCATCCGCAAACAGGATAGAGGAAGTGCTTGAGCTTGAGCCCGATCTCCCTGTGCTTGACAGAATAGGGAGGACAACGAATAATGGATATCTGGTATTTGAAAATGTGAATTTTTCATATAACAAGGTGAAAAACAATCTTTCTGATATCAGCTTTTCGCTTCAGAAGGGAGGAACGCTTGGCATTATCGGCTCTACGGGAAGCGGAAAATCAACTCTCATCCAGCTTATCCTTCGTTATTATGATCCCGACAGCGGAAGAATATTTGTGGATGGAAGGGACGTTCGTTCATACTCTCCCGAGGATCTGCATGCAAAGATAGGCATAGTCCGTCAGAACGATTTTCTCTATAATGACACTATTGAAGAGAATATACGTTTCGGACGCGACATTCCTTTTGAGGATGTTGTTAAAGCGGCAAAAATTGCCCAAGCTGATGGGTTTATAAATGAAACGGAGGAGGGCTATTCTCATATGCTCACTGCCAAGGGAACGAATGTTTCAGGCGGTCAGAAACAGAGATTGCTTATCGCGAGAGCCCTTGCCGCCTCGCCGGAGCTGCTTATTCTTGATGATTCGTCATCCGCACTTGATTATAAGACCGATGCGGCTCTTCGCAGAGCTATTGCGGAAAATTATGCTGATACGACAACAATTATCGTTGCACAGCGTGTCAGCTCGATAATGAATTCGGATCTTATCCTTGTCCTTGAAAACGGGGAGATCATCGCCTCAGGAAAACACGATGAGCTCCTCTGCAACTGCGATGTATATCGCGAGATCAGCGATACACAGCTTGGGGGTGCTATCCTTGAATAATACAGTAAAAAATACAGATATCAAAAAGGATAACGGACACAAAAAGAAATTGCTCGTCCGCATGTTTTCTTATGTTTTTCGGTATAAGTGGCTTGCACTTTCGGCGTTTATCATGATGCTTGCATCAAACCTTCTTGCGCTCCTTGGCCCAAGCCTTTCGGGAAAGGCTATCAACGCGATCGGTGATAATGCCGCAGGGGTCGATATACCGCAGGTGATCTATTTCTGCGTTCTTATGGTGATCGCATATGTAGCTTCCGGGGCGTTATCCTATCTGAACTCCGTGATCATGGTAAATCTCAGCCAGAAGATCACATACAGTATGCGAAAAGAGATATTTGAGCATCTGACCTCGCTGCCCGTTTCCTATTTCGATAAAACTGCAACGGGTGATATCATCAGCCATATTTCCTATGATGTTGATACGGTCAACACCTCGCTTTCGACCGATCTGCTTCAGATGGGTGCCGGTATTGTTACCGTTGTAGGTTCTCTTGTAATGATGCTTTTCATATCGCCCGTCATGGTTTCTGTCTTTCTTTTTACGATACCCTTTTCTATCCTTTTCACCCGTTACAAAACGAAAAAGATACAGCCATATTTCAAGGCCCGTTCGGGTAAGATAGGGGAGCTTAACGGGTATGCCGAGGAAATGCTTTCAGGGCAAAAAACTATCAAGGCTTATAGCCGTGAGGAGGTCATCATTTCGCGCTTTGATGCGAAAAATGAGGTGACGACAAAGGCTTATTATGACGCCGAATATCACGGATGTATTATAGGCCCCTCTATGAACTTTATCAATAATGTGTCGCTTTCTCTGATCTCAGTGCTTGGCGGATTGCTGTATCTTTACTCAATCACGGCGGCAGCCCCGATTGCTTTTCTTGTAATAGACCTTGGAAGTGTTGCTTCTTTCATTCAGTATTCCCGTAAGTTTGCCGGGCCTATCAATGAGTTTGCAAATATTATGAATGAGATCCAGTCCGCGATGGCGGCGGCAGAACGTGTTTTCCGAATCATTGATACGCCTTCGGAGAAGGCGGATGCTGAAGATGCTGTGGTCCTCGGTGAGATTGAGGGCGATGTTGAGCTTCAAAATGTTAAATTTGGTTATGACAGCACCCGTGAGATACTGCATGATCTCTCTTTTCATGCAAGACCCGGTTCTCTTATCGCGATCGTAGGTCCGACCGGGGCAGGAAAAACGACAATTATCAATCTGTTGATGCGCTTTTACGATGTCAGCGGCGGCAAGGTCAGCGTTGATGGACATGAGATAACGAATGTGACGCGGGAAAGCCTCAGAAAGGCTTATACAATGGTGCTTCAGGACACATGGCTCTTTCACGGAACAATTTTTGAAAACATTGCTTACGGCAAGGAAGGCGCGACCATGGAGGAGGTCGTGAAAGCGGCAAAAGCGGCGAAAATCGATAATTATATAGAGCATCTGCCCGAAGGATATAATACTTTGCTCTCCGATGACGGAGTTAATATTTCAAAGGGACAGAAACAGCTTATCACGATTGCCCGCGCAATGCTGGCGGATGCACCAATGCTGATCCTTGATGAGGCAACATCAAATGTTGACTCGCGAACCGAGCATCAGATACAGGATGCTATGTATAAGCTTATGGAGGGCAGGACTTGTTTCGTTATCGCGCATAGACTTTCGACTGTTCGAAATGCCGATATCATTCTTGTGCTAAAGGACGGAGATGTTATCGAGCAGGGCTCCCACGATGAGCTTATGGAAAAAGACGGCGGCTTCTACCGCGCTCTTTACCATTCGCAGTTTGATTGAATATTGAAAATAACTGCATTTATTGCAAAAATTATTATTCTGCTGTTTAATATTTAGGGGCTGTCGCTAATGCGACAGCCCCTAAATATTAAACATTAAATCTGAAAAGAACGATATCGCCATCGGCTATGACGTATTCCTTGCCCTC
>JAZOAL010000074.1:0-4430 GCA_045595425.1 Eubacteriales bacterium
AAAAAACGCTATTATGCGCTGTCGTTGCAATGCTGTCGCTGTTTATATGCTGTTCATGCGGTTCGGGCAGTGATGCAGAGGACAGCAAAATAACATCCCCCATAGCACTTGAGACTTTTGAGAGTGAGATAATAGAACGTATATCCGCACAAGAGCATTTTGATGTATTCAGCATTGATAATGTGACATCATACTCAAGACCGGGGCTTGAATACAGTGTTAAATGCTCGGAAACCGGATACATACAATCTGTATCCGTGATAGTTACCGATGCGGATATCCAATTCATTGATGAAATAACATACTACAACATAGAAAAGCCGGACAAAGGTCTTGATGCGGCAAAAAAGGCGAGCGTTGATGCGATAAGATATTTTGCGATGCCGCTGACATTATTGTGCGATCTCGGTGATACCGATGCGATAGACACGGCACTTGAAGCAAGATCGAAGCAAATAACGGAAAACGGCTGGGAGCTTACTCTTGTCAAGGGCGAAGATACGGCTGAATTCAATATAGTTTACATAGGTTGAAAAATGATGCGGCGGATGTATGGTCTGCCGTATTTTTTTACAAAAAAGCAGGCACAGCACCGTGTAAATGATGCTCTGCCCGCAATTTCTGCATTATTTAATTATACATCTGTGTTCTGTGCCATCAAAAACATAGTATAGCTCCGAAATATCTTCATGGGTATAGCAGTCAATAAGCTCGGTCATTCCGCTTGCGAGATCCATGCTTTTCAACTCCGACAGCTCTGCCCAAAAGACCTTGCCTTCGGCGGAATCTTTGAGCGTTCCCGAAAACTCATCCGTCTTATACAGCAAAACTATATATCTTGTGCCGTCATCGCGAAACCAATTTTTGATACCGCACAGCTTCGGATGGCTTATGGTAAGTCCCGTTTCCTCATATATCTCACGGATAACCGCATCGGTAAATGATTCTTTATCTTCGACATGACCTCCGGGAAAGGCTATTCCTGTCCAGTTATCACCTACTCTGTCCTGTACGACAACCTTGGTGCCGTTATATATCATGCACATATTTGTAAGTATCGTTTTCTCCATAAGTCACCGTGTCACATGAGGTTTCCGTCCAATGCCGCACGCTTTCCCGAATATGTATCAAAGCGCATCGGCTGTGTACATCTGTCGATGAGATTGTGATGTATGCTCCAGGGAAGTGCATTGGGATTATAGATATAGAATCTGTCACCGCTCTTCATTACTCTGTTTTCCTTAAGGGTAAACTGCAGGGTATCCGTGTCAAATTCTTGTATCTCGGATTCCATCATATCGGAAAGCCATACTAATTTCCAACCTCTGAATTTATCAGAACGGTGTCTGAGCATCATAGGCTTTGTGCCTTCCTGTCCTGCACGAACAGTCTCTCTGTAAAATGTATTGTCGCCGCTGACAAGCCCGACAATACCGACAGCATATTCGGAAGCTATGCCGTTTTTGCAACCGGATATTGTATTGTCGTGAATATTCAGTCTTGTGACATCATCACTTACAATGATACCGGTAAGTTTTTGATCAATATCGCCTCTTGTATATATCTGATTGTCTGCAACTGTGGCGAAAGGTGCTGTGATGTTTATCGCATATCTTTCTTCGCTCTCACCGTCGACAGCCGTCATGTCAAAGCTGTTGCCGCTGACTATAAGATTCTCACAGGGCATATCCGTGTCACCGCTCTCACCCATGAACCATATGCCGTTACTGTTAAAGTTTATAAAGGTATTGTTGGCAATGGTGATCTGCGTTGCACATGATCCTATCTTAAACATGGCATGACCGTAGCAAACACCGCCTTCGAAATAGTTGTCGGTGATGATGTGCTGCCCTGTCGGAAGCTTGTCAAGATATCCTCTCGCTTTTCTTCCTCTGACGTTACCAAGGGCAATGCTTCCCGCATTTCTGAAGTAACAGCCGTTTAACTTTACAAATCGCGAAGCACCTTCCCATGAGCATCCGCCGACATCTATAACACGGCAATTAAGGATTGAAGTATGCTCCGCATTATCGTTATTGTTGAATGCGTTTCTCGCACAGTCTTCGACGGTGCATCTGTTGTAGATGATAGAACGACGATAGGAAGCCGGATCCTCCGCAACTTCGCGGTAGATGCCTGCGGCATAGAAGCATTCCGCAGACATTCCTCTTGCGTGGCAGTTCTCTATATATACGCTCTCATTGTTCATAAGGCAGGTCGCATTGGTCTTTATAAAGTAGAAGCCCCATACGGAATCACCGCCCTTCATGGGAAGACAACCCGTAATATCGCGATCGGCAAAGCCGAGATTTCCGGTCATAAAGAGATCCTTTAAAATTACTTCCTTGTTATCCTTTACGACAAAGCATGATCCGCCTTCTTTTTCAATGCCGATATGATCGAAGCAGTTGTCAATAATCGTTCCGTTACTGCTTTCCCCCTCAAATATAAAGCTGTTCGCATTCGCTATTACAAGAGAATATGCAAGTCTATACTTGCCGTTGGGGAGAAATACACTCTTATTTTCGGAGATCGCGGCATCTATTGCCTTCTGTATGGCACAAGAATCCGAATGCATGATCTGACCTGTAGAAGTCTTATTTGCCGTTTGGGAAAGATATATTTTATTCCCTTTTATCTTCTCGATGACAGCGATCATTTTGTCATCGCAGACAAATGCCGCAGTACAACCATAGCTTCTCTCTTTAAAGTCACCGACTTTAATACGTATACCATCCTCGATATCTATCCATCCGTCAGTTATTTTCACACCTTCATGCCATGTGCGTGCGAAGTCCTTTGTCCATCTGAAATGCATTGTGTCATCGGGATCAAAGTCGAAATAATAACATACCCGACCACCCTGGCTTCCGTCATAGCCGTCAAACGCTATCCTTTCACCGACAGGCTGATTGTGTATCCATTTTCTAGTATTAACGGGTGAGGAATCTCTGCGTTCAAAAAGAACTCTTGCGGGAAAATTTATAAAACATTTTGTAACGACAACCTCGTCACCAACCTCGAAATCACCGATATCATCAACGGTTATGATGTTAGAGCCTGCCGTTGCATTCATTGTTGTTATAAATTCCGAGCCCTTTGCACCAAAAGTACGTGCATTAAGGAATTTTGAAATTTCATTCATTGCAATATACCTCAATATATATTAGGAATAATTGTACTTCCAATATTTTCTAACACATGATATCACAATAAAATGTGAAAGTCAAGACCGATTATGATTTTTATATGGTCAAAAATTGACTATACAATTGTAATTTAACCGAAAAAAAGCAAAAAAAAAGCCGAGCATAAAGCTCAGCTAAGTGTCTGCATCGACCAATCTTCCCGGGCCGTCTCCAGCCAAGTATTGTAGGCGCTGTCAAGCTTAACTGCCGTGTTGGGAATGGGAACGGGTGGACCCTTGACGCGAAAGACACAGACTGATGTATAAATGACAGTAAAAAGGAGAAAAAGGTCATTTACACACATAGTATAAGACTGTTGCCTTATACATTCAATAAAAAAAGGATGTTCAAGACATCCTTTCTCCGCATCACTGCGGTGTTAGCATCGACCTATCTTTCCAAGCCGTCTCCAGCTAAGTATTGTCGGCGCTACAGAGCTTAACTACCGTGTTCGGAATGGGAACGGGTGGACCCTCTGTGCTAATGACACTAACTTTCTATCGCTTTTAACGATAGCTTTTGGTGCACCTTCAGGGATTCGAACCCGGGACCCACTGATTAAGAGTCAGTTGCTCTACCAACTGAGCTAAAGGTGCGTAATCATCCCTAAAGATGTTTGTTTGTTTTGTTTTTTTAATGCACTTCTCGCAAACTGCCTCGTCAGTTGTTCTACCAACTGAGCTAAAGGTGCGTGTGTGGACACCACTTTGTGCTTTTCCTTGCTTCAGTTCGTCCACACCCGAGAATACTCCGTATTCTCTTCAACTCTCATCAAGTGAAACTCTGTTCTCCTTATCTGATCGTTTTTCGGACTCCCTTTGTCAGTTTGCACTTCGTGTTCGGGAACGTATTGTACCCTGAAAACTGAATAAAACATTTGAAGTTGCTCTTGTTTAGTTCAAGCCCTCGGTCTATTAGTATCGGTCAGCTAAACACATTACTGTGCGTACACCTCCGACCTATCAAACTTGTGGTCTACAAGTAACCTTACCAGCCTACGCTGTGGGATATCTTATCTTGAGGCGTGTTTCACGCTTAGATGCCTTCAGCGTTTATCACTTCCATACGCGGCTACCCAGCTATGCCCCTGGCGGAACAACTGGTGCACCGGTGGTATGTCCATCCCGGTCCTCTCGTACTAAGGACAGCTCCTCTCAAATATCCTGCGCCCACGACAGATAGGGACCGAACTGTCTCACGACGTTCTGAACCCAGCTCGCGTACCACTTTAATCGGCGGACA
>JAZOAL010000075.1:0-14222 GCA_045595425.1 Eubacteriales bacterium
CGCTTTGTCAATACCTTTTTTCAAATTTCTTCAAAAATTTTTCGACTCGGCTTCATGTGACCGCCCCGCTCACAGGCGAGTGATGATATTATACTACTTTTTTCCACATTTGTCAACAGTTTTTTCGAATTTTTTCCAACTTTATGCAGAATAAACACATCAAAACCAATACAATAATGATTATGAGGTGAAAATTACCATGTTGACAATATTTATACGAACCTTTATCGTATACACCGCCTTAATAATTGCTATGAGGATCATGGGCAAGCGGCAGATCGGGGAGCTTGAAGTTTCCGAGCTTGTAACGACTTTTATGCTATCGGAAATTGCTACGATCCCGATTGAAAATCAGGATGTTCCGATTATTCACGCAATAATACCGATAATTATTTTATTATTTATTGAAGTTTTTTCTTCGGTTATTCTGATAAAAGTACCTTTTTTAAAGAATATGGTTTCTGCAAGACCGAGCATTTTGATACGCAACGGTCAAATCAACCAAAAAGAACTACGCAACAACCGAGTTTCTCTTGAAGAGCTGATGTGCGAGCTTCGCAGCGGACAATGCACAGATCCCGGTGAGGTAGCATATGCAATTTTGGAGAAGAACGGTAAGCTTACCATAGTACCAAAGGCAAAATACAGTCCGCCCACAGCAAATGATCTGGGGATAAAGCCGCAAGAAGGCGGAATAATTCATTTGCTGATAATCGACGGCAGAATATGCGAAAACAATTTGAAATCATCGGGAAAAAATCGCTCTTGGCTCGAAAAGGAAATACGAAAACTTCCCTGCCCCATGAAGGACATTTATCTTTTTGGCATTGACGACGCGGAGAGAATTACACTTGTCAGAAAGGAGAACACTTGAAAGCATTTATTATTAGTGCAGGCATATTTTTTGCGATGATCGCTATGATTGTTTTCAATTATATATACATCAATAGTACATCCGATCAATTAGAGGAGCTTGCTGCAGATATAAGTCTCGACAAAGAAAATTTCGAAGACAAGCTTAATGCTCTCGAAAAATTTTGGGATAAAAACAAAAACACAATGGATTTCACAGTAAACCACACGCTTATCAGCGGAATCGGAATAAAAATAACAAACATCAGACTTTTTGCCGATAAACACGACGATTTTCAACTCAAGAGAGAAGTCTCGCTCTTGATCGAAGAAATTAAAGAAATGCGGAGGCTCGAATGTTTTTCTATCAAGAATATTTTTTAGCATAAAAGCAATTTATAAAAAACAGAGCTGATCCGAGGATCAGCTCTGTGATTTTTTAATTATTTATACATACCGCGCTTAACGTAGCTTGTATGGAGGATATGGTGTGCCTTTTCGCTGTTGGGCTCACCGAAGAACTCCTTATAAAGTGTCTGAACAACGGGGTTCTCATGTGACTTTCTGATGCCCAGGATATTCTTATCTGCGTTATAGAGAACAGCAGCTCTCTTTTCGCGGAGATTTACATTGTTGCGAACAGAAGCGGGCTGTGTGGGCTGACCGCCGCCGTTTACGCAGCCGCCGGGACAAGCCATGATCTCGATGAACTGTACGTTAACCTCGCCGCTCTGAACCTTCTTAAGAAGCTCCTTTGCGTTCTTTGTGCCGGAAGCAACTGCAACATTGAGCTCAATGTCACCAAGCTTATAAGTTGCAAACTTAACGCCTGCAATGCCGCGAACCTCATCAAAGTCAAGCTTTTCAAGAAGCTTGCCTGTTACAACCTCTGCAGCTGTACGGAGAGCAGCCTCCATAACACCGCCGGTTGCACCAAAGATAGCACCTGCACCTGAGCCAATTCCAAACGGAGCATCAAACTCTTCATCAGGGAGAGCCTTGAAGTCGATTCCTGCTGTCTGGATCATTCTGCCAAGCTCACGGGTTGTTATAGCAACATCAACATCCGGTACGCCTGCAGCGCTCTGATCGTCTCTGCCAACTTCAAACTTCTTAGCTGTGCAAGGAATAGCAGATACCATAAAGATATCCTTGGGGTTAAGACCCATTTTCTCGGCATAGTATGTCTTAACAACTGCACCGAACATCTGCTGAGGAGACTTGCAGGTAGAGAGATTTTCTGTCATCTCGGGGAAATAGTGCTCACAGTATTTAACCCAACCGGGTGAGCAGGATGTGATAAGGGGAAGTGCGCCGCCGTTATTAAGTCTGCCGAGGAACTCTGTAGCCTCTTCCATAATAGTAAGGTCTGCAGTCATGTTCATGTCATATACGCCGTCAAAGCCGAGAGCCTTGAGAGCTGCAACCATTTTGCCCTCAACGTCTGTGCCGGGCTCGTAGCCGAAGCACTCGCCAAGTGTTGCACGAACAGAGGGGGCTGTGCAGATAACAACGTGCTTCTTGGGGTTAGCAAGCGCCTCAAATACCTTTGCTGTGTCGTCTCTCTCATAGAGAGCACCAACGGGGCACGCAACGATACACTGACCGCAGTTTACACAGGAAGTATCACCGAGGTTGCCCTCAAAAGCACATCCGATGTGTGTATCAAATCCACGGTCATTTGCGCCGATAACGCCTATGCCCTGCATCTTGGAGCAGGCTGCAACGCAGCGGCGGCAAAGGATACACTTGTTATTATCGCGAATGATAGCGGCACTGGATCTATCAATTGGATAGTGGTTAACCACACCTCCAAAGTGACTTTCCTCAACGCCGTAATCGCGGCAGAGCTTCTGAAGCTCACAGTCAGTGCTTCTCACGCAGGAAAGGCACTTCTTTTCATGATTTGAGAGAATAAGCTCAAGGTTGAGCTTTCTCGCATTTATGATCTTGGGGGTATTAGTCTTAACCTCCATGCCCTCGGTAACGGGGTAAACGCAAGCGGTTACCATTCTGAAGGGCTTACCACCCTCGGAAACCTCAACAAGGCAGAGACGGCAAGCACCGATCTCATTGATATCCTTGAGGTAGCAGAGAGTAGGGATGTCAATATTAGCAGCCTTAGCGGCTTCCAGAACCGTGGAACCCTTGGCTACGGCATATTCTCTGCCGTTTATTTTAACATTTACAGTTTCCATATATCCTAGGTTCTCCTTTCTTACTTCTTGGAAATAGCTTTGAACTTACATGTGCCGACACAAGCACCGCACTTCACGCACTTCGCAGGATCGATAGCGAAGGAAGCGAGCTTATGACCGGGAGCAATGTAATCTGTTCTCGCGATAGCGTCAGCAGGACACTGCTTAGCGCACATACCGCAGCCGATACACTTATCAGCATCGATAGTGAACTGAAGAAGGCTCTTACATACGCCCGCGGGACACTTCTTATCAACGATATGAGCAATATATTCATCTCTGAAGTAACGGAGAGTTGAAATTACGGGGTTAGGAGCAGTCTGTCCGAGACCGCAGAGAGAAGCGGACTTGATATAGTTGCAGAGCTCTTCCATGCGGTCAAGGTCTTCAAGCTCGCCCTTACCCGCAATGATCTTATCAAGTATCTCAAGAAGTCTTCTTGTACCAACACGGCAAGGAGTACACTTACCGCAGGACTCATCAACAGTAAATTCGAGGAAGAACTTAGCAATATCAACCATACAGTTGTCTTCATCCATAACGATAAGACCGCCGGAGCCCATCATAGAGCCGATCTCAAGCAGGTTATCATAATCGATGGGAGTATCGATAAGGTGCGCGGGAATACATCCGCCGGAAGGACCGCCTGTCTGAGCAGCCTTGAACTTCTTGCCACCGGGAATACCACCGCCGATCTCCTCAATAACCTCACGAAGAGTTGTTCCCATAGGAACCTCAACGAGACCTGTATTTGTGATCTTACCGCCAAGAGCAAATACCTTAGTACCCTTGGATCTTTCTGTACCCATGGAAGTGAACCATTCCGCACCCTTCAGAATGATCTGAGGAATGTTTGCGTATGTCTCAACGTTATTAAGAACGGTAGGCTGACCGAAGAGACCCTTAACTGCAGGGAACGGAGGACGGGGACGGGGCTCACCGCGGTTACCTTCGATAGAAGTCATAAGAGCTGTTTCCTCACCGCAAACAAACGCACCTGCGCCGAGACGTACATGCATATCAAAATTGAAGCCTGTTCCGAAAATATCTGTTCCGAGAAGACCCATTTCTCTTGCCTGATCAATAGCGATGGTGAGACGGTTGACCGCAATAGGATACTCTGCACGAACGTAAACATAACCTTCGTCAGCACCGATAGCGTAAGCCGCGATAGCCATAGCCTCGATAAGAGCATGAGGGTCGCCCTCAAGGATGGAACGATCCATGAATGCACCCGGGTCACCCTCGTCCGCATTACAGGCAACGTATTTCTTAACCTGTCCGCGGTTGTTTGAAGCAAACTTCCACTTAAGACCTGTCGGGAATCCGCCGCCTCCGCGTCCGCGAAGTCCGGAATCAAGAATTGTCTGAATAACATCATCGGGAGACATCTCTGTGAGAACCTTATGGAGAGCAAAGTAGCCATCCATTGCGATATACTCGTCGATATTCTCAGGATTGATAACGCCGCAGTTGCGAAGAGCAACTCTGTGCTGCTTCTTATAGAACATTGTCTCGCTCAGAGAAGCTGCCTCAGCCTCAGCCTCGCCTGACGCATCCCCTGTGTCATTATAAACAAGACGCTCAACGATACGGCCCTTCATAAGGTGCTCATCAACGATCTCGGGGATATCGTCAGCAGTAACTCTGCTGTAGAATGTGCCTTCGGGGTAAACGATCATGATCGGACCGAGAGCACAGAGACCGAAACAACCGGTCATAACGATCTTGATCTCATCTTCAAGACCTTTAGCTTTAAGTTCATCTGCGAGCTTGTCGCGCAGTGCAATACTTCCGGAAGAAGTACAGCCTGTACCGCCGCAAATAAGTACATGAGAACGAATCATATGTATTTTATCCTCCTAATTACTTCTTAAGCGCACCAATGGTGTACTCAGCAACAACTTTTCCGCCCTTAATGTGCTTCTCGAGAACTTCCTTTGCACGCTCGGGGGTCATTTTTACATAAGTAACCTTTTCAGCGTCCTTTGTGTAGACCTCAACAACCGGCTCATACTGGCAGATACCGATGCACCCGGTCTGAGTAACCATAACGCTGTCACTAAGTCCTGCCTCTGCAACTCCTTCAACAAAAGCGTTAAGAACGGGACGTGCACCTGCCGCGATGCCGCAGGTAGCCATACCGACAACGATACGGGTCTCGCCGCTGGAAGTACGCAGAGCAACCTTGTCCTGCATTTTAGCCTTTATGGCCTTAAGTTCTTCAAGTGACTTCATGGTAATTATCCTTTCGTTTTATATAAAAATTTTTATACAAGATTTATAGTCCCTCATACTGCTCTCTGAGGTTTTCTCCTATCCAAGTCAGTATTTCAGGCTCATTCAGCGGCACTTCTCCCAGAACCTCTCTCATCTCCGCGCAGGAAAGCGTCACTTCCCCGCTCTCGGTCTTATGCCGATAGGTAAAATCGATCTCGGGCGACCCCTGAATAAGTGTTTTTACTGTTTCGACCATATCTCCGAGGGGAATGAAATCTATATGATTCCTTCCGAACTTTGCCATGGTCACTGTACCGTGGTCAGTGCTTACCGACTCATGCACAGAAGTTATTTTAACATTTCCGCCCGTCATTTCGGCGAGCATTTTAAGGAACGGTATTCCAAGTCCTACCTTACGCGTTTTTCTTGTAGTGAAAAACGGATTTTCAAGCTTCTTAAGCTGTTCCTCTGTCATTCCGCAGCCGTTATCACGAACCGTGAAGTAAAGCCATTCACCTTCCTCCGAGAGCTCTACATAGATCTCATTAGCACCGGCTCTTACGGAATTCATCGTGATATCAAGAACATAAAGCGAAAGCTCATCCATTTCTATCACCATCCTTCCCCCTGCCCAGAAGATAGTCGATAAGCTTATTTCTCACCCTATCGGAGGAATAAGGCTCATCGTGAAGCTCTATGGCAAATCCCTTCTCGGATATGTCGGTAAGGTAATGGGCATCCGAGGATGCAACATGAACCAAATTCCTTTCGGAAATTACCGAATATTGAGCTCGGCAGTCTTTAAGAGAAGCTATATCGTTTAGCTCAAAGGCGGTAAAAGCAGGTTCGGGCGGAAAATCACCCAGCATTGCAATTATTCCGTTAGAGCTTCGGTCGATATGGGCAGGAAAGCATACGCCGCCGCGCCCGAGAACCTCCTCAAAGGCTTCGTCAAGGGAAATATTAACCGCGTTTATCAGCAGGTCAGGCTCTTCTCCGCAGATCTCGTCATTTTCATCGATTATAAGCTGCCTTCCGAAAATATCGGGCTCATTTTTGATCCTCATTCGTCGGCTCTCGATAAAATCTCCGAATTTCATCGCCGCTTCAAGCGAGCGGAAGAGACATACCGCATGCACATCCTCGGATGTGGTAAGCTCAACTCCGGCAACGGGTATTATTCCGTTGGCCTTTGCGATCTTAAAAAACGCAGGACAGTTTTTCACGCTGTTATGATCGGTGAGCGCAACGATCTGCAAGCCGTTAAGGAGCGACATGCCGACGATATTGCCGGGCGTCATATCCTCGTCACCGCAAGGCGAGAGGCAGGAATGAATATGCAGATCGCAATAGTAGAGACTCATTACTCTCCCTCCGAGAGTGCATTATGCAATCTCACGCATATCTCATATGCGGAAAGAGGCGATGAGAGCACGGTAATCCCGTTTTCCTTTGCACTCTTGAGTGCATCCTCCTGTAAATCGACCTCTTCGGCGAGAATTACCGCCGCAGGCTCGGTCAGTGTTGCAACCGCAACCACATTTACATTTGGCATTATAGTGACCCAGATATTGCCGCCTTCAACATGGCTCATTGCACGGCTGAGAAGATCACCGACATAAACACCGTCAAAATTCTTTGAGGCATCGCCGCAGATAACAGAGGCTTCGATTTTTTCACAAATCTCATTTACCGTCATCATTCTTCTCCTCATTCGTGTTTTTATTGCATGCGAATTTGCCGAATTCCGTGTCAAGCAGATCCTGATGGAGTCCCTGTTCCTTCAAAATTCTCTTAAGGATAACGGTACATTCATCAGGGCAGGTTTCTTTTTTGACTATGTCCTCGGCAAATGCCATACATGTTGGCGCGCCACAGGAGCCGCAGTCAAGTCCGGGAAGCTTCTTTGTAATATCCTCGATATCCCGCATCATTCGCATCGCCGTTTTTCTATCGGGCGAAAGCAGACTATAGGGATTGTATTCCACCATTTTCTCGTGGAAATACTTATCAGGGATCCAATCGCTTGCCGGGCGGTTGGGAGAAACGGGCAAATACCTTTTCAGCGTCTGGAGACGAGCCTTGGCAATATAAGGATTAGCCACAGTCATAGCACCGCCGACACAGCCGCCACTACAGGCATTGAGCTCAACAAAATCGAGAGAAGTAATATCCGCGCTGTCTATCCGATCGAGAACTCTTATGCAGTTTTCGATGCCATCAGCCGCCAGATAACGGTCATTGAGTATAGCCGTAGATTCACCTCCCGTTGATGCCCATCCGATGCCGACCATGCCGGCTTCCGTGACCTCAAGGGGATCCTCCTTATACTTCTTCATTTTATCAAGCAGGGCAAAATAAACATCTCTTACCGAAACGGTTGCCGAAATGTAATTCCGCTCACCTGCGAAATTATTCTTAACATAACTGACTTTTGCGGGACAAGGTGAGATAAATATTATACCGATATCCTCGATTTTAAGCTCCGGATGCTCCTCCATAGCCTTTTCTCTTGCCAGCATTGCGGCAATATCGATCGGCGGAAGGATCGGCATGATATTTTCGCACAGATAAGGATAATTCATACTGATTATCCTTGTGATCGCGGGACAGGCAGAACTGATCACCGGCTTTTTGATGTCTTCTCGACCGAGATACTTGCGAGTATATGCACTCACAAGCTCTGCTGCGCAAGCCACCTCAAAAACATCGTCAAATCCGAGATCGAGAAGACCTCTTATAATGTAACCGATATTATCGAGATTGTTAAACTGTCCATAGAAGGACGGTGCAGGAAGCGCAACAGTATATTTGTAATCATTCAGAACAGAAAGACTGTCATGAGTTGCTTTCTTTGCCTTAGAAGAGCAAACCCTTATGCACTCACCGCAGTCGATACATCTGACCGAATTTATCACAGCATGCCCGTCGTGGATACGAATAGCTTCGGTTGGGCAACGCTTAAGGCAAGCCGTACAACCCTTACACTTTTCGATATCCAGTGATACCGAGTGTTTATAAACCGATTTCATATGTACCTCGATAGCTTACTTTTGTGTATTTTTCGGAGAGATCAAAGCTTAACCTTCATAGTGATGGTCGTTCCCTCTCCTACAACAGTATCGACATTCAAATAATCCGTATATTTTTTCATATTCGGAAAACCCATTCCCGCTCCGAATCCGAGATTTCGGATATTATCGTGAGCAGTGGAATAACCCGCCTGCATTGCAAGCTCCACATTGGGGATTCCGGGACCCTTATCGCTGAGAATGATCACGATCTCCTCATCGGAAACCTCCACATCCGCAGTGCCGCCACAAGCGTGGATCACCATATTTATCTCCCCCTCATACATGGCGATAGACACCTTTCGTATGACCTCGGGATCGTATGCAAGCTGACGAAGCTTTTTCTTAACCATTACCGACGCCGCACCCGCGCTGGAAAAATCCGAGCCGTCAATGTCGAAATGGAATTTTAATGTCTCAGGCATTTTTATCCTCATTGCATTTCGAGATGCCGGCAGTATAAAGAATACCGCAGGTCTCAAACGCTCTCTTTTCCGTACACATAACGGCAATACCGCATTCCTTTGCCAGCATGAGCATTTCCTCCGTTGGAGTTTTGCTTCTCGCAAAGACTATGCAGACCATATCCATCATATTGGCGGTGCGGATTACCTGAGGATTAACAAGCCCCGTTATAAGAACTCCCTGATCCTTAACATATGCGAGCACATCGCTCATCATGTCGCTGCAGCAGGCAGAGGTCACCTCATGATCGAGTATTCCCTCACCTGTCATAACAGATGCGCCAAGAAGATCTCTTATCTCACTGATTTTCATACCTTTTCTCCAAAAGCATTTGCGGCAAAGCCGCAGAATATAAAAGGTTAATTAGCGATATTTTGCAAGAATGTCCGGAACATCGTCTTTTGTAAGTCTGCCGTAAACCTCACCGTTGATGGTAAGAACGGGAGCAAGACCGCAAGCACCGATGCAGCGGGTAGCCTCGATGGAGAATTTACCGTCAGAGGATGTTTCGCCGGATGCAAGACCAAGCTCATTGCAGATCTCATCAAGAATGTCGCCGGAGCCCTTAACATAACATGCAGTACCGAGACATACCGCGATAGCAACTTCACCATCGGGATTGAGCTTGAACTGCGCATAGAAAGATACGATACCGTAGATCTCTTCCATAGAAACGCCTGTCTTCTCTGCGATAATCTTCTGAACTTCGATCGGAAGATAACCGTAGATTCCCTGTGCTTCCTGAAGGATCGGCATCATTGCACCCTGTGTGCCGTTATACTTTTCAATAACAGCGAGCAGCTTTTCTTCCTGCTCTGCGGTGCCGTGAAATTCGACCGTAGTCAATTTCTTTTTCATAGTTGATACCTCCACCTTTTGTTAAAAAAATAACAAAGTAATTTAAAACTGTACGGTGCGCAAAAAAACGCACCGACACACAGTGATGGCTACATTATACTACATTATTTAAAAAAAGTCTATATCTTTCGATAAAATAACAAAAAGTTTACAATTTGCGAACAAATTTTGACTACATATGTATTATTTGAGACTGAATTTGAAAAAAGAGATGCCCTATGGCATCTCTAAAATTTTATTCAAGAATATAGACTCTCATGTTTCTTCTGCCAAACTGAAGCAGCTCTTCGCGAGTACCTTCCATACAGATGTCAACATGTTTGCCCTTGAAGTTTCCGCAATCCTCTGCCGAGCGGTAACCGATCTCTCCCCAATTACCCGTAATGAACATCTTTGTTCCGTAAGGAATGACTTTGGGGTCAACCGCAACCACCTCTTCATTTGCAGCATGACCTGTTGCGGTAATGCCTCCGGTATGGTAAGCCGTGGCAACAACGTCTATGTAATAAGAATAGTTATAAACCGTTCCGTCCTCTGCCGTCACCGTTCCGCCTACACCCTTGTAGTAAACAGCATTAACAGGTTCGATGAGCACCTCTTCGGAAACAACAGTGTCCGAAACAACGGCATCGTCAACAGCGGTTACCTCATGAGTGATCAGGTTCTTACCGTTCACGCCCTCCTCAACCAATCGGGTTTCGCCTTTCGGTACAGTCTGCGAATCCAGATAAAGGGTCTCAAAAGCCACCTCAGTCTCTTCGCTATAGTGCTCCGTTGTATATATTCCGATTGTTACGGTAAGTCCGTCGGTTATTGCACTCTCAAGGGGACAACTAACGGTCGCAGATTCATCGAGCTCAATTCCGATCCTCTCCAAAAGCTCTCCGACAGTCATTATAGGAGAATTGCAGGTTGCATATTCATATCCTCCGTAAGCAACGGTAACTGTTGCGCGTTCAGGGCGTTCGGCAGGCACTTGATCATTTGCAAAATGCTCGTCATCTCTGGTAAGCTCTGCCGCGGCAACACAAACAATCGAAAAGATAAGAAGGAGAGAGGTCACGAGAATAGGTATGAGTCTGCGTTTCAAAATGTCTTTATTTTCACATCCGGACGAAGTGCGTAATTTCATAATTTTTCGCATGATGGTTCGTCTGCTCCTTTCGCCAAATTTCTCGCAAAAGCCATTTTTGCGAGCCCGGAAGATTATAACACAAGAAATCCGCTTTGTAAACCCCAAACGAAAAACATTGGTTAGTTTTACCAACTTTCTTTTGTGCACACAAAGAAATTTTGCCGGTTATAACCACAGAAAGTATAAAAAAGCTCCTCTCTCGCCGCAGCGAGACAGGAGCTTCGATTTATCTTGAAGCAAGCTTTTCGAGATCCTCATTGCTTCCCATAACCAACAGATGTTCATCTGCTTTAACCAGATAGTCCGGTGAAACCGTGGCTCTGAAGATTCCATCTGCTTTTTTATAACCGAGAATATTGAGATTATATTTAACTCTGAAATTGATGCTCTTAATGCTCTTCCCTATCCAATTTTTGTCGGGAACGATCTCATAAATCGCATATTCATCATTCAAAGCTATATAATCGAAAATTCTGTCGGAGCTTTCGCTCACGGCAAGCCTGCGCGTAACCTCCCTCTCGGGATAGATTATAAAATCTGCGCCAACCTTGCGTAAAAATTTATCCTGAATATCATCCGTTGCAGATGCAAATATCCTTTTTGCCCCCAGATCCTTCAAACGGCTGGTGATCTCAAGACTTGCACGCAGGTCACCCCCAACACAGACAAAAACAGCATCAAAGTCGGTAACACTAAGGTTTTCGAGCACATCTGTCACGGTACAGTCAGCAACCTTTGCAGAGGTTGCATATTTCAGCATCTCCTCAACCGCCTCGGAGCTTCTGTCAAGCACAAGCGTCTCACATTTCTGTTTTGAAAATTCCATTGTGAGGTGTCTGCCGACAGTTCCAAGCCCTATAATAAGAAATTGTTTCATTTCTAAAAAGTCTCCTTAACCAATAATGATTTCCTCGGTGGGGGCACTGATGCTCGGCGGTGCTTTTTTTCGGATAAGAGCCGCGGCAAAGGAAATACTTCCAACACGACCGAGATACATGAGAAATATTATAACATAACGCGAAACGGTTGTCAGCTCTCTGGTTATTCCCGTTGTCATACCGACAGTTCCGATCGCTGAAAAGGCTTCAAAAAGCACGTCTCCAAGATCGAGGGGCTGCATTGCAGCGATAATAAATGTACCGACAAGAGCAAGCGAAAGATTTGTCAGTGCAACTGTCACTGCCTTTTTCACAGCATCATCGCTTATTCTGCGTCCGAGAGCTTCGGTGTGCGCGTTGCCCTTCATGCTCGAAACCGCATGAAGGATAAGCACTGCAAAGGTAGTGGTCTTAATACCGCCGGCAGTTGACCCCGAGCTTCCGCCGATGAAAAACAAAAATATGTTCACAAGCTTACCTGCGGAAGAAAGCACACCTGTATCAGCAACATTCATTCCCGCAGTCCTTGCGCTGACAGAGCCGAATAAAGCAGAAAGAACCTGCTCGCCTAAAGTCATGCCTGCATGCGAATAATTCCTTTCAAATATAAAGATCAGAGCCGCACCGCCGAAGATAAGGATCGCAGTTGTGATCAGCACCAGCTTTGTGTGAAAGCTGTATTTTTTCACATAAAAACCGTTTTTATAAATATCTTCCCAAACAAGGAAGCCTATGCCTCCGATCACAATGAGAAGCATAACAGTTCCCGTAACTATCAAATCTGAAGAATAGTGCATGAGAGAAGAATACGGCTCGATCACACCAAGCAGGTCAAAGCCCGCATTGCAGAAGGAAGAGATAGAGTGAAAAACTCCAAACCAAAGAGCTCTTCCGAAAGGGAAATCCTGCGCAAATCTGATCGTCAGAATAATTGCACCGATCCCTTCAAAGATCAATGTCCCGATAACGATCTTTTTAGTGAGGCGCAGAATTCCTCCTATATTAGAGGAATTTATACTCTCAATCATCAGTTCTTTTTCCCGAAGTCCCACTCTTTTGCGGAGAAGCATGAGAAAAAGAGTAGCTATGGTTATAAATCCGAGACCGCCTATCTGAATAAGGGCAATTATTATCACCTGCCCCAAAAAGGACCAATATGTTCCCGTGTCAACGGGAACAAGTCCCGTAACGCAGGATGCCGAGGTTGCTGTAAAAAGCGCATCGGTAAAAGCCGCTCCCTCACCGTTTAAGGTTGCAAAAGGCATCATAAGCAAAACTGTTCCGACAAGTATCATTATCGCATATCCGAGAGCAATAACCTGTACATATGAAAATCTGCTTTTCATATCCGCCTCCAATCGTCATTCCTCTCCGAAGAGAATATTATAATAGTCAAGAGCAATGACGCTCTTTGAGAAATTGATTTTGTTGCCCACAATGCTCTTTATACGCTTGATATAAGCGTCATCCACCTGGGCGCCTGCGGCAGGGGTAAACTTACCCGTACTTGCATCATAGCTTCCCATGTCGGTAAGCCAACTGTAATTTGTCCAGAGGACAAGGGGCTCGGCATTTGAGAATACATCGCGACCAACAAGAAGTCTGGAATCATATTCAAGCCCAAAAAGATTTGAAAGCGTCGGGAGTATATCAAGGCTGTATACGGGAGTGTCAACAACTATAGGCTCTTCATCTTCAAGGCATCCGCTCCAGATTATAAGTCTTGAATGATCGCGCTTGAATATATCCGTAGGCGCATATCCGTAAAGCTCTTCGAGATAATCGCGGTCATTGCCCCATGTCTCGCTGTTTTCAAGACCGTAAGGATAATGGTCTGTGGAAATAACGATAACGGTATCATCGGCAATCCCTTTGGTCTCAAGCTGTTCAACGATATAGGCAAGACCCTTTTCCAGCTCATAGTTTGCCGCATGATAAGCTTTTATGGTCTCGGAAGCGTCCATATCCGCAAAGGTATCGCGGTTGCGCTTCGACATGCTGTTGCCTGTCCAGTTATAAAGACAATGTCCGCTTACCGTCATATAGTAAATGCTGAACGGCTCCTCGTCGACATATTGGTCGAAGGTAAACTTCATCATCTCTTCGTCACTTGCGGGCCAACGGCTGCCTACTCCCTCCTCCATACCGTTGCCCATACCGATAAATTCGGAATAGCCGAAATTCGTATGGGTCAGATGGCGGTCGTAATAGGTATAGGAATTATTATGGTAGGCAAGAGAATTATAGCCCTCTCTTGTGAGCTGATTTCCGATAGTGAGATAGAGATTATTGCTAGCGGTATTCTTCATGCTTTTAACGCCTGCCATAGGAACCAGTCCCATGAGTATCGAATATTCTCCGGTTGATGTGCTTCCGCCCCAAGCAGGCTGATAATAATCTGTGAAATTGATACCCTTTGTTGCAAGACGGTAAAGAGTCGGTGTCATCTCGGGATCAATGACCTCAGCAGAAAAAGCCTCTGCGGTTATAAGAATAAGATTCTTTCCCTTAAACATTCCCGTATATTTGTTTTGCGACGTGGGAG
>JAZOAL010000076.1:0-4337 GCA_045595425.1 Eubacteriales bacterium
TTATCAGCAGAAGCAGAAGGAGTAAGAATAAGTATTCCGTCATCCTTAGCAGCTGCAACGATAGAAGCAGTTTCGCCGGAAAGCACACCGCCGAGAGATACCATCATACCGTCGTCGATCTGCTTACCGTATGCGTTAACAGCAGATTCGGGATCGCCAACAGAATCCTGGAAATCAAGCTTAATAGTAAAGCCATTGATTCCGCCTGCAGCGTTGATTTCTTCAACAGCTACAACTGCGCCGTTCTTAACAGAGTTACCGTAGTTAGCATAGTCGCCTGTGAGAGGGCCTATACCGCCGATAACAAGTACATTGGGGTCCTTCTCTTCAACCTCGCCGCAAGATGCGAATGCCGCACAAGAAACGATCATGAGAAGAGCAAGAACAAGGGATGTGAGTTTCTTGAAGTTTTTCATTTTTTTCTCCTTAAATTTTTTTAATCTGATATATTTTGAACAACGGATCGGGGCGACCCATCATCAGATTCATATAATTTTTTGAAGTAGCCCTCAAAAAGCAGCAATCATTCCGCACTATTGTCTAAAAATTTAGTAAAAACAAATAATTAGTAGTATTATAACACCATTTTAAAGAAAAGTCAAGGAAAATATATGACTTACACACTAAAATAGTAGTGCGCAAGTCAAATTTCAACGTTTCTTTGCAAAAAATTCGCGAAGAATTGCCGCACATTCATCCGCAAGCACGCCTGAGACGCAATGGGGCTTATGATTGAAAGGATAAGAACGAAGATCTATCAGAGAACCAAAAGCACCGGCTCTTGCATCCTTTGCACCGTAAACAACTCGTTCTATTCTTGAATTTATCACGGCACCGGCGCACATAGGACAGGGTTCAAGGGTTACATACAAAATGCAATCCTTCAGCCGCCATCCGCCTCTTTTGCGGCAAGCTTCGTCAATCGCCAAAACTTCAGCATGATTTATTGCACTTCCGCCATGCTCGCGCTTATTATGAGCACGGGCAATAATTTCACCGTTCAACACAATAACTGCACCAACGGGTACATCTCCGCTATCGGCAGATTTTTGCGCCTCCTCCAATGCCTCTTTCATGAATTTTTTATCATTTATAATATCAGAATAATTGTACATAAGCAATCTCACTCAGCGCCACATAACAAAGGAAAATTATCATTGAAGGGCTGAAAAAACCTTTCAAGTATTCAGAAAATGTGCTATGTACGCCTCTATCAAGCAATTTATTCGTAACAGAACCGAAGCAACCATGAGAAAAATTCTCCGCTCTCTCACATTTTAATTTAGGTATCAAATATAATATTGAAATAATTCCGCAAATAAGAACTGTGAGTTCAAGTATTGAGCACAGCTTCAGAGCCGCGGTATATCGCAATGTGCCGATAAGCACAGTTTCTGTAAGTGCTATCAGGTTGTTGAACAAATGGATAATCACACCGCACCAGATCGAACCGGTTTCCGCATACAGCCAACCGAAAACGATACCTGCGATGGTAGCAAAAAGTATCTGATCATGGTTTCCATGTACAAGTCCGAAAATAATACCACTGGCAATTATGGCGAAATTTCTGCCCAGTGGCATCAGATTGGTCATAATTAGTCCGCGAAAGAAAAGCTCTTCGCAAAAAGCAGGAATGATCGCCGAGGTAAAAAGCAACAAAACAATGCTCTGATCATGGTAAGCCATCGGAACACCCGAACCGCCAAGCCCAAAATAACTTGAAATATGAGAAGCCGTAAAAATTATGCCAAGCGATGAAAAAATCATAGCAACAGGGTGAGAACCGAGTTTTATATCAAAACAAATATTGCGGTAATCGAATCTGTAAATCCTTTTAAATATTATTATAGCAAAAACATATGCAGCCAAATAAGAGAATCCCGAAAAAATATTTTCGAAAATTTCCAATGATATACTATCATTTTCAAAGAACAAATCAAATAACCTTATATCAAGCATCTGCAGAGTTTGGATACCGCTGAGAATACCGATAAACAGCAATACAGCACCGCAGACCCTATTCATCCGCTTCTTAATCTCATTTACACCCATTAAGGACACCTCATAATAGATTCTGACTAATTATAACATGCAAGCAGAAAAAATACAACATTTTCAGAAAATTTTGTGGCGAATTATTCAAACGTATCGTTTTTTTGAAGCTTTGACCGCTTTTGATGATTTAGGGACTGTTGCTCAACTTAATTTCCGGCAGCCTCGTTTTTTATAGTATCTCATTCAGCTTTTCTATGATAGCATCGGCGTAAAGCATGTGTGCTCTTGCCCCCGGATGGTTTCGGGAGCCCTTCATATTACCGTCAGCTTGAGGAATACATACGGAAAATACCTTATCATCCCCGGAATCGGATATATATTTTTCAACGCCTTCAAGAATCTGCTCGTTGAGTCCGTCCGTGAGCATATTATAGCACCAAAGAATGACAGTATTCTTGTTTCGTTTGCGAATGTTGGCGGAGAAATTATAAACAGCTTCAACTATAAGATGCAGGTCTTCGGGGCGACTCATTTTATGAGAAACGCCGTTTTCATCTATCCAAGGCTCACCGCCGAAAGCACCGTTATCATTTGCTCCGAGGTTTATTATTGAAATGTTCGTTTTATCATTTTCCACATCAAAGATATCCTTGGCACCGAGAGCGATCTGATCTTCATGCTTTACAGGTCCGCATACATAATCATAGCACTTTGGAATGGCGTTATTTCGGTTATTGCACCAGTCGGCAAAAACGCCCCAACCGCTCTGCGAAACTATACTCCAGTCGGCATCGAGTGCCCGGGCAACAAGAAGTGCATAGTTGCCGCGGCAGCTGAACACAGCAGGAATCCAATGCTTTAGACAAACCGCACCCGCCAGTCCTTCTCCGCTGGTAACACTGTCACCGAATACCTCTATCTTATATTTTCTTTCGGTGAGAGGTCTGAATTCACCGTTTGAGTAAAGAGCGTTGAGAGTAACAACAGTCGAAGAAGCCTGAGTTTCACGGTAAATACGAACATTTTTCACATCATCCATGCCAAAACCATTCATAATGCAGATCTTATGAGTGCCGTCCTCAAGCATGAAACGGTACATATCAAATCCATCGATCTCAACGCGTGCAAAAGAAGGCCCGCTATGATGCAGGCAGGTATATTCAAGCCAGATTTCGCTTCCTGTAGTATTAAATTCTATAGCGGAGCCTGTCCAGAAAAGCGGCACTCCGTCAGTTTTCCTTTTGCTGATCCTTCCCTGCACTCTGATTTCCGGCACATCGCTGCATAAATATTTTGTAAGCTCCATATCCATTCCTCACAATAAAAAATAAAGCACTTGCGTTTGCAAGTGCTTTTATGGCGGAGAGAGAGGGATTCGAACCCTCGTGTGGGTGTTGCCCACAAACTGATTTCGAGTCAGCCCCGTTATGACCACTTCGATATCTCTCCATTATTGAGTTTTCACTCAAACGCATAGTATTATATCACACTTATAATAATTTTTCAAGTCTTTTTACAAAAGTTTTTCAATATTATCCAAATGGTACAATTATGAATAAAAAATGCTGTGCAAGAAATACTATATAAAAAAGAAAGGAAGCCATTTTAGGTAGGTAAAGCAATGTTTAAGCATGAAAAAATGTTATTTCACCCGGTGGCAGTTGAAAAGCCAAATCCGCAATATGCGGCACTTCTTCAGGAGCAGCTTGGCGGCGGCAACGGTGAGCTCAAGGCTGCGATGCAGTATATGTCACAAAGTTTTCGTATTAAAGACCCGGAGATCAAAGATCTCTTTCTCGATATCGCCGCGGAGGAGCTGGGGCATCTTGAAATGGTAGCACAGACGATAAACCTTCTGAACGGTCATGATGTTGATGCTTCAAAGGTTCCGGGAGGAGAGATCCAGGCGCATGTTCAGAACGGTCTGAATCCCGGGCTCATCAATGCTTCGGGCTACTCTTGGACGGGAGATTATGTCACGGTGACAGGTGACCTTTGCGCAGACCTTCTTTCGAATATCGCATCCGAACAACGAGCAAAAGTAGTATATGAGTATCTCTACAGGCAGATCGAAGACAAAAAGGTTCGTGAAACAATAGATTTTCTTCTCAATCGCGAGGAGGCACACAACGCAATGTTCCGCGAAGCTTTCAACAGAGTTCAGGACACGGGCTCAAACCGAGATTTCGGAACAACTAAAGCGGCAAAAATGTATTTCAGCATGTCTGAGCCTTCTCCGTCAAACGCGAGCTTTGACAAAACCGAGGTTACTCCCCCTTCGTTTAAATAATCTTAAATATGCTGTTCTAATCAAACAATATTTTATCGAGAAAAACAAGCAA
>JAZOAL010000077.1:0-4264 GCA_045595425.1 Eubacteriales bacterium
CTGAAGGAGAGGAGTTGCGCTTATATCAAGCTGGATCTTGAGAAGAGTGGGTATACGGGAACCGGCAAGATAGAGCATACCGAAAAGTATGGAACCGACGATACTGATATGCGGTTTCCAGAGAGTAAAGATAACGAGAGCAACAGCAAGCCAGCCGAGAGCTTCGATACTCTTATATGCTTCGTAGGAACCTGCATAGTCCATGATATAGAAAAGACCGCCGAGAGCCGCTATACCGCTGCCGATACAGGTTGCAACGTATTTATACATAGTTACGTTGATACCTACGGCGTCCGCAGTCGCAGGGTTTTCACCGACAGCGCGAAGATGAAGACCGACACGGGTACGGGTAAGAACGAACGATGCAACGAGTGCGATAATAATCGCAAGGTAAACCATTACACCGTTGTATTTAAGAGAATTGGTGCTTTCAGCAAAGGGAAAACGGAAATAATCTCTTGCGTAAAGGTACTGCATACCGCCGTTTTCAGCCATGCCGGACATAACAAACTTTGTTACGCCGCCGCCGAAGGTTGTCATTGCAAGACC
Organism: Eubacteriales bacterium; assembly: GCA_045595425.1. Lineage (GTDB taxonomy): Bacteria > Bacillota > Clostridia > Oscillospirales > CAG-272 > SIG710. Next base: position 550 of record JAZOAL010000077.1, read on the forward strand.
TGTTACGTTCTGATTTGCGTGAAGCGTAACAGCGAGAAAGCTGAATATCAGCCCCATAAGAGCCGCCGCAAGAAATGCCGCAAGTATTCCTATGACAACAAGCAAAATGCCGTTTGTCACCCCGCCCATTATCATATAGTGGAGAGCCGCACAGCCGCCCGCTGCACCAACGCACATAACCCCGGGAATACCCAGATTCAGATGTCCTGCCTTTTCGGTGATTATTTCACCTGTTGAACCATAAAGGAATGTCATACCGAGGGCAATAGCATTTAAGATATAATCAATAATCATTGCTTAGCTTTCTCCTTCCCTCTGAATACGATCTTATAGTTAATAAAGAATTCGCAGCCTATTACGAAGAACAATATGATACCAACAATAATATTCGGGAAAGCATTACTGATGTTGCAGTCTGTTGCAACCTGATTTACACCGTGCTGCAAAAAAACAATCAAAAACGATGTAGCTATCATTATAAGAGGATTGAATTTGGCAAGCCAGGAGACCATTATTGCAGTAAAACCCTGACCGTTTACGCTTGTGGGCGTTATTGAGTGGTCAAGTGCACTTACTATAAGGAAGCCGGCAACGCCGCAAAGCGCACCCGATACTATAAGTGTGCGAATAACTACCTTTTTAACATTGATACCGATATAGCAAGCCGTTTTCTGACTCTCTCCGACAACAGATATCTCGTATCCGTGCTTGCAGTAATTAAGATAGATATACATTGCCACCGTGATAACAGCTACCACCGCCACGAGAACAAAATACCGATGATACACGATCGGCATATGACCGAATTGCTGTTCGCCAAGGGAGCTGGAGCCTGAGGGCACCCAAACAATAAGGAAAAATGAAACAAGTGAGGTTGCAACATAGTTCATCATAAGCGTAAAAAGGGTTTCATTTGTATCCCAGTTTGCCTTGAATATGGCAGGAATCACCGCCCAGATCGCGCCCATGACTATTGCCGCCAAAGCCATACAAATAAGAAGTGCCCAGTTTGGCATTTTGCCGCCCAAATAAATTATACAGGCAACGCTTGCAAGACAGCTCATAAGAACCTGTCCCTCAGCACCGATATTCCAAAATCGCATCTTAAATGCGGGAGTCACAGCAAGGGAAATGCAGAGAAGAACCGCAAGATCCTTCACCATCTTCCATATTCTTCGGGAAGATTTAAAAACCCCTTCATACATTGTTTTATAAAACTCAAATGGAGTTACATCAAGAAAAATATAGCATATCAGTCCGCAAAAGACAAAAGCCGCAGCAATAGCGCCAAGACGAACCAACAAGGATTTCCAAAGCGACATTCTGTCTCTTTTTACTATATGAAACAGGGGTTCGCGAACCTTTACTGCTTTAGATGGGGCTTTTTGTTTAGTTTGAACCATCGCATCTTTCCTCCTTATCGCCGTTTTCCTGTGCCAATGAAGCCTGACAGGATGATCTGCTCTTTGTCATAAGCAGACCGATCTCTTCCTTTGTAGTGTTTCTTGCATCAACGATTCCTGTTATCTTGCCGGATGCCAAAACGATGATCTTATCACAAAGCTCAACAAGAACATCAAGATCCTCTCCGACAAAAATAACAGCAACACCGCGAGCCTTCTGCTCATTAAGAAGTCTGTAAATGGTATAGGAAGAACCTATATCAAGCCCTCTGACGGGATATGCCGCCATCAGCACCGACGGTGCCGATGCGATCTCGCGTCCCACAAGAACCTTTTGAACATTACCGCCCGAAAGACGGCGAACAGGGGTGCTGACACCCGGAGTTGCGATCTCAAGACTCTTGATTATTTCATTGGCAAGATTTTTCGGTGCCTTTCTGTCAAGAAACATGGAATGTCCCTTTTTATAGCTTCTGAGCATCATATTGTCAATGATATCCATATTGCCGACAAGTCCCATTCCAAGTCTGTCCTCGGGAACAAACGACAATCGTACACCCAGATCTCTTATTTGAAGAGGTGTTTTATCTCTGAGATTGACTTCCTCATCATTTTTTGGATTATGGTAGATTATCTCTCCGCTGTCGAGATGCTGGAGACCTGCAATGGCTTCAAGCAGTTCTCTCTGTCCGCTTCCCGCAATACCTGCGATGCCGAGTATCTCACCCGATCTTGCAGTGAAGGAAACCTCGTCAAGTATTTTTATGCCGTCACTGTTTGTGCAGTTGACATTTTTCACCATTAGCCTGTCCTTAGGATCCTGAGGCATTGAGCGTTCAATATCAAGGGAAATCTTTTTACCAACCATCATTTCGGTAAGCTCGCTCTCGGTTGTGCCCGCCGTTTCAACCGTTGCCACATGCTCGCCGCGGCGAAGAACGGCAACTCTGTCGGAAACAGAAAGCACCTCATGGAGCTTATGGGTAATGATTATTATCGCCTTTCCGTCATCGCGCATACGTCTGAGGACATCGAAAAGTCTTTCCGTTTCCTGAGGCGTAAGCACGGCGGTCGGCTCATCAAGAATGAGGATATCCGCACCTCTGTAAAGCACCTTGATTATCTCAACAGTCTGCTTCTCGGATACCGACATTTCATATATTTTCTTTTTGGGGTCTATATTAAATCCGTAACGCTCGGATATCTCGAGCACACGGTTATTTACATCTTTAAGGCTGTATTTTTTTTCGTCATTTATTCCAAGCACTATATTTTCGCTTGCAGAAAAAACATCAACAAGCTTGAAGTGCTGGTGTATCATACCTATCTTATGGTTAAAAGCGTCCTTCGGAGAGCGGATAACGACTTCCTCTCCCGAAACGAACATATGACCTTTATCCGGAAAATATATCCCGGATATCATATTCATAAGCGTTGTCTTTCCGCAGCCGTTCTCGCCGAGAATAGAGAGTATCTCTCCCTTATAAACGGTCAGATCAACATTATTATTGGCTATGACGCTGCCAAAGGTTTTTGTTATTCCTCGAAGCTCAAGTGCAACAGATTTTTCCACGCTGTTACCTCCGTTAAAAAATAAAATCCCTATAATCCAGATGTGGCGGAGCGTTTGCTCCGCCACTCCATTAAATATTTCGGATATTAGTATTCTGCGTTGAGAAGTGTGATTCCGTCAATCTGTACGTTAAAGTAGGGAGCACTGCGGTACTCGGACTCATGGAAGTAGCCATCAGCTACAACCTCTGTGTCACCCTTGAACTCGGCATCGGTATCAACATCAGCCATGTAAGATGTGAGCTTCTCACCATTTACAGTGATGAAGTTATCCTTAGCTGTGTCAAACACCTTGATAGAACCGTCAAGAAGACCTGCCTTAACCTCTTCGAGCTTTTCAGCAGTTCCTTCTGCAGCAGCCTGGGTATTTACATCTGTAAGCACAACAGAACCTGTTGCGATAGTACCTGTCCAGTCAGTAGGGATAGACTCGCCCTTCATTGTGTTCTCACAAATGAGCTTGAAGTAAGGAGCCCAGTCGATTCTGGAAGCTACGATAAATGTGTTCGGGCAGTCCTCAACTGTGCTTCCATTGTAGGAAACGTTGGGAACATTTGCTTCCTCACAAGCTGTGGGAGCACCCATAGAGTCAGCATGCTGAGAAATAAGAACACAGTCGCCGCCGATAAGAGCCTGAGCCGCATTCTTTTCCTTGGTCTCATCATACCAAGAGCCTGTGAACTGAACATCCATTGTTACGCTGGGGCAAACAGACTTTGCGCCCAGGTAGAAGGAAGTAT
>JAZOAL010000078.1:0-1521 GCA_045595425.1 Eubacteriales bacterium
CTTGGAACTCCCTTCCTTTGTAGCCCCACGCGCCTGATCGCTCCGCAAGTATGCAGAGCTCAAGGGCGCTTGTGATCACATCGCCATTCCCTTTTTGCCCCCAAAGAGCACGGGGGCAAAAAGGGTTAGTGCAAGGCGAACTGCTTGCGGTAGAGATAATCGATTGTTCGGAGCGATAATCGCAGTTCGCTTCGCTTGTTTTTTGATGTTAGTTAAAGCGCAGTATGATTCGATCGAAATTATAAAGCTTCATTCAATCAGGGCAAGCCCTGATTGAATGAAGCTTTTTTAGTCGAAGTCCTTCCAAAAGTCGAGCATACTTTGCTCGTATTTATCCTTTTCCATATAATAGCTCATTGCATGATCAGCTCCCGGGACTATAAGAAGTCGCTTCGGTGAGGCACAAGCTTTATAATTCTCATAAGTCATCTCCACAGGAACAAAATGATCATCACTGCCATGGATAAAAAGAACCGGTACATTCGTATTCGCCAGCGCATAGGTGGTGGAATAATCCCTTGAGCCGATATTGATCTTGCGCTTGCACATATCATCCGCAACTCTGCCGATTATCCCATATGACAGATGAAGATTTTTTTCCGCAACATGCTTCCAGATGGCGTGGGGAGACGTAAAGCCGCAGTCAGCCATGATACCGTGAACATTTTCGGGCAGCTCAAGACCTGCCGCCATAAGCACGGTAGCCGCTCCCATTGAAACACCCGCAAGATATACGGGCAGTGCTGAGTTTGTGTGCTCATTTACCCATTTTATCCATTCAAAGCAGTCGTGACGTTCAAGAACGCCAAAGCCCATGTACTCTCCGCCGCTGTTGTTCTGTCCGCGCTGTTCCGCATAAAGAACACTGCAGCCGTTTGCATGCCAAAATTCGGATATTGCACCGAAATCTCTTGACCATGAGGATCTCCACCCGTGCATTGCAACAACGATTCTCTTCGCACCGGGACATTCATACCAATGCCCTGCCAGACTTATACCGTCCGCGCTCTCTATTTTCACTTCCCGAAGCACACCGTTTTCAAGATTATTAGCATTTATATCTGCCGCCTCGGCAAATTCAACAAGCTTCTTCGAGCCCGCCAGCTTTGCTTTGTTTTTATCAGAGCTTTTGGGCATTTCGCGGTCAAGCGCCAGCCTAACAAGATATTTGCTTCCCATATAAAGTGCCCCTGCAAGACCCGCCATGGTCGTAGCGGCAACACCCGAGCTTATCAGAATACTTTTAGTAATTTTTTTCATAATTATTTCTCCTTTCTGCTCGATTCTATATCATATGATAATGCTAAAAGTTAAACTCAAATTCAACAACCCCGGATTTTATTTTCCCACATCGAATGAGATTGCAGCAGTAAATAGTCACTAAACAATAATTTAGCGAAGTAACAAAGAGCCGAAAAAGATCCCCGCTGCTGCGGCTCTATCGCCCTCAAAGCTCGCAGGGCTCGCTTCGAGCCTCTACAGGCGATAGAGTTCGACTGCGCGAATGATCCACCGGATCAT
>JAZOAL010000079.1:0-11152 GCA_045595425.1 Eubacteriales bacterium
TCTTACACGGACAGCGGCAATCTCCGCTTCCCCGTAGAGAAAACGCCCGGCAATATCGCGCAGGCGGCTATCTTTGGTCAATGGGCGAACGAGAACGCTCGGTATTATTTCGACAACGATATTGCGCCGCTTAACGAAAAGCAGACGCAAGAGTATGCCGACGTTGGTATGTCTATTCGTGACTACTGGAGTTATCGCAAGGGCTTGAGCGGTCTTTCCACTCTTGAGGAAAAGGCCGAGTACATTGACAGCTTGGATTTGACGGACGAGCAGAAAAACATTCTCATAAATAATATTGCTGACCGCGAGGAAGATATTGATATGTCCGACTACGATCAGTACGGCAGTTTCGGTGAGTTTGATTTCGCTGCGAAGAATCCCGAAAAGTACGAGTTTTTCAAGGCGAACGGTATTTCCTACGAGGACTACGAATCGGCAGACGAGGACGGAAAGAGGGCCTACACTTGGGCCTATGAAAATCCCGAGAAGTACACGGTAGCAAAGGCGATCTCCGATGATTTCTTGACCTACTACAAGTACAAGGGCGAGCTTTACGATATCGAGGCAGACAAGGACGAGAACGGCGATTCGATCCGCGGTTCTGCAAAGGACAAGAAGATTGATTATATCAATGGACTTGATCTTGATTACGGGCAGAGAATTATTCTGTTCAAGAGCCTTTACAACGCCGATGATACGTATAACGCCGATATCGTGGACTATCTGAACGGAAGAGAGGATATTTCCTATGACGAGATGGTTACAATTCTTACGGAGCTTGGCTTTACGGTTAAAAACGGCAATGTGTATTGGGATTAAGGGGAAGCCTTCGGGCTTCCTCTTTTTATGGAGGGATAATATGAAACAAGACAGAATACATCCGAGAACGGCGGTTGACTTGCAGCGCAAATACGGCAGGAAGGTCGCAAAGACCGCCGTTGTAGCCGAGGATGCCGCAAAAGAAGCAACGCAAGCGGCTGCAAGTGCCGAGAGTGCAGCGAAAGCGGCTGCGGAAGCAACCAAGGATTTGACCGAGCTTGAAGCAAAGTTAGAGCTGACGCTCAAGGTCAATGAGAACGGCGAGGTTATCAGCGAGATCAACGGCGTTGCGAACGTGATCAAATTCCTTGCAAACTGCATTCGCATTGAGAGTGACTATTTCACGCTGAATGAAGATGGTACAGTATCTATCAAAATGACAAACGGCGAAACTGTTACCGGCCATATTCGCATGGGAAATATGAACAGATTAGCCGTGGAGTCTGCCGACTTCGATCAGAGTGCAGGGAGCGGATTCCAAAACGGACTTACCTATAACGGAATGCATTTTATGGCTGGCGAGAGCGGTGCCGGCGTTATGCCGATGCAGTTCTTTTTCGCTGACGGCGAATACTGGTTTACCTTGGATAGCAGATTTATGGTAGGCGGTATGAACATTGCAGAAAAACTAGCAGATTTTGAAGCAAGGCTTAAAGCTTTGGAGGGATCATGATGAAAAGTACACTATGCGCGACTTTGGGAGTTACAGGCAGTTTAATAGCATCTTGCTTTGGGGGGTGGTCTGCTTCATTGACTACGTTGCTGATTTTCATGCTCATTGATTACGTATCAGGCTTGATCGTCGCAGGCGTATTCCATAAGTCGCCCAAGACGAAAAACGGCGGCCTTGAAAGCAAGGCAGGGCTGAAAGGCCTTATCAGAAAATGCGTGATCTTGCTGTTGGTCTTGGTCGGGCACAGGCTGGATATTGAGATCGGAGCGTCTTATATCCGTGATGCGGTGTGTATCGCGTTTATGGTAAACGAAGCAATATCCATTGTCGAAAATGCGGGCTTGATGGGCTTGCCTATTCCGAAAGTCATTACAAGATCTATCGAGATTTTGCACAACAAAAATAATAAGGGGGAGTGAATTTCACTCCCTCTTTTTTTATTAGTATAGTTACAATCTTTTGCAGTAAAAATTCATTTTTGAAAGGAAAGATGTAAAATGCTAAAAGCGTACTCATTGAAAAAAGACGGCAACAAGAAACTGGCAGCGAATTTCCGAGTGAGAGAGTTTGCGTGTTCCGATGGGAGCGATCCTATTTTCGTTGATACGGAGCTGGTGAAAATTTTGCAGAAGATACGCAACCATTTCGGAAAGTCAGTTACCATTACTTCCGCTTACCGAACACCGGGGAAAAATAAGGCCGTGGGCGGCACAACCTATTCGCAGCATTTATACGGCACGGCTGCGGATATCAAGGTCAAGGGAGTAACACCGAAAAAGGTAGCGGCTTACGTTGAAAAGCTGATGCCGAACAAAGGGGGTATAGGGATTTACAAGACCTTTACCCACGTTGACGTGCGTGCGGCTAAATCTCGCTGGAATGGGTAATTTGGTACACTCGGTAGGGTTAAGAATAAACGCGCTCTAACGCGAAATTTGGGGCATTACAAAGGGGCAGAGAAATCTGCCCCTCTTTTTTTATTTCTCCTTGATCTCGTCAAGAAGCTCGCTGATCGTGCAGGCCTTCAATAGTGTTGCATAAGACTGCGCCCGGTCTTTGCGTTTGACGGCATCGTGCGCCTCAATGGCTTCCTTTAGAGCCGCTTCAAGGTAGGCAATAATATCCTCTGCTGTTTGCATAGTGGCTCTCTTTGATGTTTCATAAGCCCCGATGCGCTCCAAGTATTCTTCTTTGGAGATAGCACCCCTTACCAGTAGTTTTTCCAGCCTTTTAAGAGAATTCATATTGTTCACCCTTTCTATTGTTGTTGTACTAACAATACATTACCAAATGGACGGGGTGAGTTAGTACAACAAACGAGTTAAAAAAATTCAACATTCGTTATTTTCTTTTCCGTCCCCATCCAGTCAACATCAATGCGGTTTACAAAACGCCGCCAAAAAGCGCGTTTGTGTCCGTCGTCAAGGGCGTTGTATTTTTCGCGCCATCCGGCTTGAAGGAGGGCGTCGATCTTGCTGAAATCCTTAACAACGATGTCTGCACTTTCCGCCTTTGCTTCCTCTAACTTCTCTAACAATGCGGCATAGTCCTTTTCATACTGCTCCACTTTTCTAATCTTACCCGTCTGCCATGAATAATTCAATCGGTCGATTTGGGCGTTGATGTCCTCAATGTTTTTCTTTGGAATTTTGAAGGCATCACTGTCTTGAATTTTGGCCGCTTTTATTTTAGCATTTGCAAGGAGTGCTTCAATATTGGCAAGCATCAGCTTTTCAAGTGTGTTTTCATTGACTACTTTGTTATGATCGCAAGTTCTGGATGTTGCCCATTTTGAGCAACGATACATTTTGTAGATGTACGTTTTGCCGTTGGGGGCTTTATTGTGATTGGTCGTTCCCCTCAAAACATTTCCGCACTGGGGGCATCTGACAAGCCCGCCAAAAATATAATCCCTGTTATTGGTGTTGACTTTGGTGTTTCGCTTGATCATCTTCTGAATCCGGTCAAATGTTTCTTTGTCAACATAGGGGTCTTGACAATAGGTTGGATTTCCGCGATATTCCCCATATAGCAAAGGATTCTGCAACACGGAGGAAACAGACTTATACATAATATCTAACTTATACTTTGCGTTTATATACAACACGGTCTTATGGACTGATTGGTGCATTTGGAAGTGCGCCAATATATCTTCCATAATTTCTTCTGTTTCCGGGTCTTTCACTATCTTTTTTCTGCCGTTTTCATCGGTTGCTATTTTGAAACAGAACGGCATACTTCCCGATAGTGGTTGCCCGGTTGATACCTTGTATTCATTGACAATGTTGATTCGTTCCCCGGTTTGGTCTGCTTCCATTTCCGCAATCGTCAATTTCATATTGACCAGCATCCTGCCGTTGGCTGTTGTTAGGTCGTATTCTTCCTCTGTGGTTGACCATACCACCGGCGCGATACGTTTCATGCATTCGTGATACTCTGCCACCGATCTGAAAAAGCGATCGAGCTTGATCATGATAATCCGGGTGAAAAGCCCCTTTTCGGCATCTTGGATCATCCGTTGCAGTTCCGGGCGGTTTCTAATCAGTTTCCTTCCGGACACACCCTCATCCATGTACCATTCTACAATTTTCATGTTGTTCTTTTCGGCATACTCGGTCAGCTTCATTTTTTGAGCGTCCAAGGAAAGCCCGTGCAGCTTTTGCTCTTGCGTTGATACGCGGACATATGCCGCAACACGTTCAACGTTCAATACGTTCCTGACCTGCCAATCTTCTTTAGTCATTTGCTTCACTCCTTTGTGTATATTCTTTGGTGCGGTGTGCTTTTTAGGCATCACCCCCTTTGTGTTTTACCATCCTCTTTCCATGACGAGCAGGACGGCGATAAAAGCCATGAAGATAATAAATGCAAGAAGCCCTGCGGCGTATGCTGTCATCTTGGCGATATCTGCTTCTTCTCCCTCAAACGTTCCCAGCTCCATCTTCTCACGCCAGTTCTCTATGTGGAAAAACCTATAAAAAACGAGTCCGCACCTAAAGAACACAAAAGCGAAAGAGAACACGATCAATAAAATGCCTATGATCTTTGTCATTTTGATTGCCTTTCTATAAAATTTTTTTCTCGTCCTATAAGGGGACGCATTATGACAAAATTTTCGATAAAATGTTGGTAGAATAATATTTGGTAAAAAATTCAGCTTGCTACCTGAATTGTCAGATAGTACAATTTATTCAGAACAAATGTTTGCCACGCTTGAAAGGAGAACGCAGTATGAGTGCCGTTGACAAATTAGTATCCTACATTTCCAATTTAACCCCGGAACAGATTGAAAAGCTGTTTAACTCTCTTCCAAAATTGACTTCATTACTCGAAGAACAAAATCAGCCTTCTCTTCAGGAACGGATTTCGCAAAATCAATAAGTGCTTGCCTTTTGTCGGAAACCCCATCTGTATTGGTGGGGTTTTCTTGTGTTTTATCCTCTATCAGATCAGATTTCAAGATACCGAAATAATTTGCCAGCCTTTCTACCTTATCCATTCTCGGATATTTCTTTCCTTTGACCCAATCTGTAAAGGTGTAGTAACTGACTCCGAGGGCTTCACTAACTTCTCTCCTGCTTTTTCCATGCTCTTTCATATAATAATTGAGGTTTTTTGCAAATACGTTTTTGTTATCCACGCTTAAAGCACCTCCTTTCACTAATATTATACACCAAAAGCACAAAAAATCAATAGAAAAGCACAAAATTTTTGCAAAAAGGTATTGACAAATGGATTTTTGTGTGCTATCATGTTTTTGTGCTTAAAGCACAACTTTTTGCAAGGAAGGAGAAAAACGAGTATGGCAATTTCTTTGAAGGCGGCGAGGGTCAATGCCGAGCTGACGCTGGTAAAGGCGGCAGAAGAGCTTGGTATCAGCAAGAATACCCTTATGAATTATGAGAAATACAAGACCCAGCCGGGCATTGAGATGGCAAAAAAGATCGCGGTGCTTTACGGCACTACGGTTGACGAGATTATTTTTTTTGCTGAATGATTGTGCTTAAAGCACAGAAAAAGGAGAAAAGCATGAAAGAACCGACAGGAAAATATCTTCTCTCCCTGCTCATTGACCTTTTGGCAGACCAGGAAGGAGTGAAGATAGAGTATGAAATTGAAGAGGTGCAGCATGAAAAAGTGGTTGAGTGATCTTTGGTACAACCTTACATATCCGTTTATCGCGATCGCCGTGCTGATTGACGAGAGCAAGCGCGAGAACCTTGACGGCTCTTGGGATAAGTATTGGGCGCGGAAAAACGCGAGAGCGGCCAAGAGGGAAGCGAGAAGGGAGCGCAAGTGATGTATTACACGGACGATCCTATCGCGGATTTCTTGCGGCACGATGCAGAGCAGGAAGCATGGCTGAAAAGCAGACCGAAATGCTCTTGTTGCAAGGAGCGCATTCAAGACGAGGAAGCCTACAAGTTTGATGACAAGTGGGTGCATTGCGATTGCCTGATTCAGTATCGGGTGGACGTGGACGATTATACATAGGTTTTTCAAAAAATAAAAAATAAAGGAGTAACAACATGGAAAACAAAGTAACAATCTCAATTTGGGAGTATGAGCAGTTTATCAAGGCGAGCGAGCAGATCAGGATCATCAAGCGGATGGTTGAGCAGCAGGGCTACGTATCGGTTGACGAGATCAACGCTATTCTTGGCACACCCAAAAAGGAAAAGGCGGTGCAGGATGGCTAATTTCGACACCGGGGTTTCTCGGTTTATCAAAACAAGGGCGGTTGTTGAGGTTGGCTTTCCCGTTGATTGGCGCGGAAGCGTTGAGATCGCCTGCAAGCATTGTCCGTTTTATTACAGATCAACACAGAAATGCGGATTGACACAGACGGTGGTCAATTATCCCGAACGTTTTGTGGGCAATGATTGTCCATTGGAGATTATTGAAGAAGGAGAAGAAAATGTGTAAGTTCAGAGATTTGAGAGCAGACGAGATCGAATGCCGTGTGCAGAGCTGCAAGGAAAACGGCTTGGTGCTGCTTTTGTATAAGGATGCAAGAGTGGATATGAACATTCTTGACGAAACGGTAGGCTCGGCAAACTGGCAGAGAGAGCATTACGAATGCAAGGGCAATCTGTTTTGCCGTGTTGGTATCAATGTAGCCGCCGTGAAATCGGGTGGCGCGATAGACGCGGAGCTTTGGGTATTCAAGGCCGATTGCGGAACGGAGAGTTACAGCGAAGCGCAAAAGGGTGAAGCGTCCGACTCTTTCAAGAGAGCGTGCTTTAACTGGGGCATTGGCAGAGAGCTTTATACCGCGCCGTTTACCTGGATTCCTGCCGAGAAGTGCAATATCAAAAACGGCAAGTGTAATGACAAGTTTGTTGTTAAAAACATCGTGATCGAGGACAAAAAGATCACTCACCTTGAAATCTACAACGAAAACAAGCGTTGCGTTGCTTATTCTTGGGATCAGGCCAAGGGAAACAAGCCGAATGCTCCCGAGCCGTTGACCTATGAAACCGCGCTTGAAGTCAAGCTCGCTTTTGGCGATTACGAGGGTATGACCTTGCGCGAGATTTGGAAAACAGATACCGAGTATATCAAGTGGCTTTCCGAGAACGAGAACACTTCTCCGCGAATTTTGGAAGCAATCCGCTTGATAAACGCAGAGATTAAGAGGGTGAACGGACGGTGAGAGTATCGGGCAAAATAGTCGATGCATATATCGGCTTTCTGACAGGCAAGCCGACCGTCACCTTTGAGGTCAACGAACAGAATGATTTTAAGCAGATGGTTGATGAATACCAGGATTGCGAAAAGCTCTCCATTGAGGTCAAGCCGTTTCGGAAAAGGCGGTCGCTGGATTCAAACAATTATGCCTGGCACTTGATCAATGAGATCGGCAACGTGCTCCGGGCAAACAAAGAGGATATATACCTTTTGATGCTCAAGCGGTACGGACAGAGCGAGATCATCAGCGTGCTTTCCCATATCCCGATTCACGAATACGTGAAGTATTGCGAGGAAGCAGGGGAGAGCGAATTGAACGGCAAGCTGTTCAAACACTATAAGGTGTATAAGGGATCAAGTGAATTTGACACGCGCGAAATGAGCATCTTTATTGACGGTGTGGTAAGCGAAGCAAAGGAGCTTGGCATACAGACCTTGACTCCGAACGAGCTTGCGAAACTAAAAGCACTTTGGGGTGAGTGAATTGAAAAGCATCATTCAAGAGGACAGAGAGCATTGCTTCCTGTGTGGCAGGAACGCGCACGCTGACTTTTTCGGGCTTGAGGAACATCACGTATTTGAGGGCTACGGAATGAGAGAGTTGAGCGAAGAATACGGCTTGAAGGTATATATCTGCGGTGACAGATGCCACCGAAACGGCAAGGACAGCGTACATAAAAACGCCAAGGTCGCAAGGGCACTCAAAAAGGTCGTGCAGAAGAGAGCTATGCAGCATTACGGCTGGTCTGTGCAAGATTTTATCAGAATATTCAGGAAAAATCACTTATGAGAGGTGTTGAAAGGATGGCGAAAACCAAACACGGAATGAGCCGTACACGCTTGTATCATGTTTGGAACTCTATGAAGCAGAGATGTTCAAATCCAAAAGCGATCTCGTACCAATATTACGGTGCTAAAGGTGTTACTGTGTGCCGGGAATGGGAGAGTTTTGAGGGGTTTTGTGCTTGGGCAATGTCCGCTGGCTACGATGAAAGTCTGACGATTGACCGCATAGACCGAAGCGGAAATTATGAGCCTGCAAACTGCCGATGGGCTACGAACAAAGAGCAGCAGAACAACACGAGCTACAACCGGCTTTTAACGCACGATGGAAAAACACACAATATCACGCAATGGTCGGAGATAACAGGCATACCGAGAATGGTACTGTTTAACAGATTAAGGCGTGGCTGGGATACAGAAAAAATATTAACTACTAAAAAAAGAGATTGGAGAAAAAACAATGGGTGCAAATTTTAATTTCAACAAGGTTATTTTGGGCGGCAGATTGACAAGTGACGTGGAGCTCAAGCAGACGCAGAGCGGCATTCCCGTGTGCTCGTTCACGGTAGCGGTCAATCGCAAGGCTTCCAAGAATCAGGAAACCGACTTTATCAAGTGCAATGCATGGAGAGCAACGGCAGAATTTATCTCCCGGTATTTCCGCAAGGGATCGTCCATTTGCGTGGTCGGCAATATCCAGCAGAGAGAATGGACGGACAAGGACGGTAACAAGCGACCCATCACCGAGGTTGTCGTTGAGGAAGCGTCCTTTGTGGATAGCAAGGGCGATATGCAAAACGAGTTTGCGCAGAGCTCGGAAGCGTCGAGCGGTGCATATATGCCCCCTGCGTACCAAACGGCGGCAGAGTCGAAATTTGAGCCCGTCAGCACAGACGATGATCTGCCCTTCTGATCATGGCTAAATACAAAAGCAAAAAGGTCACGCGAAACGGCATTACATACGCTTCCGTCAAGGAATACAAAAGGCATTGTGAATTGCTCCTGCTCGCAAGGGCAGGGGTGATCACAAACCTGCAAACACAAGTCAGATTTGAATTGATCCCGGCGTTCTACGAGGAATACCCGACCGGCGAATATTACAAGCGCGGCGCGAAAAAGGGGCAGCCCAAGGTCAAGCGGCTTTGCATTGAGCAATCGGTCAATTACGTTGCCGATTTCGTCTATGAGTGCAACGGCCGCAGGATCGTTGAGGACGCAAAGGGAGTCAGGACAAAAGACTATATCATCAAAAGAAAACTCATGCTTTGGGTGCATGGAATTAAAATCAAAGAAACATAGGAGTAAAACATGGTAAACACAATCAAGATCAAGTATATCAGAGATATCGAACCTATTGAAATCCTCTCCAATGGCGATTGGATCGACCTGCGCTGCGCGGAAGATACCGAGCTTTATGCAGGGGAGTATAAGATGATCCCTTTGGGCGTGGCTATGGAGCTGCCCAAGGGATATGAAGCATTGGTTGCGCCGAGATCCAGCACGTTCAAGAAATACGGTGTGATTTTGGTCAACAGTATCGGAGTCATTGACGAGAGCTACAAGGGAGACAATGACGAGTGGAATTTCCTTGCCTATGCTACGAGAAACACGCTGATCAGAAAGAACGAGCGCATTTGTCAATTCCGTTTGATCGAGCATCAGCCGGGCGTGGTGTTTATTGAGGTCGCAAAGCTTGGCAACGCTGATCGCGGCGGCATCGGAAGCACGGGGGTGTGATATGGAAAACTGTAAACCTACGCAAGCGCAGAGGGTTTTGGAATATATCAAAACTTTTGGCAGCATTACGCAGCTGGAAGCGTTGCGCGATTTGGGCGTGATGCGCCTTGCATCGAGGATTTCCGATCTTCGCAGGATGGGCTATGCCATTGAGAGCGAGATCGTTGCCGTCAAAAACAGATACGGCGAGAAGTGCCATATCAAGTCTTATAGGCTTGGGAAGGAGCAGGGATGAAAGAAGTCGTGTGGATTCGCGAGGGTGACGGCGGTATATATCCGTTCTGCCCTTACTGTCACGAATTTGCCTATGAAAAATCCCATTGTGTTTTTTGCGGTGAAAAATACAGATGGGTTGACAAGGTGAAGGAAAGAAAAGTCACCGTTGGTGAGTACACCGTTGTGCAAACGTCCAATAATCACGTAAGCATAGCAAAGGGCGGCAGGCTCGTTTATCACGCGCAATGCACAAAGAGATTGAGCAGGCGCGAATTGAAAAAGCAAGTGGCTTTCTATGAGAGCATTGGTGAAAGGAGCAACCGATGAAAGAGCAGATTGAAAAGCACGAACTGTCCGAAAGCATATATATGAGCGGCTACGGATTGGAACGGAAAGATTGCGATGATATTGCGGAGCAACTCTATTACGAGGGCTACCGCAAGCAGAGCAAACCAATTTCGTGCGGTCACGAAAATGGTGTGGAGTGGATCAGCGTTGAGGATAGGTTGCCCGATAAATACGGTGATGTTATTTGCTTTACACGAAAAGGTACAATATGGCAAGTGACGTACAATCCAACGTATAAATTATTTAACGTATCTTACGATAACGTTGAAAATGCTATGGACGTCACCCATTGGATGCCGCTACCGCAGCCACCGGAAATGAAAGGCGGTGCGGAATGAAGTATTGCCGGTATTGTTCATATTGCATACTTGGTGATTGGTATTATTGCACCTGTCACAACAAAGTATTGAAGCGTGTCGATAAGCCTACGAGCTGCGAGGATTTTATTCTGTCGGAGCTTGGGGATGTTGAAACTGGAAAACCTTATACTCCGAGAGCGAAGGACGAGCTACATCAAATTACAATGCAGTTTAAGGAAGGAGAATGATATGACAATATATGAATTTGCCGAAAGATTGAACGGCAGACAGTACGGAAACGAGATCACAGAGAGCGAAGAACAAGAAGCTAAGGATCTTGGCTTTGTGGTAGTGTTCGGATATTCCGATGATAACGCAGAGTTTAGAGGGGCTTACTCTGAAGAAATCGGGTGCTTTGACGGTGGCAGAGTGTATGAGGACGGAGAAAAATACATTGATGCCGTGTGGTGTGAGGGTGTAGCCGATTGGACTTATAAAACCAATATTCCCCACGCAACCTTTGATATTTACGATGATGGCGACAAGTATTGCCGTGGCATCGTGTTTGAAAAAGGAGAATGATATG
>JAZOAL010000080.1:0-3195 GCA_045595425.1 Eubacteriales bacterium
AATCCTTATAGAGAAGCATCAAACGGAAAACAGAATCCGAATTGTTGCAGCCCATTACAAAGCTATTACCGTCGCGGAAGATGTTTTCGGGCTCGCCGTCAACATTATAAAACGGTACGGCAGCGATGAACTGACCGTCAAGGGTGTTGATCGTGATAGTCTGGAATCTTGCGCCCGACTGCCAGCGGGGATCGAAGATGTACTGGCCGTCGCAATAGAATCCCTGTGTGGTAAGCTTTGCATATCCGTCCGTGGTACTCTTGATGGTATTGAAATTTTCGTCAGTCAAGTGGAAAGTATAGCCGGTTGCGAAGAGATACTGATTAGTTTCGGGGAGATAGCAAACGCCTCTGTTAGATGTAGGGCAAACGGTATACTCGATGAATTCGAGCGTATCGGGATTGACGAAAACAAGTCCCTTGTAGTTATCGGTCGCCGAGCAGAAGGAAATGACAAGGCGATGGTTCTTTGAGTCGTAGGTTATATCGTTGGTGTGACCCGAAGGCATGGGCTTTGATTTTGCAACGAGCTCCCAGGTGCTCATGTCAAATTTGTAGATCATTCCCGTTTCGGGAGTGGTCGACTTATTTATCATTGCATAGTATGCGTATTTGCCGTCGCTTCCGCCGCCCTGCATAACTGTGCACCCCTGCGATTCGGGAACTTTGGCAAGCGTTTCAATGGGATAGAACGCCATCTCTCTGCCCGAAGCCATAACCTCCTCGGGGGAAATGAAGCCTTCCTCGGTCTTGACGAAGCATTCGAAATCCTCTTCAAGAACAAGCGAAAGATTGCCCGCATCATCCTTGGTCACGAGGTTTTCCATGAGGTAGTCAAGTCCCCGATAAAGAAGATAAAAGGTCGTTCCGTTGATCGCTATCTTGTTGCCGCGGACGATGATGCCGAAGCCGTGCGAGCCGAGGGCATCGAGTTTTGCCTTGAGCTCAATGCTTGCGTCGCGGGCGGTGTCGCCGACGAGGATCTCGATCTTATCGTCAACCGACTGACCGGGCATAACGAAGTCTGTTCCGAGCCCGAAGGTTGCACCGAAGCGCTTGTTCAGCTCCTTGCGGAATTCGGTGAACAGCTCGAGCATAGTGGAGAGCTTCGGAATGCTGTCCGCTCTGATGAGAGTTACAGAAGCCGCGTTTTCGGGTGTAATTGTGAGATAAACTTTAGGCTCGGGTTCGGTCTCCTCCACGGTGGTTTCCTCAACCGCGGGAGCTTCAGTGGAAAGAGGTTCTGTGGTTATTGGCTCCCCTTCGCCCGTGTCGGCACACGCGGCAAAGGCAGAAAGGAGAGTGATCAAAGCAAGAAAACAAGCGACCAATCGCTTAATTGATGATTTCATAGCGCCTCCATATTTTGTATTCAAGTAATTATACAATATTTGTGCCGAATTGTCAAGACAGAGTTTGCGGACAAAGGATTGACAAATCGAGCATAATGTGGTATAATAACAAAAAAATATCTGCCACCGGGTAGAATGAAGCATTCGAATACATCGTTAGGTCTTTGAAGATGTATGTCGAATGCTTATTTTTTGGAGGAAAAATGAAAATATTCAAATATTTCAGCAAATTCGAATGGGCTTTATGGGGTTCTTCCTTATTTCTGATAGCCGTCTTTTATTGCCTTTTTGACCGCTCGAGTCCGCTGACGCTGATTGCTTCCCTTCTCGGCGCGACTTCCTTGATCTTCTGCGCGAAGGGCAATCCGTTCGGGCAGGTGCTGATGATAATATTCAGCGTTCTTTACGGCATTATTTCCTATTCCTTCGCCTATTACGGTGAGATGATAACTTATATATGCATGACCGGACCGATGGCGGTGTTTGCGCTCATATCCTGGCTGAGAAACCCTTATAACGGCAACAAATCCGAAGTGAAGGTCAACAGACTGAAAAAAGCCGAGATCGTGTTTATGATGATCCTGACGCTTATTGTGACGGTTATATTCTATTTCATACTCAAATACTTCAATACCGCAAATCTCTTGCCGAGCACGGTTTCCGTCACAACGAGCTTTATCGCGGTATATCTGACCTTCCGCAGAAGCCCGTATTTTGCGCTTGCATATGCCACAAACGACATCGTTCTCATCGTATTATGGGCTATTGCCACAATGGAAAACGTTTCTTACATCTCGGTGGTAGTTTGCTTCATCACTTTCCTCGTGAACGATCTTTACGGGTTTGTGAGCTGGAAAAGGATGGAGAAAAGGCAGAGATGACAGAAGAAAGCACTCGTGATAGAAATCGAGTGCTTTCTTTGTTATTTATATTTTTGTCCCGCGGATCATCATAATAATAGAAAGATTGGTTTCCCAAGACTTCTTACCCGCATCGTAATCTGCTATTCTACTGTCAAATCTCTCGTTCACGATTTGCTTCATTTTTGACACTTCATCTTCGGTAAAATGTTCCGGCATAGTGTTCAATACCGATTCAATCGACTCGAGTGAACAATAGCGAATCGAATTTATCATATCATGTGCCATTTCAGCCTTGTATTTCGGGGCATCGGGAGTCAAATCGACGGTAGCATAACCGGTTGATACATAATCAAAACCGTATTTTTGCATTGCAAGCGGAAGTTCCGACTCACTCATTGGATATTTACATACTGAATAATCATTTAAGGTGTTATCAAATTGATCAATCTTGTTCCGAAACTCTTGTTCAAATTTGTTGTAGGTAAAACACTTAGGAGATATATTGATTCCTTTTCTTGATGACAAGACTATACAAACGCCGTTTGGCTTCAAAACTCTGCGTTGCTCGCCGTAAAACTTTGATGGCTCAATATGTTCACTTACTGTATTTGAAATAGTGACATCAAAAGAATTATCATCAAACGGTAACGATGTAGCATCACCTTCCAAGAAATTGATGCCTTGCACATTCTCTCTTGCATAGCAAATAAAATTACTGTCTCTATCGATTGCTGTGATCTCTGCTAACGGATACCATCTATGAAGAGCTTCAGCCAACGCACCGGGGCCGCAACCGACCTCAAGTATCTTAATCGGCTTGTTTTCATCAAAACCAAAAAACGACTTGTATTGTTCGCTGAATATATCGTCAAAACGCAGTTTTCGACTTGTATATAGTGTTTTTATGCCTTGTATGTACTTTGACCATATCTCGTTCATGTTATCACCTTTATTCTTATAAATTGATTAATTATATCACAT
>JAZOAL010000081.1:0-20174 GCA_045595425.1 Eubacteriales bacterium
ATGCAAAAATAATATTGCATTTTCAAAAAATATGTTAATATTTTAACACACCTTTTTGCAACATGCAATAACTATTCCTGCATATCGATATATCATTTTTGATATATCGCCGTTGATTTATCAAACAAGACCATAGCTGAAATGTATGATCTGCGGCGTGCCAAAGCACGCCGCAGATCATCAATATCAATAAATATTGAATGTGCCCGGATCAAATACGAGCTCAAAATATCTTTCAAGCTCTTCAAAGGTGATTCCGCTCTCAAATATCGGATAGCTCTCGTCAGCTTTTTTCAAATAATTATTGAGATTGAGTATATTTTCCATGACGGGATAAGCTATCAGAAAAGCTCCGCCCTGCTCGCATGTATTTTCGGGAACCACCAACAGATCATTCACAAACGGAAAGAATCCATAACGATAATCATCCGTTGACTCTGTGTTATTGCTGTACTCAGTATAGCCAACACCATAGTATGTAATGTCAACTCTGTCAAACTCAAGTTTTTTGTCAAAAATCTGTATTAAAGCGCGGTCACCTTTATTTAAGGTTGAAGCAATAACCTCCGGCACCAGGATTATATCGTCATATGTTTCAGAAAGCAAATCTCCGTTTTCAACATATTCAAATCTTTCCTCAGGGTTTTCGAGATACCCCTCTCTCATTGTACGTTCAAAAATCTTTACATACTTCACGGTAATTCCGCAAAACAGACCCTCATAATAATTATCCCATTTTGTAACTATCGACGGCACGGCTTCTCCCCATTCGACAACTATCATATTTTCGCCGAGAAGCAGCTCATTAGGAGGGGGGAGAAAATGTATATAACTTGATTTTGTAACCTCTTCGGTATCCGATTCAATGGATGTTTCGGTATCCGATTCCGCAAATGATTGTGTATCAGATTCATCTAAATTCTGCAAAGTATCCGTCTGTTTTGAATCCTCCGCCTCTCCGCAGGAAAAAAGTGCAATCGCCATAATAACCGCTAATAATACTTGAAAAAATTTTCTTGACATAAAAATTCTCCTAATCTGTATCTACTTCTGACTGAGTATAATATTTTATGGCATCACCTGATGTATTTGTATTCACAGGTACCAGAATAATATTTTTATATGTTTCTCCACCCAAATCCGGTGTATTTATTGTTATGCCGGAATAATTTCTAAAAATACGATTCCCCTTTTTTACTTCGCCATTACCTGTTTCCATTAACGGTGCTATAGTTAATGTATCACTTGTACTATATGTTTTAACCCTACACAAAATATTACCACTCACTCCGGCATTATTTGTAAACATCCAATACGCACATGCCATTGGATTTACATATTGATTTCCTTTTTTTATTCCGACTTCTAACGAATTCACAGTAGGCGGTCCCCACTTACTAAAATTACTAGATCTGGTATAAAATGTACGGGTATCATAATTACTAGCACACATATAAGCAAAAGCCTCGGTAAAATCATGTATTACACCGCCATAATTTTCATAAATGTAATGGAACAATAGCATTGTACCATATGGTTCAAACCCTGATGTTAAATCAAAAATACTTTCATCCGAATTGCTAAAGATCAACTCCATCAGTAGATATGATAGTGCCTGTAAAATCTTTAGTTTCTATTGTCAGATCAGAAGATGAAACTATTGTACTGAAAATCATTATTGCGCAGAGGAAAAACGCCACAAGCTTTGTTATTCTAAATTCTTTCATATTAAAATCCTTTCTTTGATTATGAATAATTTAAATTAAAAATTTATTTAATGTTCATTGGACTTCTTCCTCTCTATAATTGTACTAAAAAACATTATTATGTCAATGCCTCTATATATAAAACGAGTATTCCAATTCAAAGCCTACACATCCTTTTGTTTATTTACAAAAATTTCATACTTAAAAAAGCACTTGCATTATTATATAAGTGCAAATCTTTTTTCGCTTTTTCTTTGACGAAGCAGACGCAAAGAAAAATACGGCGCGCATAATAGTGATGAACCGCAGAAAAACGGCGCTTTGAGCCTACAGCACATCAGTCACTGCCGTGATATCTTGCCCTCAAGGGGAAGCCTAATACTTGCCCTCACGTGCTGATAAATTATTGTTTAGCCCTTCGATTTTGAGTTTTTAGAGATCACCTATTTTTTTCTGATTAAGCCCTAAAATCGAAGGGATATCTCACAATCAAGTGAGATATCCCTATTGGATTTAAAATATCAGTGGTGGTGTCTGATGAAGCCGAAAAGCTTTGCCAGCTCCATAACCACGAAGGGAACGAAAATAAGTCCGAGACCGATGAAGTACATATGCACGGGCAGGTATGCCAGACCGAAAACAGTATTGAGACCGGGAACGAAGAGTACCAGTGCAACGAGGATGACTGAAATGAGAGCCGCACCGTTGAGCTTTGAATTTCCGAAGGGGCCGATCTTAAAGAGCGAACGCTGAGAGCGCATATTGAATGCCTGAACGATCTGAGTAAGCGCCAGAACCATGAATGCCATTGTCTGACCTGCGTTTTCTATGCCTGTTCTATCACCGAGCCGGAAGCCGATGAGAGTCAGAGCCGCGAACATCATACCCTGGAAAACTACCTGAATACCGAGACCGTGAGCGAAGATGCCCTCGTTTTTGGGCTTTGGCTTCTTATCCATGATATCCTTTTCGACCGCTTCCATACCAAGAGCAATTGCCGGCAGAGAGTCGGTAACGAGGTTTATCCAGAGAAGCTGCATGGAGAGCAGGGGAGTTTTTGCCCAAAGAAGCATTGCGGTAAATACGGTGAACACCTCGCCGATGTTTGTTCCGAGAAGGAAGCCGACAACCTTCTTGATATTTGCGTAAATTCCGCGTCCCTCGCGGACAGCGTCAACTATTGTCGCAAAATTATCATCTGTAAGCGTCATATCAGCCGCACCCTTCGCAACGTCGGTACCTGTGATACCCATTGCGCATCCGATGTCGGCAGCTTTAAGCGCTGGAGCGTCATTAACGCCGTCGCCTGTCATGGAAACGACCTGATCCTTGCGCTGCCAAGCCTTAACTATTCTGATCTTATTTTCGGGGGAAACTCGCGCGTAAACCGAGATATCGGCAACAACAGCGTCAAGCTCTTCATCGCTCATTGCGTCAAGCTCCGCACCTGTGATAGCCCTGTCGCCCTCCTCAAGAATACCGAGCTCCTTCGCAATAGCGGAAGCGGTAACGACATGGTCGCCCGTGATCATAACGGGCTTGATGCCTGCTCTGCGGCAAATAGCAACAGCTTCCTTTGCCTCGGGTCTGGGCGGGTCGATCATGCCCACAAGACCCATAAAGGTAAGACCGTTTTCAAGCTCCTCCGAGGTGGGATTTGAGGGAACTTCTGTGATCTCCTTATAAGCCACAGCCAGCACGCGGAGTGCGTCTGCGCTCATTGTGTCGGTCATTTTGCGAGCTGCTTCGATATCGCCTGCGATACAGCGGGGAGTCATCATATCGAAAGCACCCTTGACGATAACTATATTTTTACCGTCGATCTTATTGACGGTAGTCATGAGCTTTCTGTCGGAATCGAAGGGGATTTCGGCAAGTCTGGGAAATTCCCTATTAAGATCATCCTTGGGCATGCCGTTTTTGTGAGCTGCAAGGACGATAGCGGTCTCTGTGGGGTCACCTATATGCTGTTCTCCTTCATCGGTGAAAACAACAGAGCCGTCACAGCAGAGGGTGCCATAGCGGAGAAGAGTCTTTACAGCATCCGAATTTGAGCTTGTGATCTGTTCGGGCTCTGCACAGCCGTCAACATAGCCCTTAACCAGCGTCATGCGGTTCTGAGTAAGGGTACCCGTCTTATCCGAGCAGATAACAGATGCGCTTCCGAGTGTTTCAACAGCGGGCAGACGGCGGATAAGAGCGTTTTTCTTAACCATTCTCTGAACGCCGATCGAGAGAACGATGGTAACGATAGCGGGCAGACCCTCGGGAATTGCGGAAACCGCGAGAGATACCGCAACCATGAAGATTTCAAGTATGCCCATATTTCCGCCGAGAATACCTACAACGAAGATGATGCCGCAGGCAACGAGAGCCATGATACCAAGATATTTACCGAGCTGTGCAAGCTTTTGCTGAAGGGGTGTCTGACCTTCATTTTCACCGTCAAGAAGACCTGCGATCTTACCCATTTCGGTATCCATACCGATTGCGGTTACGACCGCTGTTGCAGTGCCGTATGTCACACTGCAGCCGGAGAATACCATATTATGTCTGTCGCCGAGAGGAGCTTTTTCGTCAACCTCAGCCTCTGCATCCTTTTCCGAAGGAACAGATTCACCGGTGAGCGCAGATTCCTCGCTCTTTAGGCTTACGCTGTGGAGAAGTCGCGCATCCGCAGGAATGAAATCGCCTGCTTCAAGCTTGATGATGTCTCCGGGAACGAGCTCTGCAGCGTCGATCACGGATTCCTTACCGTCGCGGATAACTCTAGCGTGGGGGGCTGACATGCTTTTCAGTGCGTCAAGGGCTTTTTCAGCCTTACTTTCCTGCATGACGCCCATAATGGCGTTGAGAACAACGATGAGAAGTATAAGTCCGGGCTCGAAGAACTCTGCAGGGCTTCCGTGACCCTTGGCAATGTCATAGCAGACCAGAGCAAAGGAGATAACCGACGCGATCAGAAGAATGATGATCATAACATCCTTGAACTGATCAAGGAATCTCGCGAGCATCGTTTTTTTCTTCTTTTCCTTAAGTCTGTTTTCTCCGAACTGCTTTTGTTTTTCGGCAACCTGAGCAGATGTCAGGCCTGTTTCGATGTTTGAAGAAAGCTCATTCAGAACTTCTTCTCTCTTCTTGTCATGTGCTGTCAATCTGAATACCTCCGATTTTGTTTTTTTATATTATTCGCAAAAATTCGATTTTCTTGCGAAAAAAGACTTTTACGGCTATAGCCGTAAAAGTCTTGAAAACCATAATAATATGATATCCGAAACCCGGGCAAGCGCCGTATTGACGGGGATCGGAACACCTTGAAGGTGCTTCTACTCTCTTTTACTTGGAATATTATAACATATTGAAATTTTTTTGTCAAGGGGATTTTTTGCAAAGTTCTTTTCTTTTTTGTTTGGAGATATAATTTTAAGCGTTTTTTGAAAGCTTGGTGATATAAACAATAATTTAGCGGGCTGTTTGTAGAGTGACGAATTAACAAATTTAGATGTATGAACGCAAGCCTTCTCTGTTAGAGAAGGATAACGCTTGTCATCATCTGCCATAGTTCACCTTTCTACTCACCGACAAATTATTGTTTATCTGCTAAATTTGAGTTTTTATAGGTTACCTATTGCTTATATTTGAAAAATTGCTTGCAGAGTTGTTTATATTTTGAGCTTCGAAAAATATTTATCGTTTTTCGATAAAAATATATTGACAAATGAAAAAATATGTGTTATACTCATATCATCAAAACAAAGGAGATCTTTTCCATGAATTCAAAAAGAAAGAATATTTCGGTTATAATTTCCCTTTCTATTGCCCTTATAACTCTCGCGGCGCTGATCGTCATTGCGTTAGTCCTTCCGAAGCTTGTGGATTCGTATATAGACCTGCGGGGCAGAAGCGATTATTTTTCAGATTCGGATAGGATTCAGGTTAAGATAATTCTGTATGTCATTCTCATTCCCGCATTTGCCGCAGATATTTTTCTTCTTGCGCTGCTCAACCTTGTTGCAAAAAAGAAGGTTTTTACCGAACTTGCGGTAGGGCAGCTCCGTTTTATATCTCTGTGCTGCTTTGCAGAAGTTGTTCTCTTCACGGTGCTTTCGAAATTTTTTCTGCTGGGACTTGTTGTTGCTTTTGCGGCACTTTTCCTTGGAATAGTTTTAAGAGTTGTCAAAAATGTGATCGAAGAAGCGACTGCCATTAAGGCGGAAAATGATTTCACTGTTTAAGGGATGGTGATAAGATGATAATTGTAAATCTTGACGTTATGATGGCAAAGCGAAAGATATCTCTGGGAGAGCTTGCAGAAAAAGTGGGGATAACTCCCGTCAATCTGTCTATTCTTAAGACCGGCAAGGCAAAGGCTATCCGTTTTTCAACCCTTGATGCTATCTGCCGCGCCCTTGATTGCCAGCCTTCGGATATTCTTGAATATGAGGCGGATAAAACTATGAAGGAGGATGAAAATGAACAATAATTTTGCTGTTTCTACGGATATTGATAATGCTCAAAAAAGTAACAATGAATACACAAAATATGATACAGCCGCCGCGCTGATCCTTTTTCCGATAGCATTCGCTTTTGTGCACTTCTCGGGAGCCGCGGACTATCCCTTAGGAAGACTTATTTTTGCCGCCGTCCTTTTTTTCTTATCTTTATTTTATTTCAGAAAGCATGAAATCAAGCTGAGAGATAATCCTTTTGCCTTTGGATGGGGAATAACAATGCTTCTTCTTAATGTCGGACTTGTTTTCACATCAAATGAGGAAGTGCAGTTTGTTGTATCCGCAATAACGCTTTTCGGATATCTGTATTTTGTTTTTGCGTTTGCGGGCAATTCCTCGGAAAAACATCCTTCCGACCTGTTTTTTCTTGAGATGGTGAAAGCGGTTTTGATAATGCCATTCGGCTCGATCGCTTCCTATTTTGAAGCAATATCAAACACAAAAAACGGCAGGAAGATAGGCAAAACTCTGCTTCTAATAATTGCAGGCCTTGCGATCGCTTTTATTCCGACTATCATTGTTTTTGCATTGCTTTCATATGACGAGAGCTTTAAGGAGCTGGTAAAAAAGCTTTTTGATCTCGGTGATTTTGATCTGTTTTCTCTTGTCAGTGATCTTATCTTTGCATTTCCTGTTGCTATTCTTCTTTTCGGTTCGCTGTATTCGTGCAGAAAACATAGCTTCGGGGATATTCTGAACGCTGAAAAATGCAGAAAAACAGCCAATGCGGCTCGCTTTGCCCCGATAGCCATGGTTTGCTCTGCGGTTTTCCCTTTTATTTTAATATATTCGGTATTTTTCATTTCGCAGATCGATTATTATCTCTCTGCTTTCAGCGGTATTCTCCCCGAAGGGCTCACCTATGCAGATTATGCAAAAAACGGATTTTTTCAGCTTTGTGCGGTTTCGTTGTTAAATGCCGTCATAATTCTTTGCGTTTCGGTATTCTGCCGCCGCAAGGAGGAAAAAGCCCCTTTGATTTTGAGGATAGTAAATATAATTTTTTCGGTTCTGACGCTGATTCTTATCGCAACCGCGATATCTAAAATGGTGCTCTATATAGGAACATACGGGCTGACGGTAAAGCGCGTTTTATCAAGTGCGTTTATGATCTTTTTGTCTATAGTTTTTATTGCAATTATTATAAAGCAGTTTTCAAAAAACACCAATGTCATTATCATAGCGGTCATTTCTGCTTTGATCATCTGCGCAACTTTGGCATTTTCGGATGTGAACGGTATGATAGCCTCCTATAATACAGACCGCTATCTTGAAGGAGGTCTTGAAAATTTTGAACCCGAGAGCCTTTTGGAGCTCGGAGAATCGGGTATCATTTATCTCGACCGTATAGCAGAAGCATCAAAGGATTATAAGGTGAGAGCTCTTGCGGAATATTTTCTTAATATGGAAGCTGAGAACCGAGAGGAAAATACCTCTGTCTTCTCTATAACTATTCCTCGTCTGCGTGCGCGAGAGGTCTTAAAAAAATACAAATAAAATATGAAGCTGCTGCATAAATTTTTTGCAGCAGCTTCATATTTTAATTTTTATTTTTTCAGAAAGGCTTTTCTTTTTCGTTTTTTTCGTGTATAATATAAAAAGTACTGTTTTGGGGAGGGATTTTTTGCTTTTTGAAGAGATCTGCCGCGTTTTGAAAAAAGCGGGCATAGATGACTCTGATAGAGAAGCCGCGCTTCTGCTGGAAAAATTTTGCGGAGTTCCTTCGGCATCTCTGCCTTCGAGAAAGAATGAAGATTTTTCGGATCCGTCTCTAATCAGGGGTGTAAAACTCAGGGCAAGCAGATATCCTCTCCAGTATATCCTTGGGGAATGGTATTTTTACGGTGAAAAATATATAGTGAATGAGCACTGTCTCGTTCCCAGACCCGACACAGAGCTGCTTGTTGAGCTGGCAATTAAAAAGCTTCCGAAAAATGCGGTTTTTGCCGATCTTTGCACCGGAAGCGGATGCGTTGCCGTTTCAACTCTTGCTCACCGTCCCGACTGCAAGGCATTTGCCTTTGAACTATATGAAGATACCCTTTCTCTTGCAAAAGAAAACGCAAGGCTGAACGGTGTTGGTGACAGATTCTATCCCTTTGAAGCGGACGTATTAAAGCCGCTTTCGGTGTTTTCCGAGGGAGAAGCCCCTTTTGACGCTATTCTTTCGAATCCCCCGTATATCCGTACATCAGTCATAGAAAGTCTTGAAGCTGAGGTGAAGCATGAACCCTTTGCTGCACTTGACGGCGGGGAGGATGGACTTATCTTTTACCGCGCCATTCTTGAGATTCATTCACCGCTTTTGAGAAAAGACGGATTTATCGCTTTTGAGATCGGATTTGATCAAGGTGAGCAGCTTAAAGCTCTTGCCGAAAAGCACTCCCTTGAATGTGAGATATTAAAGGATTACGGGGGAAATGACAGAGTCGCATTTCTCAAAAAACGCATATAATAATTTTGAATAATCTTTTGGAGGAAAATATGAATATAGTAGTTCTTGCCGGCGGTATCAGCCCTGAACGCGATGTTTCGCTCACCTCTGCCGCCCTTATCGCAAATGCTCTGACAAAAAGCGGACACAAGGTATGCCTTGTTGATGTTTACGAAGGGCTTGCCGAGGGCGTTGCCCCTTCCATGGAGCTTTTCCGCTCGGAGGGGAATTATACATATAAGGTTGATGAAAGTATTCCCGATCTTGATGCCGTTATAGCAAGAAACGGCGGAAGAAAAGCTCTTATAGGTCCCGGCGTGCTTGATGTCTGCGCACTTGCTGATGTTGTGTATATCGGACTTCACGGTGCAATGGGTGAAAACGGTCAGCTTCAGGCGACCCTTGATAATTACGGTATACGCTATACGGGCTCGGGCTATATCGGAAGTCTCCTTGCAATGGATAAGGATCTTACGAAAAAGCTTCTTTCCCTTGAAGGGATTCCCACACCCGAGGGTGTTCTTTGCGATCTTAAAACGGACGATATAAGAGCTATGGTTAAGGGTGTCGGGATTCCGTGTGTAATAAAACCCTGCAGCTGCGGCTCAAGCGTTGGAGTTTCGATAATAGAAAATGAGGCGGAGCTTGAAGCGGCGCTTGATTTTGCGATGAAGTATGAGGATAAAGTGCTTATAGAAAAGAAGATTGTCGGCAGAGAGATGACGGTCGGTATTCTTGACGGTGAGGTTCTTCCTGCGGTTGAGATCATTCCAAAAAGCGGCTACTATGATTATAAAAATAAATATCAGAGCGGTCTCACCGAGGAGATCTGTCCTGCTCCCATAACAAAGGAGGAAGCGGACAAAATGGCAGATTATACACGCCGTGCGTTTTCCGCACTCAAGCTTCGCGGACTTGCAAGAATAGATTATATACTTACTGAGGAGGGGGAAGCGGTTTGCCTTGAAGCCAACACTCTCCCCGGCATGACTCCGACAAGTCTGCTTCCGCAGGAAGCGGCGGCACTCGGCATCGGCTATGTTGAGCTTTGCGACAGAATAGTAAAAATCGCGCTCAAATGACCTTATTTGCAATGATCCGGACTCTTTTTGCAATTTACGAATCGGCAAAACAGTTTATTTGAAATGACATCAGGGTGCTGCATCGCGGCACCTGTGTTTTTAACACTTGATTTATAAACAATAATTTAGCGAATAGTTAGTTAATACCCTATGAGATCCTGAGCCTCGTCGAAGGATCTAATGAATTGTTTGTGACTCTACTTCGACAAATTATTGTTTAGCTTTATGAGATTGAGTATATGAAACAGTGGAGAATAGAATGAATAATAAGAAGATTTTAATTATAGGAATTACAATCATAGTCATTTGCCTTATGATTGTGCTTTTTTTGATATTTTCTTCGGACATTTTCGGCGCAATTGAAAGAAATCGGGTTATAAAAGAGCTGAAAAATACAGAGGATATTGAATATGTGCTGGTAAATGACAACCGTTCGGAAAATTATTTTGGCGGTGAGTATATTGAGAGTGATCCGAATGAATGTGAGCGGCTTGTGAGCATCATTGCAGAGGCTTTAGAGGGATCATCCTTTGGGGGGGTCAAAGCAAACTCCATCGGAGGCTTCGGCCTCATGGTGCGCATTTCATACGGGGAAGATATAATCACTCTATGGTTTTATGAGGATAGGATCGAGCTTGAAAACGGCTCTGATATTGTCATCTGCAAAATAAAGGACAGCACTGTATTTGATTTTCTGCTGACCCTGACAGAATAAATATAAAAACGGTTCACAGTGTGAACCGTTTTTATATTTATTTTACTTTTTTTCCTTTTTGTTTTCCTTATAGCGGTGAAATGCGGCTTTTGCGGCTTCCAACTCCTCACGGAGGACCGCAAGGGTTTTCTTATCATTGGGGAAAATAAGACGCAGGAGAAAAATGGCGATAATTACCGTCAATATCTTTTCCGGCGTGAAGGGAAACCATAACAGGCTCGCGTAAGCTCCGCCCACCGCAGTCATCCATGTTATGTCAAGCCATATGCCGAGGGCAGTGAGTATGTAGCTCCAGCCGTTGGTTATCATCCATGCGATACCAAGGCAGAGCAAAAGACGGGGATTAAGCAGAAACCAAGCCCATTTTTTCAGTTTTTTCTTTATGTTATCCTTGCTAAAATCCATATTCCTGCCTTCAGTTATCTTTCTTTACAAAAATCGATTATTTTCAGCATATCCACATACCGCGCGTCTTCTGTGCTTTCGGAGAAAACGCCGGCAATGTAATTTCGCCCATCAATTGAGATAGTGCAGATCAGACAGCTATTGCCCTCAAGAGTACCTGTTTTCAGCCCTGTAACATATGGAGAATAATATTCGCTGTTCTCATGGAGCATGCGGTTTGTATTTCTCCAGTTGTTTGTGTGGCCGCTGGCATAGGTCACAGAAGCTGACGGCAATGAGGCGTATTTCATGATTATTTCGTTTTTCGATGCCGCTATTGCAAGAAGTGTCATATCTTCGATGGTTGAATAATTCCGGGCATCGAAAAATCCATCGGGAGAAGTAAAATTACTGCCGCACATGCCAATCTTAGCTGCATATTCGTTCATGCCTTTAAGGAAAAGGTCAACCGCTTCAGAGGCGGTGATATCATCCTTTGAAAGAGCTCGTCCGCCTGCCGCGGCCAGAGCATATGCCGCATCGCCCCCCGAAGGGAGCATCATTCCCTCGATCAACATTTCGGCAGAAAGAGTGTGATGCTTTTTAATAAAAGCAATGGCGGATTGTTCGTTTTTCATATCAAGCTCGTCCCCCGGCGTTATGAGCTCGTCAGGTGAGAGAATTTCAAGTGCATAAAGAGCAGTGAGCAGTTTGGTTGTGCTGGCGGGGTAAAGTATCTTTTGAGCTCCGAGGATATAGAGATATTTTCCGCTGTCAGCATCATAAACAAATGCCTGCGGTGCATTAAGCCTCAGATCATCCGAAGCGTCATTTCCGATGCGTTCAATGGCAAATTCTTCGCCGTCATTGTGCAGAACTGCCGCACGGCGGCCCGATATGTCCACTCCAGGAGAGCTTTCGCACCCCGAAAAAACAATCGCGGCAGCAACTATAACCGTTACAGCACCAAACGCGGACATTACTGTCCGCGCGGTGCTTTTTATATTGTGAGTAATTTTCGAAAAATTCATTTGAAGCTCCGTTTTTGGGTCATTTTATCGTATTGAAATCAAGCACGACCTTGAAAAGATCCCCGTCAATATAAATATCGAGCTTACCGCCGTTAAGCTCTGCAAGGCTTCTCGCTATCGAGAGCCCGAGACCGCTTCCCTCGGTATGCCTGGAGGAATCTCCTCTCACAAAACGCTCGGTAAGCTCCTTTGCACTGACATTCAGCTCATATCCTGATATATTTCTGAATATTGCCTGCGCCCGACCTTCCTTTTCAAGAATGTCAATATAAACGCGAGTTCCTGTGAGGGCATATTTGCAAATATTGTTCATCAGGTTATCAAATATTCTCCAAAGATGCTTGCCGTCAGCCATAACGGTCAGGTCATCTTCCGGGCGTCGGACTATCAGCGCAAGGCCCTTTGCCGCAAGCTTTTCGGCATATTCTCCTTCTGTTTGGGAGATCATTTCACCAAGCTCGATGGGGGAGGGATTTACCTCAAGATTCCCTGTTGAAGCCTTCGAGGCCTCCACCAGATCCTCTGTAAGCTTACGAAGGCGCGAAGACTGCCGATCAAGCACAGCGATATATTCGTCCACCTTAGTGTTATCAACCTCCGCTTGCATACGTTCGGTTTTCAGCAGGTCAACATAATTGACGATTGAAGTGAGAGGGGTCTTCAGATCATGAGAAACATTTGTGATAAGCTCGGTCTTAAAGCGTTCGCTCTTCAGCCTTTCCTCAAGAGCCAGAGCCATGCCTCCGCTGATATTATTCAGCGAGTCCGCATGATGGCGCAGAGAGGGAAGCATATATTTTGTATCTATGCGGTGACCGAAATCTCCGTCGGCAATTCGCTTTGCGCCATTTTTCAGCTTATCGACACCATATGTTATATATAACGCAAGAAGTGACAGGATTGTTCCGCCAACTATCCATAAAAATATCGAAAAAGCGGCATTGTTCCATAGGAGCACTATGATCAAAAAGCTCCACAGCGCAAGAATGACCAGCAAAAATACGGTTTTTCCGAAAAGCGGAAGATTTGAGAGGACCTTGCTCACTGCTCGGCAAATCCAACGAAAAGCCTTCAGAATATGCTTTATCCCCCACCATATAACTGTATTTCGGAAGAGCTCTCCCGTCTTTGCTCTTGCCGCAACACTGTAAAGATAGGAAACAACAAGGATTGCCCCGATGATTATTGACACAAAAGCAGCTATTACAACTTCAAAATCTTCAAAGTAAAAATCTAATAAAAATATGAGTGCCAAAGCAAAGATAAATACATAAGCCGCTGTGAAAATATCAAAGGGTATTCTGTCGAAATAGCAGGTGCGGGGCTTTTCCTCTCCCTTTTTCCAGCCTGCACAGCAGAAAAGGAATATCAGGCAAATGATAAAGAGAATAAAGCTGACAACGCTTACCGCAGGCATATATTTTCCTGAGGAATAGAGCATTTTTACCAAGCTATCCACAAATGAGACAGCGTCTGTGGTTTTATATTCTGTGGGCAGATAGCCGATAACATTATATTCGTGCTCCACATAATATTGATGTTCATAATATTCGCGTTCGCTTACATAGCCTGTATCGATAGGTGCTTTGAGCGCGGTATCAAGTGGGTATATGGGATTTGCCGTGACAATTTCTCCCGTAGGAACGGTTTCGGCAAAGATCTCGGATTCAAAATCGGTCTCCGGCACATTGGCAGTATCCTCTTCCTGCTCGGGAATATATATCCATTCATCAAATCTTATGCTGAAGCTTTCGGAAAATGCCGTATTCTGCCCTTCATAATTCGATGCAACGGTTTTTCCGGAAACGTCATATATCACATAATAATAATTGCGGTTTTCAAAATACTCCCTTGCGTCTCCTGCTGAATTATAGTGATATATCTGTGCCGCCGATTCGGCATAGCGATACATTGTGCTCCATAGTGCTTCCCTTCGTATTTCGTCAAGGGGCTTTAAATAAAACTCACCGGAGATAAGAACGGCAACGCCGAATACCGAGATCACCGTTATTATAAGAGTAATTACGCACAGCATAAAGGCTGTGACCTTAACAGCAATATTTCTTTTCATCACTTTCCCCCCTTTTCTCTGGCATCAAGCTTATATCCCTGTCCCCAAACGACCTTGAGGCATCTGGGTTCTGCAGGATCGATTTCGATCTTTTCTCTGAGATGACGTATATGCACGGCAATAGTATTTTCCTCGCCGATGGGATTGCATTTCCAAACCTGCCTGTAGATCTCCTTGGTGGAGAGAACTTCGTTTGGATGCTCCATGAAAAGCCTGAGTATTTCATATTCTGTGGCGGTGAGAGTAATATTTTCACCGTAAAATGTGACTTCTCTTGTTCTCACATCGAGATCGATACCGCATGCCGACAGCATGTCGGGCGCCTTTTCGGACTTTTCACCGCCGAGCAGGGTATAGCGCCTTATCTGCGATCTTACGCGCGCCAAAAGCTCAACGGGATTAAAGGGCTTTGTCACATAATCGTCGGCGCCTATATTAAGACCGAGCACCTTATCCGTGTCCTCGCTTTTCGCCGTAAGCAGTATAATGGGAATGTTATAGCTTTCGCGCATCTTAGCCATCGCCGTAATGCCGTCCATAACAGGCATCATTATATCGAGAAGAACCAGCTTTATCTCGGAAGAATGTTCGTTTAGGATATCCAGAGCTTCTGCTCCGTTTGAAGCTTCATAGATGCCGTAGCCCTCATTTGAAAGATAGATTCTCAGGGCAGAGACGATGTCTCTCTCGTCATCGCATATCAGTATGTAGTTCATCTTTTCTCACCTCGCTTATATTTTAACAGAAAAAGTCTTAAAATAAAAGTAGGTAAATCATTAAAAAAGTCTTAAAATCCCGATTTTTTGGGGGATATTTGCCGCAAAAGGAGATAAGGGGCTGTCTCGCGAGACAGCCCCTTATTATTCTATCCGAAAATTTCAGAGAATACCTTAGAGGAAAGCTTATAGATCATAGGGGAAGCTTCATTTGTTTTGCAATAATAGAAGCCTTCCTCATCCTTTGAGCCCAGAATCAGCGAAAAGCTTTCTTCTGTGGTTATATAGCCGCCGGATGAGCCTGTTGCTTCAATCGACTTCTGAACGGTGTAATTTACCGTCAGAGTTTTGGGTGCGTCGAAGCCGTAACTGGTGTCGGCGTCAGCATCACAAGTTACAAATTCGTCAATATTCCATGTACCGATTGCTTCCGCCAGTCTATAGAAATCCGCATAGGAATAATCTGTTGTTTCGCCGTTTTCGGTTCTTTGGGCAGAATAGGTATAACCATCTTCGTTCTCCTCAGTGGGAGTTTTTACAGAGGAGATCACTGTCTCCTTTTCTGAATCCGACATGGAAACGCTTGTAACGCTGTCTGCTTCGATCTCTGCAAGAGTATCATAAACAAGAAGATCTTCGAGAGTATAAGCAAAAGCTTCTCTTGCGGAGCTTGATACTGTATAAACGGTTTCGGGCGACTCCTCGGAGCAGAAATAGTATTCATCTGCAATAGAGTTATAATCTCCGAAAAGGAAGGCTTGCTTTTTGTCTCCTTCGCTTACCGTGACCTTTATTTCAGGAGCATCAAGCCCATAGTCGGCAAGCTTTTCAGGGGAAACATTTTCAAGCTTGTTAGAGCCCGAAGGGCAGGCAATGGCAACTGCCATTGCCGTAATAAGCTCGGAATCTGTGGCAGGAGCATTTTCGCCTTCAAGAGTCCAACCGCCTTCACTGAGCACAAAAGAGACAGTCTCGCCCTGATACTCATAGGAAAAAGCTGTTATATTATCAGCCGAAACATCGTTTGCAGCATATCGAAGAGTTGAAGCACCGTCATCGGCATAATCACTTTCGATTTCTGCAGGGAAAAACTGCTTTTGGATGAGTGCACCTGCGATCAATACCACGAGAACACCAAGCATAACGATAAGTTTTATATGCCTTTTCATCATCTTCTCCTTCTCGAATACCAATAGCCGACGCCTATAACTGCAAACGCTAAAGGAATGATGGCGATAAAGACAGCACTCCAAAGATTTACCTGAGCTTCACTTACCATAAGATAGGATTGAGGAAGCTCGTTTGCGGCGATCTCATATGTTATTCTGTCTCTTTCGACAGTGCCGTTCAGAATAGACATATAATAGGTAAAGTTAGCGCCGTTTGTATAGCCGTTCCATTGATCGGTAAATGCAGGCGAACCGCACCAGATGATGTTTGCACCGCTATCGTCATCGTAAGCATGAACTGCAAGGTTAAAGCTTCTCTCTTCGTTTTCTCCCGATTCATCGGAGGATGATATATAAGCAGACTCGGTGGTGGTAAAGAGGGGTGTAGTTGTAATATTCTTATCGCTTTCGCCTATCGCAACGCCGTGGGCATCGGGCATGAGGATCGGATAAGAGGACGCAAGAGAAGAGGTCAGGGCACTCTCTGTGCTAACCTCGGGGATAAGGAAATTCTGCTGATAGTAGTAATGATTTGCGTCTTTTTCATATACAAGCCCCTCTGCTGCTCTCAGACCGTAATCGCTCATAACACCCATAAGATTTGGCAGATCGAGATATCTGTAATCGGTATTAAGGAAGATATTTCCGCCATCGGCAAGATATGCGGAGAGCTTTGACGCTTCGTCTGTGCTGATGTCATTTGTGGGGAGGTTTATGATAATATATTCCGCGTCTTCGGGGATTTCTGTGCCCAGAAGCATAAGAGAATTATATTCCATGCTGCTCTGCTTTATTGTGTTTGTGAGTGTGGTGCTGAGGGCCGCCTCGCGGTGCCCTTCAAGAGAATAAACTGTAGGAACATGGCTGGTTGTAACATAATCGAGAGCAGAGGTTATATAGCTTTCACCATCGAAATTCAGTACCGCTTCGGGATAGGAGCCGGTATAGTAATAAACATATGTCATAAAGCTTTGATACTGGTCGAGGGAGATCTCTCCATAGTCTTCACTATAGTAATAGTAAAGATCGGTATAATTTACGATCTTGAAACGCTTTGCGCTCTCAACTATCAGACTGTAATTATCAAGAGAATCCTCCGTATAGGTGGCTGTAAAGTTGGGATCTTCAACAGGATCGATCCATTTCACAGTGATATGATCATTAAGCTCTTCGTATCTCTGGAGAAAAATCGAAATCATGGGATGATTGTTCACCGTGCTTCCGCTCAGGTCTTCTCCGCCGGAGCAAATGAAATAAATAGTAACATCTTCATTTATTTTCGGTATAGCTTCAAGGGTAGTGTCGGAGAGTGTGTAAAGCTCAAGTGAAGTCATATCTATTTTTGTATATTTCGAGGGCATATTCAGTGCCACAATATTGATCACAACTATGATCGCAAGCACAACGGCTGTCATAACGAGAGTGTATGTGCCGATTTTTGTTCTTTTATTAAATTTTAACATCGTCATATCTCCTTTCTCTCAGCTCCAGCGGCGTTTTTCAACCGACTGGACGGTGAGATATACGAAAAATACTGCAAATGTAACAAGATATACTATCGCTGTGATGTCAAAAACGCCTCCGGTAAGTGCAATAAATCTTTCAAACACAGCAAGATATGTGATAAGGGAAGGGAAAAGTCCGGCAAAGGCGGCCGAGTCCACTACATAGAATATCATAATAGCGGCAAGAAAAATTATCAAAGCTCCGATAGACACAGCATAATTTCTTGTCAGAGCATAGAGCAAAAGTGAGATGAGCACTGCAAGAGCACAGAAGCAAAGCAGTGATGCCGACGCTGTATGGGGGATCATCGAAGCCAGTCCGTTCATCATATACATAAGCAGGAGAGCCCCAAAGCTGATAACAGCGGCGATGACCTGACTTTCCGTAAGTGAAGACATAAACATACATATGGCGATAAGGGCTGCGCCGAGAATGTAGAATCCAAAAAGCGCAAGATATGCGGATTTATATGCCATATATCCGAAAGCACTGAGAATAAAGGGATATAATATCATTATAAGCACGGGAATCGCAAAAACCGCAAGCATTGCAAGGTATTTGCCGATCACAACTTCTGTGACGCTTATGGGAAGAGAATAGAGAAGCTGATCGGTCTTCATGTGCCTTTCCTCGGCAAAGCTCCGCATAGTCAGAAGCGGAACTATAAGAAGGAACACGATAATTATGTTTGAAAGCACATATTCAAATGAGGAATAACCGCCGGAGAGGTTTATGGAGCTTACGTAAATTCCCGTAAAGCAGAGCAGAAACGCAATGAAAACACAACCCGTTACGCCTGTGAAAAAGCTTTTGAATTCTTTTTTAAATACAGATAACATTCTTTGCTCCCTCCTTAACTTTTCCCGCCGAACAAAGGCTTATAGTCGCCGCCGTTGCCGGGATCATTGTCATTTTCGTTATTATTATCTCCGACGTCATCTTCGGATTCGTCATTTTGGGCAGAATTTGTCAGCTCGTCTTCGGCAATTGATGCAAGCTCTTCATCGCTCAGGTTTTCATAAGCAGAGCTGTTTTCCTTTTTTGCCCGTCCTTCAAGTATCTCCTCAACTGTCGGAAGAATGCCATTTTCATCGGGGCGGATATCGTCATCGGTCAGGGCAAGGAATATATCTTCAAGGGTGGTCTGTTCATATTGCATCGAAATGATCGGATATTTCAGATCTGCCATTGCAAAGAAAATCGAATCTCTGATATCCATTTCCTTTTCAAGCTCAATTTCAAGAGAAACTATACCTTCATCGCCGCTGTTTTCTCTTTCACTGCAGGTAATAACTCCCGGCAACTCCCTTATTTTGGAAATTATGGTATCGAGGTCGCCTTTTACGCTGATACTAAGCTTATCCGAGCGGTTAGCCAGCGCTTCAAGATGCTCAATTGTGTCGTTTGCAACGAGATTGCCGTGGGAAATGATCATAACTCTCTCGCAAACCGCGCTGATCTCGGCAAGAATATGGCTTGACAGGATCACTGTCTTTGTTTCTCCGAGTCGTCTTATAAGCTCGCGGATCTCAAGTATCTGCTTTGGGTCAAGACCAACCGTCGGTTCATCAAGAATTATGATATCGGGAGAGCCGAGCATTGCTTGGGCAATGCCAACACGCTGTTTATAACCCTTTGAAAGATTGCGAATGAGGCGGTCCTTCACTTCTGTCAGACCTGTGATCTCCATAACCTCATTAACCTGCCGCCTCAAATATATCCCCCTGACTTTTTTAGCTTCCGCAACAAAAGTCAGATATTCTTGGGGAGTCATGTCGCCGTAAACAGGAGGAAGCTCGGGCAGATAGCCGATGCACTTTTTAGCCGCCTTTGGATCCTCAAAAATATCATGTCCGTTTACCGTCACGCTTCCTTCGGTTGCGGCGAGACATCCGGTAACGATATTCATGGTTGTGGACTTGCCTGCACCGTTTGGACCAAGCAATCCATATATCTTTCCACGTTCCACGGTGAAGCTTATGCCGTTCACAGCAACATGGTCGCCGTATCGCTTCACAAGATTTTTAACTTCGATCAAAAATTATCCCTCCAAGTCATATTTTTTTGCTCAAATAATATTACCATTATAATATATCATTATAATGTGTCAACAGTTTGTTTAATTTTTGTTTTTTTTATGACTTTTGAAGTTTTTTAAAAGAAGCGAACTGCGCTCACCCACTCCGATTTCTCTCTGAGCTTTAACTAACATCAAAAAAACAAACGTAAGCGAACTGCGATTATCGCTCTAAACAATCGATTACCTCTACCGCAAGCAGTTCGCCTTGCACAAACCCTTTTTGTCCCCGTGCTCTTTGGGGGCAAAAAGGGAATGGCGATGTAATCTTTAGCGCCCTTGAGCTCTGCATACTTGCGGAGCGATCAGGCGCGCGAGACTCTCAAGGGAAGGGAGTACCCAGAGGGAAACCGCAAGGTGTCCCTCTTGGGAGCGTTTTGCTTCCTTTGGGGCGGGCCAAAGGAAGCGCCGCGCGGCGGGAGCGCAAAGAAAGTGACTTACTGCCGAGACATTATCCGGAGTGGTGACGTTATCACTCTATCTGTAATTACTCTGATTTGAAAATTTAGAGTGATATCAAAGAGATTATGCTGTTCCTTTCTGAACTGTAAACTAACATCCCCCAAAAATGTAACTTACAGTTAAGAGAATATTCAGAATGATAACGTCACCACTCTGAATTATATTCCGACGGTAAGTTACTATCAGATGCGCTCCCGCCGCGCGGCGCCCCATTTCTGGCCTTGGCCCCAGAAATGGGGGAAAGAACGCCACACAAGAGGGAAACCAATGTTTTCCCTCTTGGAACTCCCTTCCTTTGGGAAATCCGCGC
>JAZOAL010000082.1:0-15817 GCA_045595425.1 Eubacteriales bacterium
AGTTCGACTGCGAAAACAGTCCACAGGACTATTTTCTCCGCTCAGGGTGACAATATTTGTCATTTGATAGAAGCAGAGTTTGTTCGTATAAAAGTTACTATTGAGAAAAAACAGTTCGATCTGACTGTAAATGATATCCGATGTCATCCTGAGCGGAGCGGATGATCCGGTGGATCATTCGCGCAGTCGAACTCTATCGCCTGTAGAGGCTCGAAGCGAGCCCTGTGAGCTTTGAGGGCGGCAGAGCCGCAGCAGCGGGGATCTTTTTCGGCTCTTTGTTACTTCGCTAAATTATTGTTTATATGCCGGCAATTTATGAATAAATATAAAAAATCGGTTGGATCACGAAACCGTGAGCCAACCGATTTTTTATATTTCTATATCTGCGCTGACCACATAATGGTCGGTATAGTAAACACCTTCGGGATGGGTATCCTCAACAATATGTACATTTTCATATTTTTCAAAATCGGTGAATATATAATCTATCTTGTCGGGATCCTCCTTTTGTCCAAAGTTATGGAAGGTTCCTCCGAGACCGTTGGTGATATCCTTGATGCTTCTCACCTTGCAGTCACATATCAGAGCGATAGAGCCATCATCGGGCGTTGCATTGAAATCGCCTGTCAGAATAAATCTATATGGCTGAGCCAGTATCTTCTGCATGGTCTGCATCGCGCCGAGCTTTCGTGCGTCAGAACCCTGATGGTCAAGATGAACATTGGCAAATACAAAGGGCTCCGAGCCGTCTCTCGGAACGAGCAATGCAGTATGCAAAACTCTTGGGCAAGGGCTCTGATCTCCGCCGTAGGTCGATCCGGGAACGGTGGGCTCAAGCGAGAGCCACTCGGTCTGAAAATTTACAATATCAAAAAGATCACGCTTGAAAGCAAGAGTAACGCCCTCTCCCGTAAATCCCTTAACACGTCCGCAGCCGAGAACGGTATAGTCCTTCAAATTTTCATTCAGCCATTTTCTCGCCATCTCACGCGTCTCCTGAAAACCGATCAAATCGGGAGACTCATTTTCGATGAGCTCCTTAATTCGTCTAAGTCGATTTGGCAGATGATTGATCCCGTCAAGTGAATTATCCATTCTGATATTAAAAGAAAAA
The DNA here is from genome assembly GCA_045595425.1 of Eubacteriales bacterium. Taxonomy (GTDB): domain Bacteria; phylum Bacillota; class Clostridia; order Oscillospirales; family CAG-272; genus SIG710. The sequence goes on from JAZOAL010000082.1 coordinate 1,115, forward strand.
ATTTTGACCCTCATTTTCGTCACCTCATATACGCTTTTTCATCTCCGCGACAAGTGCTTTTGCATAGAAAGCATCATAGCCGTAATCGCCGAAAATCAGCGGAGACGGAGCACAATATCGTCAAGAGTAAGTATTATTTCGTCATTCACGAATGCCTCTCCTTCACATAGCCATGTTACCGAGCTTGTTCCGTTGGATGTAAGGAAATATGCAAAGCTTCTGCCCTTTGAACGCAGTTCATAAAGCATGTCCAAAAGCTCAAGAGAGCTGAACAGCTTATTTTGTTCCTCTTTTGAGAGTGCTGAGATCTCGCTTCCGCTCTTTATTTTGAACTCGCATACAGCACCGATCTTGCCGCTGTCATTTATGAGAGTTTCATATGATCTTCCGCTTCCGTCAAGCTCATTTTTGCCTTCCGTAACCCAGTCGAGGCCGACAATATCAACATATTCATCGCCGGGATAAGCATACATAACAGGCAAGGTTCCCTCTTCGCCGTTTGAAACAGACGGACTGTAGACCCAAATGAGATTGTCAAGCCCGAGAGATTGATAATATTCATAGATATATATCCAAAGTCTCCTTAGATATTCAGCACCGACAGTCGTGTTTCCCTGTATGGCACTGAACCAAAAATTATCTGTATTGCTCTCATGCAGAGGTCTCCAAAGCACAGGCACTCCGTTATCATGAAGAGCGTCAAGAAAGACGGCATCGATATCAAGCTCCTGCTTAAACCTTGTATTAAGCTCAGTGCCCTCCGTCAAAAGCTCTTCCCATTTGTCCTTGCCGCCGAGAACTCCATAGCATTCACCGCTCATTGTCCAGTTACCGGTCGGATTTTCAAAATGAGAGGTTGCCGTAATGATCCCACCGCTTGCCGCATAGTCCGTAAGCTCACAAAGTGCGCGGCTCCTATCCTCGTCGGAAAGCTCCGAAAGCTGAAGTCCGTAGCAAGCAAGGTCGATGCCGAGCATTGCAGGATATTTTCCGCTTGCGGCATAATAATTTTCAAGAGTATATGAGGGCATCGACTGCGCACCGCCGATATTCTCTCCAACAATAACGCTGTCGGGATCCGCCGATACCTCCTCAAGAAGCTGCAGAAGTGCATCTTTCGTATATATCGGCTGTTTTCCGCTCTCCTTCACCTTGTTGTCATGCCATTTTATATCAATATCCGGTGTCCCTTTTTCCTTTAAAAGCTCCTCAAAATATGCTTTTTTGAAATACTCCTTTGCCTTATCAATGGTGTTGTAACTGCCGTAAACATAAAGATTTCCGTCATTCTCCAGACGCGTTCCGTATTCCGATGCAATAAGACCGGTTCTTTCAAATATTATGTAATTGGTGTATTGATCGGTTGTTTCCGCTATCTCAACATACACTCCCGCAACAACCTCGGAGAGAGCAGTCTGTATGTCGGCAAGCTCGATCTCGGGATCACTTGAATAAAGCTCATATTCGGAAATCGGCTTCCCGTTGATCTTTATCGAAGAAACTATATATGATTGCTCGTGCAGATATCCCTCCTCGGGATAGGAAAGAGTCGCATTATAAATATTGATATAATTCTCAATAAAATAATCCACCGCCGCCCGGGTTGAGGTACCGCTTCCACCGGCAATAACGAGCTTTGTCCCTGTCTTTTTGATAACATAATCATTATATCCGAGACCTTCGCGCTCCGCTATCGATTCCTTGCGGTTCGTATCGCCAATAAGTATCTCCTTTTCTCTCTCCTGCTGACCCTCTCCTATCCAGTCGGTGAGCACGGGCAGGGTGATCCCGATATTTTTCTGAATGGTATCGCGCAGTGTTACAAGAGCCGATGTCTCCTCATCAGAGCAAAGATCTCCGCGGATTATCGTATATTCCGCAAGGTCTGAAAGAACAACATCTTTGGCAGTGCCGCTCTCATCTGCAAATTCGTATCTTCCTTTATCGTTATCTATAAGTGAACAAGATGTCATAACAAGCACAGCCGCAATAGCAGCCGCGCACAAAATAACGCTGATTTTTCTTTTTGACATAAATACCTCCGATTTTCTTAAATTCGGCACTTTATTTTACCACATACAAAAGTTTTTTGCAATAGATTTCAATTTTTATTCACAATAACCTTGTTTAATTGTCAATGATAGGTGACAATTAAATAAAAATTTTGCTGCTTTTTGAAAAAATTTTATTCGAAGCTTGTTCAATTGTCGCGCATTTCTTTTTGCCAAACAACTTTTACTGATAAAGGGAACTATTCCCTTGGGAATAGTCCTATAGGCGCAAACTCTAACTCCAAATAATTGAAAACTTCATGCGCCGTATTTTTCTTTGTGCCTTTGGTGTCAAAGAAAAAGCGTTGTTGGATTTTCGTTAGTTATATTTAATGTGATAAACAATAATTTGTCGGGCTGTGAAAGCGAACCCCGTTTGTCATTCTGAACGAAACGAAGTGAAGTGAAGAATCTCATAGGCTGTTAGTTACTTTTCCCCGCTAAATGTATGAAAAAGGGCGGTGCCGAGGCACCGCCCTTAATATTTGTTTATTTAAGAGATATTACTTCTCCTCGGGAGCATAGAGCTCGCCCATCTTATTTATTGATCGAATCAAGATAAACTGCCAGCAATTTAAATGCTGTCTTTTTTTCATCGGTTGTGCAATTATTAAGTCGCTCGATGATTTCATCTGTTTTAATTTCAGTAGTCGATTTTTCTTCTGTCAAAATTTTATCGGGTGTGATTTTTAGTGCATTGCATATTCTTATAACCGTTTCTATCCGCATATTTACGCTTCCGCGCTCGATATCCGCATATGTTCTATCCGCAACCCCAGATAACTCTGCCACCTCTGCTTGGGTAAGTCCCATGCTTTTTCGCACAGCAAGTAATTTGTTTCCTATAACCCTCATATTAGAAATAAGCACAATAGTTCCTCCTAAAATATGTATATAGGAATTATAATACCAAAACCTCTTGACAAACAGGAATTATTGTGGTATAATTACAGGCGGAATAATTCCTATTATTTTTTAAGGAGAAAAAAGTTATGAAATTTTTACAATTATTGCAGTTTTATTTTGGTTATGATGAGCCGGGCTTTGAAGATGAGCTTGAAGGTTTCTTTGCAGAAATCGGACCGGTAATGCTCTCAGTTTTTCTTTTAGGACTCATTCTTATTCCCATTATTATTTTAGTAATGCACAATAATGCCAAAAAAAATCAAAACAATGTCCTTGGAACAAGCGATATAGCAAACTATCAAAAAACTTGCATAAAAGCAAAAGTCGTAAATAAAATAAACAAGAATGTAAACAATTACAACGATCCCTTTAACCATATTATTTTTGAAAAAGAAAATGGAGAACGCCTTGAATTTGCCTTACGTGACGAGAACATATATAATAATATCATTGTCGGTGATAAGGGACTTTTGACATTTGCAGGTAATGCTTTTATTGATTTTGTAAGGATAAGTCAATAAAATTCTGTAGCAAGTAGTTTTATCTTTTTATAATTCAAAAATAAGGCAGTGCCGATGGCACTGCCTTATTTAATTTATCTATGAGATATTACTTCTCATCGGGAGCATAGAGCTCGCCCATCTTAACGAGACGGTCGTACTTAGCTCTTGCTGCCTTTTCAGCCTCTGCGAAGAGCTTTTCTGCTCTTTCGGGGAACTGCTGAGCAAGGCGGCTGTAACGAGTTTCACTTGTGATGAACTCCTTATAGTCTGCTGTTGCGGGCTTGCAGTCGATGCTGAGAGGATTCTTACCCTCTGCCTTAAGAGCAGGATTGAATCTGAACATCTGCCAGTATCCTGCCTCAACAGCTCTCTTCATCTCGATCTGGGAGTTAGCCATTGTACCCTTGATACCGTGCATTTCACAAGGTGCATAGCCGATAACGATGGAAGGACCGTTATATGCCTCTGCCTCTGTGAGTGCCTTAAGTGTCTGGTTCATGTCTGCGCCCATTGCGATCTGTGCTGTGTAAACATAGCCATAGGACATTGCGATCTCTGCAAGGTTCTTCTTGCCGATTGCCTTACCTGCTGCCGCGAACTGAGCAACCTGACCTATGTTGGAAGCCTTCGATGCCTGTCCGCCTGTGTTAGAATAAACCTCGGTATCGAATACCATAATGTTTACGTCCTCGCCGGAAGCCATAACATGGTCGAGACCGCCAAAGCCGATATCATATGCCCATCCGTCACCACCGAAGATCCAAACGGACTTCTTGGAGAGGTAATCCTTTTCCTTGAGTATCGCGGGAGCTGTGGGACAACCCTGAGCAGCTGCCTTCTCAAGCTCTGCCACGAGAGCTTCTGTTGCAGCGCCGTTTGCTGCGCCGTTATCCTTTGTATCAATATAGTTCTGAGCAGCTGCCTTGAAATCATCGCTTGCCTTGTCAGAAGCCATCATTTCGCTGACCTTGCGGATGAGCTTCTCGCGAATGGTCTTGTGTGCAAGAGCCATACCGAGACCGTGCTCAGCGTTATCCTCGAAGAGGGAGTTTGCCCATGCGGGACCCTTGCCTGTTTCCTTATTTACTGTGTAAGGAGTTGCAGGAGCAGAGCCACCCCAGATAGAGGAACATCCTGTTGCATTGGAGATAAACATTCTCTCACCGAAGAGCTGTGTGATGAGACGAGCGTAAGAAGTCTCTGCACAGCCTGCGCAAGAGCCGGAGAATTCGAGGAGGGGCTGCTTGAACTGGCTGCCCTTAATTGTGTTGTTGATAAGTTCCTTCTTCTCGGAAACGTTAGCAACAGCATAGTCCCAAGGAGCCTGCTGATCAGCCTGAGTTGTGTTGGGAACCATTTCGATTGCCTTCTTGTCTGTGCCGTCCTTCAGTGCCTTTGCGGTTACGGGACAAGCCTTTACGCAGAGGGTACAGCCCATACAGTCGGCGGGGGAGATTGCCATTGTAAACTTATAGTTTGTCTTAAGAACGGGCTTCTCAGCGAACTTTGTAGCTGCGGGAGCGTTCTTTGCCTCGTCCTCTGTCATAGCGAAGGGACGGATAGCGGCATGAGGACAAACAAATGCACAGTTATTACACTGGATACAGTTCTCGGGGATCCAAGTGGGAACGTTAACAGCAACGCCGCGCTTCTCACTCATTGTAGAGCCCTGAGGGAATGTACCGTCAACATACTCCTTGAATGCGGAAACAGGGAGAGAATCGCCTGCCATTGCATTTACGGGAGTAACAACATTGTTTACGAAAGCTTCAAGATCCTTGCGGTCGCTCTCGAATGCAGCCTTAGGAGCGTCTGCTGTGCAGTTCTTCCAAGCCTCGGGAACCTTTACTTCAACAAAAGCGTCTGCGCCTGCGTCGATAGCGGCATAGTTGAGGTCAACGATAGCCTGTCCCTTCTTAATATAGGACTTGTATGCAGCCTTCTTCATATACTCGATAGCCTCGTCCTTAGGAAGGATGTTAGCAAGAGCGAAGAATGCGCTCTGGAGAACTGTGTTCTTAACCTTTGCGTTACCGATCTTCTTTGCAGCGATCGTTGTAGCATCAATTATGATAAACTTTACATTGTTGTTAGCTATGTAAGACTTAACAGCACCGGGGAGATTTGCATCAAGCTCATCCACGCTCCAAGCGCAGTCGAGAAGGAATGTTCCGCCGGGCTTTACGTCACTGATCATGTCATACTTCTTAAGGTAAGAAGAGTTATGGCAAGCAACGAAGTCTGCCTTATTGATATAGTAAGGAGCCTTGATAGCATTATCACCGAAACGAAGGTGGGAGATAGTGATACCGGAGGTCTTCTTGGAGTCATACTGGAAGTATGCCTGGATATACTTATCGGTGTGGTCACCGATGATCTTTATGGAGTTCTTGTTAGCACCAACAGTACCGTCACCGCCGAGACCCCAGAACTTGCAAGCGATCGTTCCCACAGCGGCTGTATCGGGAGCGGGCTTTTCTTCAAGAGAAGTGCCTGTAACGTCATCAACGATACCGATTGTGAAGCCGTTCTTGGGAGCGTCCTTTGCAAGCTCCTCATATACAGCAAAGATAGAAGAAGGAGGAGTATCCTTAGAACCGAGACCGTAACGGCCGCCAACAACCTTTGCATTTACACCGCCCTGTGCAAGAGCTGTAACAACGTCAAGGTAGAGAGGCTCGCCGAGAGAGCCGGGTTCCTTTGTTCTGTCAAGAACTGCGATCTTCTTAGCTGTCTGAGGAATAGCTGCGATGAGCTTATCAGCGCAGAAAGGACGGTAAAGTCTAACCTTGATAAGACCAACCTTTTCGCCCTTTGCTGTGAGGTAGTCAATAACTTCCTCTGCAACATCACAAACAGAGCCCATTGCAACGATAACTCTATCTGCATCCGGTGCACCATAGTAGTTGAAGAGCTGATAGTTTGTACCGATCTTCTCGTTAACCTGGTTCATATAATCTTCAACGATTGCGGGAAGCTTGTTGTAATATTCGTTGCAAGCCTCTCTGTGCTGGAAGAAGATGTCGCCGTTTTCAGCAGAACCGCGGAGAACGGGATGCTCGGGGCTGAGAGAACGAGCGCGGAAATCAGCGATAGCGTCCTTGTCAACCATTTCTGCAAGAGTATCGTAATCCCAAACCTCGATCTTCTGGATCTCGTGAGATGTACGGAAACCGTCAAAGAAGTTAAGGAAAGGAACTCTTCCCTTAATTGTGGAGAGGTGAGCAACAGCACCCAGGTCCATAACCTCCTGAGGGTTGGACTCTGCGAGCATAGCAAAGCCTGTCTGACGGCAAGCATAAACATCGGAGTGGTCACCGAAAATGTTAAGTGCGTGAGAAGCTACGCAGCGAGCGGAAACATGGATAACGCAAGGGAGAAGCTCACCTGCGATCTTATACATGTTAGGTATCATAAGAAGAAGACCCTGAGAAGCTGTGTAAGTAGTTGTGAGAGCACCTGCTGCAAGAGAACCGTGAACGGTACCTGCCGCACCTGCCTCGGACTGCATTTCCATAACCTTAACTTCTTCGCCCATTATGTTCTTAAGACCTGTAGCAGACCAAGAGTCTGTCAGCTCTGCCATAACGGAAGAGGGAGTGATGGGGTAAATAGCTGCAACTTCTGTGAACGCATAGCTCACTGTAGCGGCGGCTGTGTTACCGTCCATGGATTGCTTTTTTCTGATAAGATTTGCCATGAAAAAAATTCCTCCTGTTTATGTAAAAAATTTTATTTTTCCAAATACATATTATATCACTTTAATCTCGATTTGTAAACCTTATTCGGGATTTTTTTTTGTGATTTTTCGATTTTTTTACGGAAATACAACCAAAAAGCTTATTTTCTTGCTTTTTTTGTATACATTTATGCAAACACTTCGTGAATATAGCAAAAAACGGCTTTAAAAATAGTGGCGGCACGCCTAAACGTGCCGCCGCATTTGTGTCAATCCACAAAAAGCGGAGCAAATGTTTCAGCCTTGGTCACAAGGTCAAAATATGTTTCAAGCTCATCTATGCCGGTGCCAGTCTCAAACAGCGGATAACCCTTATCCAATCTTTCGAAAACAGAATTCATATAGGAAACATCGCTCAATCTGTCAACAAGGCAATGATATGGGAATCCGTAATCTGCCAGGTCTATATCCAACTTATCATCCTTGCAGGGAAACACTCCGATATACTCGCTTTCATAATATTCATCAGCGACTTTGCCATAAACATAGCTCACTCCGTAAAAGTCTTTTTTCTCTATTTTGCCTATCTGATTCAGGAACAAAACAGCAGCCTCTCCCTTAACGATTTTTTCTGCGTAAAACTCAGGAATCAGAATAATATCGTCATAGCCTTCCGAAAGCCAAGTCTTATTAAGCAGTCTTAATCTGCCGGGAGCTGTGAAAAACATTTGCTTCGGAGATTTTTCTGCCAAGGTGCTTTCATAGATCTTTCGGTATTTCACAAAAACACCCACATATGGAAACTCGCGAGCTTCGTAGTCGTAATTTCTTCGTTCCGTATATGTAATATCAGCTACAATATCGCCCCATTCGACTGCCACAGCATTTAAATCAACAAAAATTTTTTCATATGGATTTTCGGGATACTCGCACACTACCGTTGAGAATTCGGTAGCATAATCACTGCTTTCATCGATGCTTGTGTTTTCTTGCGGCACTTTCTCGGTGGTATCTTCAGGCAACACTTCCGGGGGCGTGTCAGGAGTTTCCGAGTGAACGGAATCATTGCATGAAATCAGAAAAATTGCCAAAATCACAAGAAAACACAAGACTATTTGTTTTTTCATATTTGCCCCCTCCTTTTCGCAGAATGAAATGGGGAACCAGATCAGCGCGGCGCACCGCACCGACCAGGTTAAATGTTATGGGGGAGTTATATCGGTTATTCCAACGTCATAAGCCGTTTCAAGCGGTCTGAATGTGCTGGTTTTGCATACAAGATCAAAATAAGAATCCATTTCCTCTATTGTAATGCCGTCTCTGAAAAGTATTTCATCTCTATCCAAAGTTATAAGTAGACTGTTTATTGCTTCAGCCCAACCAATGACCCCATTATAGTATTGGATATCTTCAAAGTGTTCACCTCTGTAAGGTTCATAATATCTCGAATCGCCGAGTGGTATCTCGCCCTCATAAATATCATACATTCTGTCATCGATCACTAACCTTCCGTCAACTATCGGAAAAAGGATTGGTTCTCCGTATCTATCACTATTAAAGGATTTTGGAGTAAATACACATGTCGGATATTCTTTTCCTTCAGAAATCGAACGGGGAAAAACATGAACCTCATCCATAAACACAAAATCTGTCCTGCCCTTTTCGATCATATCCACATAGAGGGAGTTTATAACTACCACATCATCATAATTCTGCAAAACAGCTTCACGTGTTTCCGGATCTAACAGATGGCTGCAGCAATTGTAATAAGTGAAGAAATCATTTCTCCGTTTATGTTGCAAATACCAATACGGCTCACGCGCAGTACCGGCAAAATAATGAATATATTTTACTGAAAAGCCTACATATTCTCCTTCAGATATAGACCATTTAGCAGTATCGCCAACAAGCATTTCTCCGCTTGCAAAGGTTACTCGATCACCCCACTCGATGATCACCCCGCTTCTGTAAGGAAAACTATAATACTCATACAGATTGATGCTATGACAATCTTTTGTATCTATATCATCATATATTTCATCTGTAAATGAATCAGATTCGCTCGTTTCGATTGTTTCACAAGACATAAAGATGACAACACACATAAACAATAAAAGCATTGTACGAATTCTCATGAGCAAACCTCTTTTAATTATAAATGTTAATTTTCACAACTTGAAACAACTGAAACTCTTGACGCCATACCACTGGTAAGTGTATTGGTCATTGCTATATATAATTCATCATTAGGGCTGTAATTACCAAAGTTAGTCCTTTCAACTGTAACTCGTGAAATACCACTTGCCCTTATATTTATATTTGATTTATCTGCGCTTGAATATGTTATAAAGCTAAAAGAAACCGCCGCTTCTGATTCCGCAGTAACATATAGAGTTCCAACGTTTGAGTCTGCTGAATATTTGTAATAACGACTCGCCATTGGTGCAACAAATGTACCAAAAGATTCATTCAAATAAAGTGGATTGAAATCTGAGTCGGGCCAAGACTCTCCAAGATCATAGAGCTTTGCATACGAATACCCACTATTTGTCGCCCGGGGGAAAAGATTACGAATTGCCATATCAACAAATATTGATCCGTAGTCAAAACCTGATTCAGAAATAGCTGCAAATTCAGAAACACTATTGTTATAATTCTGGAAAATTTTCTTTATAGTTGTCCAACCGCCATAATTCTCATAAATACATAACGGATAAACAAATGCACCATAATTAAACGTGTCTCCACTAGGTCTTGAATAAAGGCTCATATATGCATAATATACATAAGAAGCTGCAGTGTTAACAAACCATAAAGCATCTTCGATTGAACTAATGGTGTTTGGAAATTTATCCATCAAATAAGCCAGCGAAGCCATGGAAGCAAAGGATTCATCAAACCACGTGGGAGCATCTAAAATTCCATATTTAAACATTATCGCATGCATGAATTCATGGGCGATCGTGCGAGTTGCAGTACCGTTCTGAACGTAGCTTTCCTTTATCCATATTTCAGCTCCGCCCGAAGTTGACGGCCAAGTTCTTCCGCCCTCGGTGCAGTCACTTGTGATATATATTTTTAATCTGGAATTGCCCAAAGCGGTAGGCATTAGAAATCCATTAGTAACACAATAATAATTACATACGTCTTTTACAGTATTGTAAAAAGCTGCAAGATTCGTATTATTTTCCCCAAAAGAAGAGGTTAAAAATCTCACTTCAATGGTATAACTGCCGATCGTTAAAATCTCATAATCATCGTAGTCAGGTTGCTCATATGTTATAGTACTCATGATCTGTGCATCCGATTCAACCCCCTGAGAAACCAAACAAGTACCACATTCGATCGTTTCCACAGAATCATCTTCAAGATAATCGGCGTAAAAGCTATACTTTTCATCTTCTGATATTACTCCTTTGGAGTAAAGAAGATTAGCTTTTCCTATTTCGGAGTAATCGGAAAGGTCATATTCCTCGCTGTATCTGAAGTTTTTGCCGTTTGTTACTATCGTTCCGCTATATGTATAGGAACCGAGTGTTTTCAGTGCAGAATAAGTCATTACCGCCTCGGTTGCTGTTATATTTTTCATGTTTGACGTGCTTGCAGCCGTGCCGTTATCGGGAACGACCTCATAATCGGTATAAAGCACATTTCCGCTTGCATCTGCAAAGGTAACCATTATGTTATCGCCGTCAAGACTCGTTTCGGCAGTGGCAATCGGTGCGGCTGTGACTGTGTCATTAAGTCTCGTGGGAACGATAAACTGCGTATGCTTCGAAATACCGTAGCCTGCAGGCAGGGTTTCCACATCGATTGTGTAAGAGCAATATGTCGTGGGCTTCGTGAAGCTGAATACGCCAATAGAGTTTGTATATATCGTTCTGTCATAGGTTTCCGCATAATATCGAAGCTCACCTGCTTCGTCATATACGGGCTCGGCAGAATATATCTTAACACCGATTCCCGAAAGATTAACTTCCGATTCGGATATTATAGTTCCCGTAAAGGTTTGCATTGCTCCCGCCGCCGATAAAGGCATTGTAAAGCTGAGAAGCATTGCCGCAGAGAGAATAAGCACCATGAATTTTCTTAATTTTAAATTTTTCATAATTAGTCCTTTCTTTTATCTCATTGTCTAAAAATGCTCGAATAATATAATATTCATTTATCGTTCATAGGACTCACCCCGTTTTCATTATATCAGAGCAGGAATATTTTGTCAATCTGCTTTTCACATATACAACGGATTTTGGGGGCATTTTACTACACTTTTTTGCCGTTAAATCCCAAAATCGCAATGAAATGAGAACAATATTCAAACGCAGAAGCAAAGTGCGTCCTACTGAAAATGGTTGACAAACAATAATTTATCGGTACGTTTATAAGCCTTCTCTATCAAAGAAGGAGGACCGCTCAGCGGTGGATGAGTAGATCATCTGACTGTTTGTAAATCTGTAGAATGATCTCCTCATCTGTCGCTCTGCGCCACCTTCCCCGCTGGGGAAGGCCAATATTCGTTCATCACACTATGTTAGTTCATCACACTACAAACTCCCCGATAAATTATTATTTATAAAAGTAAAACCAAAGGTGCTGTCGCTAATGCAACAGCACCTTGTTTTCTATTCTGTTGTGCGGATCACTTTCCGAGTGATACTCCCCATTCGGCGATATACTGTGCAAGAAGCACAACATCGCGGGTGTTTATCACTCCGTCGCAATTGCAGTCCGTAGCCGCCCGGCAGATATCCACCGACCATTCAGCAACAAACTGCGCGATAAGAACCACATCCTTTGTATTTATCACGCCGTCACCCGAGCTGTCGCCGATTTCCAAAACGCGCAAAGCTCCCTGCGTGATATCGCAATTTATATTTTTGTTTTGACTGTTTACGATCTTATTTTTTGTAAGCACAATATCATATTTCCCCGGCTTTGCATCCTCTTTGATCTCAAAGGTCAGTATAAGAATATCTCCGTTATATTCAATATTGCTGTCACTGCTCAGGTTGAAGGTTACGGTATTTGCGGTTGGGTTTTTGTCAAAGCTTGAAGTCAGCGCAAAGTCCGCGCCGCTCCTGTAACCCTTCAATGTCATGGCAGAGCTGTCATAGCTTATGCCGAGATCCATTTCCGAAGCTCCGGGATTTCCCGAAATCGAAACCGCTATCTCAACGGTATTTCCTGCAAGCTCTGCAGCGGAACCTACGGATATTATGAAGGGGGCTTTGAAAACGACCGTTCCCTCAACTTTATAGAGTGCCTTTGTTTTCTCATCAAATTTCGGTGAGAAATTAAGCTCGCAGATCACTCTGCCGCTATCATATTTAAATCCGTATATACTGAAAAACTCTCCGAAATCATGGACGGGTGTAAAGACCTTTTCGCTTTCTTTGGTGACGGTATCATAGCTGTATATCCCGTTCGCCAGAGAATAAATGAGACTTGCTCCTTCCGAATAAAGGCGCGCATAGTTTCCCAGCCAATATGAATTTTCACCGGCTAACCACACATCGGCTACACTGTGAACAACGGTGCCGTCATACAGCTTTATCTCTTCACTTGTGCTGTCAATATAATATATCTCTCCGTTCACAAGCTGAAAAGCGGCGTCCGAAGCCTCCCAGAAGTATTCATCATATTTAGTGCTATTTGGAGTGCGGTCATAGTCTGCTGCCTTATGACTGTTTTTAAAATCATCGTAAGAACAAAGAAAATTGTCGTGATAAACTTTGCCGCTCACATCCCATACCGGGTCATCCCATGTGACATCAACGTAATAATAATCCCCGTCAATGCAAACGATATTCCATGCGTGGTTCAGCTTATCGGAGCTGCAGATATAGGAATCTATTCCCACAAGTCCGAGCAAATACTGATATGCTTCGGCATACCCCTGACAGACCGCCTTTCCGTTGACGATAACACCGTACTCAGTGTATGACTCGGTTGGAATGGCATCGTTTAGATAATTCTGATAGTCATATTCGCAGTGAATTATTATCCTGTCGTGAAGAAGCAGGGCTTTCTGATCCTCCCTCAGAGAAGAGTTGCCTTTTATCCCATCAAGCAGCTTATCCACCGTCTGCTCCCAAACAACGCTTTTTTCCTCATACTCTGACTGCGAGAGACGGTAGGATATTTCCAGCTCAGAGAGATATTCACCGGGAAATCCCCAAGCGCGATCGACATCGACATGGAAAAATTCAACCATTTCATCATCGATAAAGTCAAACACCGCACAGGCAAGTGTGCTTGTATATGGAATATTGAAGGCGGAAATATCGATATACGTGTTGCCTTCTTTAAACTGAGATGCCAAATATGACCTGAACTCTTCAACATTTATATAATTTTCAAGCAGATCTATGCTGCTCTCGGGAGCTAAATACATTATTTTTTGATCGGGAATTATATATTCGGGCTCTCCGTTTTCAGATGCCGCATTTGCCGTAAGGATAGACGACAAGCAAAAAAACACCGCAAATAACGCAAACAAAAGTGGTAAATGTCTTTTCATAAAATACTCCTTATAATAACCTATAATTTGTAGATCCTGCCTTCAATTATAAGCTTTTTAATAAATAATGTCAATAGACAGAATCAAAATTTAATATAAAACAAAAATTTTTAATTTTCACTATTGACAAGTCGCCACAAGATATGCTATAATATTTCCACCATAGCCCCAATATGTAGAATTTTAGTAATAAATTAAGGAGAAAGCAAAAATATGAAAGTCATTAAAAGAAATGCTTCGGAAGTCGATTTTGACATAACGAAAATAATCACCGCCATAAGCAAAGCAAACGATGCTGCTCCTGAAGATGCGCGCATGACACCCATGCAGATCCGCAGAATAGCCGAGAGGGTCGTTCTCTCTTGTGAAAATCTCGGCAGATCCCCCGCGGTTGAGGAGATTCAGGATATGGTTGAGAGCCAGATCATGGCACACGGTGCCTTTGAGGTGGCAAAGTCATACATTACCTATCGCTATACTCGTACCCTTGTGCGTCAGTCGAACACCACCGACGATAAGATTCTCAGCCTCATTGAATGCAACAACGAGGAAGCCAAGCAGGAAAACTCCAACAAGAACCCCATCGTCAACTCCACCCAGCGGGACTATATGGCCGGCGAAGTCAGCCGTGACATCACAGATCGCATCCTGCTGCCCCAGGACATCGTCCAGGCCCACAAGGAAGGCATCATCCACTTCCACGACAGTGACTATTTCGCCCAGCATATGCACAACTGCGATCTGGTGAATCTGGAGGACATGCTGCAGAACGGCACCGTCATCACCGGCACCATGATCGAGCGACCCCACTCCTTTGCCACTGCCTGCAACATTGCAACGCAGATCGTGGCACAGGTGGCCTCCAACCAGTACGGCGGTCAGTCCATTTCTCTGACCCATCTGGCTCCCTTCGTCCAGACCAGCCGCGAAAAGATCCGAGCAAACGTAGAGGCTGAGCTGGCCGAAGCCGGTGTGAATGCCTCGGAGGAAACCATCGCAAAAATCAAGTCGGAGGCCAAGCGGTCTTAGGAAGACAATACTCAG
>JAZOAL010000083.1:0-48133 GCA_045595425.1 Eubacteriales bacterium
GTCTCAAATGCGAAATTAAGAGCATTTGAGACAGCCGCTTTTTTAATTCTGCGATCTCTCACCGAGTATCAGTCTGTATTTCTGATAGAAGGATTCAAAATATCCGCCGTCAAGGGCATCACGGATCTTCTGCATAAGTTCATTATAGAAATAAAGATTGTGCATTACAGCAAGGCGCATACCAAGAGATTCCTTTGCCTTGATAAGATGACGGACATAGGAGCGGCTATAATTACGGCAAGCAGGGCAACCGCAATTTTCATCAAAAGGACGTGCGTCCTTTGCATACTTTTCGTTGCAAAGATTCATTTTTCCGTGCCAAGTAAAGAGATTACCGTGGCGCGCGTTACGGCTGGGCATTACACAGTCGAAGAAATCAACTCCCATATGAACTGCCTCAAGAATATTGCAGGGAGTTCCAACCCCCATAAGATATCTCGGCTTATGCCTTGGCATATGAGGCTCAACAACATCGATTATGCGATACATATCCTCTGTTGCTTCACCGACAGCAAGTCCACCTATGGCATAACCATCAAGATCAAGCTCGGAAATACGTTTCATATGATCGATTCGAAGATCCTCATATGTTCCGCCCTGACCTATACCGAAAAGCATCTGATTCTTATTTATTGTTTCGGGAAGCTGATTAAGTCTGTCCATTTCCGTTTTGCACCGAACGAGCCAGCGCGCGGTACGGTCACAGGAATTCTTAACGTAATCATAAGGTGCGGGGTTTTCAATACATTCGTCAAACGCCATCGCAATGGTGGAAGCAAGATTGGACTGTATCTGCATGCTCTCCTCCGGCCCCATAAAAATGCGCTTGCCATCGATATGAGAAGCAAAACGAACACCCTCCTCTGTTATCTTGCGAAGCTGGGAAAGCGAAAAGACCTGAAATCCCCCGCTGTCAGTGAGCACGGGACCCTCCCAATTAAAGAACTTGCGAAGTCCTCCCATATCATGGATCAGCTTATCACCGGGACGCAGATGGAGATGATATGTATTTGAAAGCTCCACCTGACAGTTAAGGTCGATGAGATCCATTGTAGAAACGCCGCCCTTTATAGCGGCACAGGTGCCCACATTCATAAACACCGGCGTCTGAATATCTCCATGGACTGTATGAAGGCAACCGCGTCTTGCTCTGCCCTCCTGTTTTATAAGATCAAACATTTTTATATCCTTTCATTAAAGCAATGCTCTGTCAGAGCCGCTCAAACTGCTTATCAAGCATTGTTTTGGTCATTTCAATGGCAACGGGTCTGCCGTGAGGACAGAAGGTTATATCCGGCATTTCCATCAGCTTTTTGCAGAGCCACTCGGTATGCCCCTCGGCATACTGTCTGCCTGCCTTTATCGCCGCCTTGCAGGATGCCTGATAGAGTGCCTTTTCGAAAATAAGATCCCTTGTCAGGGCAACATTGCCAGTGCCCGAGAGAAGTCTCTCGGCAAAGGTCTGGAATATCTCGGGAACTGCGTCGAGCGAGATTCCGGTTGGCGATGAATGAACGCTGACCTTATTCTCTCCGATATCAAAGGTAAATCCTGCAGATTCTATCTCATCGCGATATTCATTCAGCGCATTACATTCATCTTTTCCGAGATTTATCTCAATCGGAAGCATCAGCATTTGAGATGCCTGCTCTCGGCTTCTCATTATCTCCTTGAAACGTTCAAAAATTATCCTTTCATGGGCGGCATGCTTGTCAATAATCAGCATTTTTTCCCCAAGGTCAATAAAAATATATGAATTGAACGCCTCACCGATCATCCTATATGGCGGAATAATTTTTTCTTCCTTTTTCTCTTCGGTGCTCGTGACTTCAATAGCTTTTTTCTGCGGTCTTATCTCCCCTGGGAGCACTTCTTTTCTTGAATTCTCACATACGGATTTATGCTCTTTTTCTTCTATTACTTCGGTATTTTCAGATTCCTTTTTCAGAGTGAAATCCTTAGCCACGAGAACATGAGGAATAGAAAACGCAGGCTCTGCCTTTGGTGAAGGACTTTCCGCACTTTTTGCAACGATCTCGGGAGTAACGGTATCCACCCTCGGAATTTCCGCCGAGCCCTGATCTTTTCTCTGCCCCGCAGAAGACAGCCCGACATTATAGGATAGCTGTTCCGCCTTTGGCGCACTTTTATCCTCAATGGGAACAAATGCCGAAAGCGGATTTTGCCTTTGAGACTTCTCACCACCGAAGCTTCTTGACGAGCCCGTCTTTCCCGTGGTCATATTTCTGTATTCCGCCGCTGAAACGTGTCCGTTCCTAAGGCGCACCTCGGGGCGGGTGATATTCTTTTCCAAGGTGTTTCTGACAGCATAATAGATGCTCTCAAAAACAGGCTTTTCATTTGAAAATTTTACCTCAAGCTTTGCCGGATGAACATTTACATCAACCGTTCTGGGGTCTATATCGATGAAGAGAACACAGCAGGGGAACTTTTCGGGTGGTATGTATGAAGAATATGCCTGCTCTATCGCCGCCATAGCCGTCTTGCTCTTCACATATCTGCCGTTAATAAAGAAATTCTGATAATTTCTGTTGGCTCTGACATTGTCGGAGCGTCCGATATAGCCACTGACACCGATGGCGCTGCCCGTATTCTCAACCATCAGCATTTTCGAAGCAAAATCTCTGCCGAAAACGGCATAGATCGCACTCATCACCTTTCCGTCGCCGGACGTTTCAAGGCGAAGAACACCATCGGAAATAAAGCGAATAGCAATCTCGGGATGGGAAAGTGCTATTTTTTCCACGGCTGCATTAACAGCCATGGCTTCAGTGACATCTTTTTTGAGAAATTTTCTTCTTGCCGGAACATTATAGAAAAGGTCTTCAACAATAACGGTTGTACCGTCCGAAGCGCCTCTCTCCGTAACTCCCACAACATTTCCGCCATGAGATTCGATCATAGCCCCAAGAGGATTATCTCTCGTTTTTGAAATTATTCGAACATTTGAAACGGAGGATATAGCCGCCAAAGCCTCTCCACGGAATCCGAGAGACATAATGGCGTCAAGATCTTCCGCATCCTTTATTTTGCTTGTTGCATGACGGCGCAGTGCAGTTGGGAGGTCATCAGCCTCCATGCCGCAGCCATTATCCGACACACGCATAAATGTTGTGCCGCCCTTTTGTATTTCAACAGTTATAGTGTCCGCTCCCGAGTCTATGGAGTTTTCCATAAGCTCCTTTATAACCGAGGACGGACGGTCAACGACCTCGCCTGCGGCAATGAGGTTTGCCACGGCAAAGCTAAGTACATTTATTTTTCCCACGGCAAACCCTCCTATAATTATTTAAGTTTCCGCTGAATTTCAAAGAGGAGCTGCATTGCTTCATATGGTGAAATTGTATTGAGATCTATCGCTTTGAGCTCTTCTATTGCCTTGTCGCGAAGACATTCCTCAAAGCTGATCGTATCTTCCTCCTCTATCATAAGAGGCTGACTCTCTTTCTCGCTTGTGCGAAGCGTTGCCGAGGTCTTTTCGATGGTCGCAAGAACCTCCTTGGCTCGCTTCACGACCTCACTCGGAAGTCCCGCAAGCTTCGCAACCTCAATACCGTAGCTGTCATCAGTTGACCCCTTAACTATCTTTCTGAGGAACGTAATGCTGTCACCGCGCTTTTTAGCCGCAATATTGTAATTTACAATGCCATCAAATTCATCTTCAAGGGTGGTAAGCTCGTGATAATGAGTAGCAAAAAGAGTCTTTGCACCGATCTTTTTTGAATTCGTATATTCGGCAATTGCTCTTGCAATGCTCATGCCGTCAAAGGTGCTGGTTCCCCTTCCTATCTCGTCATACACGATAAGAGAACGCTTTGTTGCATTTTTAAGAATGTAAGCGACCTCATTCATCTCAAGCATAAAGGTCGACTGTCCCGAAGCCAGATCATCTGAGGCCCCAACGCGGGTAAACACCTTATCAACTATGCCTATCTGTGCATCCGAAGCCGGAACAAAGGATCCTATCTGAGCCATGACCGCAATGAGTGCAACCTGTCTCATATATGTGGATTTACCTGCCATATTGGGCCCCGTTATAAGCATCAAACGCTTTGTGCGGCAGTCAAGATCAACATCATTGGGAACAAAATAAGTGTCCTTAACAAACTGCTCAACAACGGGATGTCTGCCGTCCTTTATAACGATCGCATCGCCATCGTCAACATCGGGGCAAACATATTTATTTTGCGCCGCAACAGTACCGAGAGACATATAGACATCGATAGTCGCAAGCAAAGCCGCTGTCTTCTGTATCCTGTCGCTCTGCTCTGCGACAAAAGCGCGTATCTGCTGGAAAAGATCGTATTCAAGGCTGCAGATCTTATCTGCAGCACCGAGAATAGTGGACTCCATATCCTTCAGCTCTTGGGTTATATATCTCTCGCAATTCGCAAGGGTCTGCTTTCTGATATATCTTTCGGGCACTTGATCAAGGAAGGATTTTGTCACCTCGATATAATACCCGAAAACCTTGTTATAGCTGATTTTGAGCTTGGAAATACCTGTAACTTCCCGTTCTTCATTTTCGATCTTTGAAATCCAGTTCTTGCCATCGGACATGACCGAACGCAGATAATCGACATCCTTATCATATCCATCGCATATCATGCCGCCGTCTCGAACGGAGAATGGCGGATCGGCAACGATCGAAGCATCTATTGCCCCCCTCACATCCGAAAGCTCATCGATCTCGCCTACAATTCGGAGCAGTTCTCTGCTCTCGCATGAAGAAAGCAAGCTTTTAAGCTCGGGAATGACCTTCAGAGTGTTTGCAACAGCGCGAAGATCCTTCGCATTTGCCGAGCCGTAAACTATCTTCGATATAAGGCGTTCAAGATCGAGAACATCCGAGAGCAAAACTCCTGTTTCCTCCCTGAGCATGAAATTCTCAAAAAACTCTTTGACAGCTCCCTGACGCAGGGCTATCTTTTTTGTTGAAAGAAGGGGACGTTCTATCCATTTGCGGAGCATTCTTGCTCCTGCCGCTGTCTTTGTTCTGTCCAGCACCCAAAGAAGCGATCCCTTCTTTTCCTTTGAGCGCATCGTTTCGATAAGCTCAAGATTTCTTCTGGTATTGATATCCATTTCAAGAAACTGTCCGTCACCGTAAACATTCAGCTCCTTGATATAGGAAATATCGCCCTTCTGAGTCTCTTTTATATAGTCCAGCAGTGCGCCGACGGCACATGTCACATTCCTATCACCGCAGACCTTTTCAAAAGCAGACGAGCCAAACTGCTCCTCAATGCGTCTGAGAGCATCGGCATATTCAAATCGATGAGGCTGATTTTCGCTTATAAGAGCCTTGGAGCGTTCATGGAGAAACGACGCCATTTCGGGCGATTTTGAAAGTCCGACATTGAATATCACTTCGCTTGGCGCATATGTACCAATCTCGTTTTTCAGGTGATTCAGCATATTATCGCCCGAAAAGGATGTTGCATAGACCTGCGCTGTTGAGACATCGGCAAAGCCTATACCACATTCAAATTCACCCAGATAAACCGTACAAAGATAATTGTTTTTTGAATCTGTGAGAAGATTGGTTTCAAGCAAGGTTCCCGGCGTAACAACGCGCACGACCTCACGGCGCACAAGTCCCTTCGCCTGTGAGGGATCCTCTGTCTGCTCGCAGATCGCGACCTTATATCCCTTTTCGATAAGCTTGCCGATATATCCCTCGGATGAATGGAAAGGAACTCCGCACATGGGTGCCCTTTCCGCTTCTCCGCAATCTCTGCCTGTAAGAGTCAGATCAAGCTCTCTTGACGCAGTTTTTGCATCGTCAAAAAACATCTCGTAAAAGTCACCGAGACGGTAGAAGAGAAGATAATCCTTATACTGTTTTTTTATCTCAAAATACTGCTCCATCATAGGAGTCATGGCGTTTACCCCTTGTCTTTAAAATAAATTAGTGACAGCCGTGACAAGTGCTGCAATCATGTGTGCAGGAAGGATCCTGACCTGTGATAGTGCTTGTGATCTTCTGATTGACCTCGTTCATAAGAGCGTTTACATCTGCCTGTGCCGCATCCAGCTCATTAAATACGGGATTCGATGTTATTCGATTATAAAGCTCGTCCACCTTCTTCTGGATCTCTGAAATAAGAGTCATGTCCTTCTCTGCCTTTTCATATTCATAGCTCATAGCCTTCTGCTGAACCTCATATTCCATCATTGCCTTATTAAGGTCAATATCCTTGTCATACGCGTTTTTCGCCTCGTTCAGACGGATCATTCTCTCATCATTCTTTATTGCTTCACCGAGCATTTCGGCAATATCCATAATTTCCATTTTTCTTTTCTCCTGAATTTAAATTTTTTCACCGTAGAGTGCAAAGGCCTCCGCACGGTCGATTTTTATGTTAAGATATTTTCCTTCATCGGAGCTGTCTCCGCCAAAGAATACGATCTTATTACCTTCTGTTCTGCCGCTGAGAAGCTCATCGTTATTCTTGCTCACTCCGTCGCAAAGCACACGCAGAGTCTTTCCCACAAGAGGCAGATTTTTTGAAAGAGATATTTCGTTTTGAACCTCAAGAAGCCTTGCAAAACGCTCACTCTTTATATTTTCGGGAATCTGCTCCATTTCCGCCGCCGGAGTTCCCTTTCTGGGGGAATAAATAAATGAGAATATCATATCATAGCGGACGGTTTTAAGCATCTCCAGCGTCTGCTCAAAATCCTCCTCGGTCTCGCCCGGAAATCCCACGATAATATCGGTGGTGATGGCGATATCCGGCATTTTTTCTCGGATATAACGCACTGTGTCAAGATATTGCGCCTTATCATAATGGCGGTTCATAGCCTTCAGCATTCTGTCACTGCCCGACTGCAAAGGCAAGTGGAAATGACGGGCGATCTTTTCGTTTTCAGCCATAACATCGATAAGCTTTCTCGAGGCATCCTTTGGATGGCTGGTCATAAAACGAAGCTTAAAATCCCCCTCTATGGCAGAAAGTCTTTCCATAAGATCCGAAAAATCGTATTCCATGCCCTTTGCATAGGAGTTGACATTCTGACCAAGCAATGTTATATCCTTATAGCCCTCTTTTGCAAGAGTCTCAACCTCACTGACTATATCCTCCATGCGGCGGCTGCGTTCTCTGCCTCTCACATAGGGCACTATGCAGTATGAGCAAAAATTGTTGCATCCATACATAATGCTAACCCATGCGCGATAATTGCTCTCTCGCTCGATGCCAAGACCTTCGGCAACCTGATATTCGTCCTCTTCGGGACAGAAGATGCGTTTGCCGTTTATAGTCTTTTCATATAGAAGCTCGGGAAAACGGTGCAGTCCCGATGTTCCGAAAATAAAATCCACATAAGGATAACTGCGTTTTATTTCCTCGCATCTGTGCTCCTGAGTCACCATACATCCGCAAACTCCGATCATAAGATCACGGTTCAAAGCCTTTAAATGCTTAAACTGCCCAATGGTTGAAAGTGCTTTTTTTTCGGCATGCTCACGAACGGCACAGGTATTTACCATAATGAGGTCTGCTCTCCCGGGAGCATCCGTTATCTCATAGCCCATGGCCCTTGCCATACCCGCCAGCTTCTCGCTGTCCGCTTCATTTTGCTGACAGCCGAAGGTAAGAACATAGGCACGCATAGGCTCGCCTTTTTTCTCCGCACGAATGGTGTTGAGCGCAAGCATTTTCTCCGAAAACTCGAAGGTCCGCTTCATCACCTCGGGCGGCACAAGACTGTTTATCTTCTTTTCAGACATTACACAAATTCCTTAGATATAAAAATACATTATATTATAACATTAAAAGCCGTTTTCTGTCAAGTAGAATACATAAACTTTGATCACATGGCCATTTCCTGCTCAAAATGAGAAGGAACGGTTATTGTGCAAAGTTCTTTCAGTGTTTCAAGCAGAGAATCGTGATTCCTGCCGACATATTCTTTAATTTCCATTTTCCTTTTCCCCTTCAAAAGTGACAGTCACACCTTTTTTTGCACTAAATCCACCCTCAAGCCCGGCTGTTGCGAAAATACCATCATCGGTAACAAAAACAGCCTCAAAATCACAGACTCCGGAATTGTAAAACTCAAAAGACGCCTCCTTGCCCATCACAAAAAGAGCGGTTGAAAGCGCGTCGGAAAGTGCTCCGTCATTGCTTACGACAGAGACCGAATGTAATCCGTTTGAAACGGGATATCCAGTCTTAGGATCAATAATATGATTATATTTTGTTTCGCCGATTTCAATATAGCGTTCGTAATCACCCGACACCGAAACATAGCCGCCCTCAAGATCAAGATACCCGATCACATCATCGGGATTTTTCGGGTCTTTGATGCCGACCTTGTAAGGCTCGCCGTTCTTCTTTTCCCCCACCAGAGCAACATTCCCGCCAAAGGAAAGTATCGCTCCGCTGACGCCCTTTTCCCGGAGAAGCTCACAGACCTTCTCTGCCGCATATCCTTTTCCTATCGCGCCGAAATCGATGCGTATATCCTTGGAACTTTTTTTGAGAGTACCGTCTTCAATTGAAATTCCATTATATCCAACATTTTCAAGACAGGATGCGATCTCATCCTCGCTCGGAGCTCTTCCCTCTTTGGCAGAATTCTCCCAGAGCTCTTTGAGAGCTCCAACGGTGATGTCAAACGATCCGTCTGTCAGTCTCGAAAGCTCGGAAGATCGGGATACAAGCTCGGAAAAAGCACCGCTGACAGCAAGCATCAGGTCTATACCTGTATTTGCAATTTCAGTATCACTATCCGCAACCGTTTTTGAAATTACGCTTTCAATATCCGTTATAAGCCTCTCACATTCGGCAATTATCGCCTCCTCATCAAGCTCACTATCGGAAATTCTTATGTCTATGATGGTATCCATAGCAACAAACGATCGATCTACATATTCTTCGTTTTTCGCACAGCCGCATAAGATCAGACATGCCAAAAGCAAAACCAAGATTCTTTTCATTTCGAAATAATTTCCTTATACTTATTTGATAAAAAATTCAGCAAAAATCCCGTTACAGCACCGAAAACCGCTCCGCAAATAAGCAGATACGGCAGATAAAATGCCGCAACCGCTGTACCGAAGAAAGCAGCGGCAACCGCAGTTTGCCCCACATTGTGCAGACAGGCACAGATTACGGAAACGCCGATATAACTGACTCTTCCGCCAAGAAGACGGGAAAGATAAAGTCCGCCAAATGATAAAATTGCGCCGCAGAGAGAATACAAAAACGAGATCGGACTGCCGAAAAGTATACCCATTATTATCACTCTGCCAAAGGAGATCGCCGCGGACTTCGCCGCTGACACTTCGAAAAATGCAAATGTCACTATAACATTGGCAAGCCCAAGCTTCATTCCCGGAAGGAACGCTGCTCGCAAGCCCAAAATGCTTTCGATATAAGAAAGTAAGATTGCCGCTGCAAGAAGCAGTCCGCCTGACGCGGCTTCGGCGGCTTTACCCTGCAACCGCATCCGCATCGGCATCACCTCCCGAATCCTTTATCAGAAGAGCCAGACCTGCCGGTGCGCAAACTATCGAATCACCTGATCGTTTTGCCACCGGGCTCTTCATGCAGATACCGTTCGGGCACTCGGAGCTTTCGATATATGCGCCACCGTCCTCGATTCTGATCTTAACTTTGATACCACGCGAGATCAGCTCAATAATCTGATCCTCCGAAAGAGAATAAGCCTGCTCTCCTGCTTCACTGATCATATAAAGCTCCGTATTCTCATTTTCGCCGAAAAGCCTCGGAAAAAAGAGCAAAACAGCAATTATAACTGCCGCCGCGATAAAGGTAATATCAAATCCTGTCAGTTTTTTCGATATCATAGCTATTAGATATCAGAATCAAGATAAGCGCGCAGAACGCATATCTGAGTTTTCGCATCGGGAATCTGACCGCTCATCACCATTTCAACAAGTGTGCGGAGCGGTATACGTTCAATCTCAAGAAACTCATCCTCATCAGGGTGAGTTTTGCCGAAGGTCAAGCCCGTTGCAAGATACATATGAATCACTTCGGTAAAAATTGCGGGCGAAGGGTATAGCTTGCCGAGATATTTGAGATTTTTGCATCTTGCCCCCGTCTCCTCTTCAAGCTCTCTGAGAGCTGCCTCTCTGTGATCAAATTCCCCTTCTTCCAGCTTTCCTGCAGGTATCTCCAGCATTGCCTCACCATGTGCATAGCGGTATTGACGAACGCAAATCACATCACCGTCATCCGTCAAAGGCAGTACGCAGACCGCCCCCCGATGATGGACTATCTCACGAACTCCCTCCGCACCGTTCGGAAGCTTCACCTTGTCAACGCTAACTCTGATAACTCTGCCATCAAATACCTCCTCTGAGGATATTTTCTTTTCTTCAAAATTCATTTCTGTCACCTCAATTTTTCTTGTTAAAATCTCCAGATAATAATTTATCGGGATGTGAAAGCAAACCCCATTTGTCATTCTGAACGAAATGAAGTGAAGAATCTCATAGGCAGTAAGTAACTTTTGGTCTATGAGATCCTTACGATGCTCGGGATGACTGTTTTTATTTGATTTGCAAACAATAATTTATCCTTGCCTCCGGTGGCTTAGGAGCTTTTGAAAAAGCCCCTAAGAACCCCAAAACTTTAAAAGAAAAAACCTTAATATTTAAAGTTTTTGGGATTCTAAAGACCTTTTTTCAAAAAGGTCTTTAGCGGGGCGTGGGGCTGCGCCCCATGCTGCTAAATTATTGTTTACAAAAACTCCGGAAATTATATTATTTATATATTATACAACATATTTTGAACAAAGTAAAGATATTACTTGATTTATTCACGGAAATTTACTATAATATACAGTAAAGGGGTGATACAAATGAACAAAGAAGAGCTTTCAAGACTGGCCATGGTCATAGGCGAGGAACAGTTAGAAAAGCTGAAAAGAAGCCGTATAGCCGTTTTCGGTGTCGGAGGGGTCGGGGGACACGTTTGTGAAGCACTGGTGCGGTGCGGAATCGGGCATATTGTTATTTTTGACAACGATGTGGTCTCGCCCTCAAATCTTAACCGTCAGATAATCGCGCTTCATTCCACCATTGGTCAAAAGAAGGTTGAGGTTATGAAAAACAGACTGCTTGATATATCTCCCGAGCTTGAAATCATTACTCATGATGTTTTTTACGGTGCTGAAAACGCCGATGATTTTCCCCTCACAGAGTATGATTATATAGCCGACGCCATAGACTCGGTTCCGTCCAAATTGGAGCTGATACGCCGTGCGGCGGAAAGCGGCACTCCGATCATTTCTTCTATGGGTACGGGAGGCAAGCTTGACCCTTCAAGGCTTGAAATTTCAGACATATCAAAAACCGAATACTGCCCTCTTGCAAAAACCGTAAGAGCTGCACTCCGAAAAATGGGGATTAACCACCTGCCCGTGGTTTTTTCCCGCGAAGAACCTAAAAAGACAGGCGAGCGCACCCCCGGCAGTACAGCCTTTGTTCCCGCGGCGGCAGGACTTCTCATGGCTTCAAAAATCATAAGGGATATTACAGCAGAATAGAACGGAGGAACGGTTAATAACCGTTCCTCCGTTCTATTCTGCAAATCCATCCGAAAACGATGGCTTTATTTATAAACAACATTGTCATTTCCGATGAGCAGCTTAAGCTCGCGCAGTAGGAAATCGTCAACATTTGCCCCACAACTGTAGGTAACATATTTTGAAGATGACGAATCATAGAAAACCACCGGCGTATTGCCATCGAAAATGTCAATGAGATTTGCGGCTTTGAGATATGCCGCACATTCAAGATCCGGAACTCTCAAAAAAAGTCGGCGAACATTCGGCGTATCCTTATCTTTATCCCGAGTTTTTTCGGGCTTCTCCTTGATCGCGGAAGATATTATATTATCTTTCTGCCCCTCATAAGATTCATTTTCAACAAGGAGGGTAAGACGGGACACTATGATCTTCGGCTTCTCGTCCTCACGAAGCGATAGAGTTCCTTCAACCGCTAAAGCTTCATCTTCTCGGATAAGGGGTGCCATAGACGAATATTGCTTTGTGAAAACGATACATTCAAGCTCGGCAAAGCGGTCTGAAATATTAAAGAACGCCATCGTTTCTCCGCTCTTTGTTGTTTTTCTGGTAAAGGATGAGACTATTCCCGCGATCTTTACCCTCTGCCTGTCCTTAAAAGAGGAGGCTTCGGGTATATCAACATCGGTTTCTTCATCCTCGGCAATGGCGGCGATCTCCGCCATTGAGGTCACGCCAAGATCAGCAACATGCTTTGAAAAGCTGTCGAGCAGATGACCCGAAAAATACATGCCCATACATTCCCTCTCCAGCAGCAGAAGCTCGCGCATAGAGTATTCGGGTATATCCGGATAGGAATATGCAGGAGCTATCTCAAAGGAAGCGGAGGAAAACATATCAAGCTGACCTTCGATATTGTTGCGGCTCTTATTCTGCAGAGTGCCGAGGATAGTATCATAGCTTGCCATGAGACGGCTTCGGCTGATACCGAGGCTGTCAAAGCAGCCGGCTTTGATCAAGGTCTCAACCTGCCTGCGATTCAGCTCCGAGCCGCTCATTCTCTCGGCAAAATCATCGAAAGATTTAAAGGACTTATGTGCGCGCTCTTTTATTATCGCCTGCACAAACTGTCTGCCGATATTTTTGAGTATAAGACCGAAGCGGATATTCTTACCGATAACGTGAAAACCCACTTGACTTTCATTTATATCAGGGGGAAGAACATTTATCCCCTGCTTACCGCAATCGGAGATATATTCCGCGATCTTTGCAGGGTTTCCGGACACAGAATTGAGCAAAGCCGCCATATACTCTCGCGGATAATGGGCTTTTAGATATGCGGTTCTGTAGGATATCATAGCATATGCCGCCGCATGGCTCTTATTGAAGGCATAATTTGCAAAGCTCGCCATCTCTTCAAAAAGCTCTGAAGCGGCATTCTCGTCTATACCCTTTTCAACAGCACCCGAAACAAAGCTTTCCTTCTCCGCCGCCAGCACAGAAGCTTTTTTCTTTGACATCGCGCGGCGGACTACATCTGCATGACCGTAGCTGTACCCCGCGACCTCACGGCAGATGCTCATGACCTGCTCCTGATAGACTACACAGCCGTATGTGGATCTGAGTATCGGTTCAAGGCAAGGAAGCTTATATTCAACCTTTTTCGGATCATGGCGACATTCAATATATTTAGGTATCGAATCCATAGGACCGGGGCGATAAAGAGCGATAGCCGCGATTATATCCTCTATCGTGCTCGGGCAAAGATTTTGGAGCATCGTTCTCATGCCGCCGCTTTCAAGCTGAAAGATTCCCTTTGTCTGTCCCTTTGATATCAGCTCATAGGTCTCAGCATCGTCAAGCGGAAGCTTTTCAATATCAAAATCCGGCTCGCTTTCCTTGATCTGCAGGCTTGCATCCTCGATTATCGTCAGATAACGCAAAGCCAGAAAATCGAATTTCAAAAGTCCAAGGGCGGCAACGGTATCCATATCATACTGCGTCACAACAGCACCCTTGCTTTGCGCCAGAGGTACATAGCTCCAAAGAGGCTTATCTGTTATAACTATTCCTGCCGCGTGTATCGAGACATTTCTGGGCATCCCCTCAATGGCGATAGCGGTATCAATCAGACGCTTTACGCTCTCCGAGCCATTATACAAAGCCTTGAGCTCGGGAAGCTTAAGAGCATTTTCAAGAGTTATATTAAGCTCATGTGGAATCAGCTTTGCAACAGCATCGACCTCGGAATAAGACATTCCGAGAGCCCTTCCGACATCTCTGACAGCCGCTCTTGCCGCAAGAGTACCGAAGGTGATTATCTGTGAAACATGGTCTCTGCCGTATTTTTCCGCCACATAATCTATAACCTCATCTCGTCGGTTATAGCAAAAATCCACATCGATATCAGGCATGCTGACGCGCTCGGGATTCAAAAAACGCTCAAACAGCAGATCAAATTTTATGGGATCAATACCCGTTATGCCAACAAGATATGCAACAAGGCTTCCCGCTCCCGAGCCTCTCCCGGGACCTACTGGTATATGCTTGCTTTTTGCATAATTTATATAGTCGGCAACAATAAGAAAATATTCGGAATAGCCCATACTTTCTATAACGGAAAGCTCATAAGCCATCCTCTCGCGGTATTCCTCCTCCGTATGTCCGTTTTCTCCGAAAACTATGTGACCAAGATCGATCTCACGGCGAAGTCCATCTTCCGCAAGGCGTGAAAGATAATCTTTCGGAGCACTTCGGTCGGGAGTTTTGAAGGTCGGGAGATATAAATGGTCAAAATCAAAATCGAAATTGCACTGATCGGCTATCTTCACAGTGTTCGCAAGTGCTCCCTCGTATTTCCCGAAAAGAGCCCTCATTTCATCGGTGTTTTTCAGATAAAACTCGTCGGTCTCAAAGCCTGTTTTCACATCGTCATCAACAGTTGTATTCATTTGAACGCACATGAGCACCTTCTGCGTTGAAGCATCTTTGCGGCGCAGATAATGAACATCATTGGTTGCAACAAGCCCGATCTCGCAATCCTCCGCTATCCGAAGCAGCTTTGGCAGTATTTCAAGCTGTTCGCTCATGCCATGATTCTGCAGCTCAATATAATAATCCTCTCCGAAAAGCTCCTTCATCTCGGCGGCATGAGATTTTGCCGCCTCGTAATCACCTTGAAGAAGCAGACGCGGAATTTTTCCCGCAAGACATGCGGAAAGGGCAATTAGTCCTTCATGGTGATCCCTCAAAAGCTCCATATCGATTCTGGGCTTTGAAAAAAATCCCTCTGTATATCCCTTTGAGACCAGATAGATCAGATTCCTGTATCCGATTTCATTTTTGCAGAGAAGCACAAGATGGTTATATGCTCCGTCGTTTACCGAATTTACCTTATCAAAACGGGATTTCGGTGCAACATATACCTCACATCCGATGATAGGCTTTACAGAAGCAGCTTTGCAGGCGCGGTAAAACGCCACGGCACCGTACATATTGCCATGGTCTGTCAGTGCTACCGCGCTTTGACCGCACTCCTTTACCCTCTCGGGTATCTCCTTTATACGGCAAGCGCCGTCAAGTAAGCTGTATTCACTGTGAAGATGAAGATGAACAAATTCTCCTCCCATCATGTAGCTCCTTAATTCTTTCCGATATCCTCGGCAAATTTCTTGATTTTTATAAATCGGTGGTTAAGCCCGGATTTCGACAGAGGCGGTGAAAACATCGAACACATTTCCGAAAGTGAGGCTTCTGGGTGTTCTTCTCTGAGGCGTGCAGTCTCGCGCAGATCATCGGGCAAAGCCGCAAGAAGCCCTGCCGACTCAAGTTTTCTGATAGCGGCAATTATCTCCTGCGAGGCGCTTACCGCCTTTAAGATATTTCCCGTTTCGCAGTTTGCTCTGCGGTTAGTATCATTGCGTATCTCGCGCAATATCTTATCGTTCATACATTCAAAAAGCATTTTTGATGCACCGAGATATGTCAGAATATCTTCTATCGATCCGCTCTCTTTAAAATAAAGTCCAACACCACCGCGTCGATCTGCGATCTTTGCCTCAAAGCCCACTTCTCTGAGCTCCTCAAAAAGCAGCTTTGCCCTCTGCGCATTTTTTACGGTAAATTCAAGATGATAAGACTTCATGGGGTCGCTGACATTTGCCGCCGCAAGAAAAGCTCCTCGCAAAAAATGTACCCTGCAATTTTCACAGCGAAAGCCTAAGATCTCCCGAAGCGATCCTTCCCCGCTGAGCTTTCCGAGCAATTCCACAGCAGAACGGGAGGTAAAAGACAGAACATGCCGATTGCGTCCCATTCTTTTTCGCTCATAAAGCTCGGGGGTTTTTCCGAACTGCTCCTTTACCGCGCTTAAAGCATCGTCTTTCACAGAGTCATGCTCCGTTTCAAACACGATAGTCCCATCATCCGAAGGAACCGAATTTATAAGCAGTCCATATGCAAATGCCTTTTTACAGCAGGTGAGTTTTCTCGCCTGAAGAGCAAGCTCCGCCTTTACATTCCCGGAAAATGACATTGTTACACTTCTCCAACAAAACGTATTTCACATTCAATATCTATACCGCGTTCGCGTTTTATAACATTTTTTATGTGAGAAATAAGCTCAAGCACATCAGCGGCAGTTGCTCCGCCGCGGTTGATAACAAATCCCGCATGCTTTTCTGATACCTGTGCTCCGCCAACGGTATATCCCTTAAGACCGCATTCATCTATAAGCTGTGCTGTGAAAAAACCGGGATAACGCTTAAAGGTGCTTCCGGCACTTGGAAATTCAAGGGGCTGTTTTTCCGCTCTGCGGCGAAGAAGGTCATCACATTCCGCCTTTATCTCTTCGCTTCTGCCCCTCTCCAAAGCGAAATCGGCAGAAAGAATCACCCTTTCGGGATGCTCCATATATGAAGAATGACGATATCCAAAATCATGCTCGGATGCCGAAAGCTCACATATTTTTCCCGTTCCCGTGTCATAATATCGAGAGGCGGAAAGAATATCGGATATCTCGCCTCCGTAAGCACCGGCGTTCATAAAAACTCCGCCTCCGACAGTTCCCGGAATGCCGCACATAAAGCGCATGCCGTCAAGGGCTTCTCTCTGTGCTTTTGAGGAGAGGATCGGTAGGGTCACGCCGCTTCCCGCTCTTAAAAGTGTGCCGTTTATCTCTACATCCTTAAGACCTAACGTTGTTATAACAACTCCGCGAAAGCCCTTGTCGGAAAAAAGTATATTGCTGGCACTACCTATAACTGTAAATGGTATTCCGCTATTATTTGCCGCTTCAATAAGAGCCGTGAAGCTCTCTTCATCGGCAGGTCTCGCAAAAAAATCAGCCTTTCCACCGATGCGGAAGGTTGAATGTGCTGATAGAGGCTCATTCTCCGACCACAATTCATCGGATAATATATCTTTTATAACCTCGGAAAAATCTGACATATCCACCTCAAAATCATTCGCCAAATATTATTTCTTCAAGCTCCGAAAGCTGTTTTATGCAGTATTTAATCTTGCTTCCGTCGGGTATTCCCCTGCCCTTCGGGGTAAAATAACAGCAGTCAATACCCGCTCCTATACCGCCCTTCATATCGGAGGTCATCGAGTCTCCCACAACAAGGGTTCGGGAAGCATCATAATCGGGAATCCTCTCCGCGACATATTCAAAAAAATGAATATTCGGCTTCTCGTAACCGACCTCCTCGGAGATAAAGAGCTCGCGAAAATATTCACCGATAGGCGAAAGCGAAAATCTGTTTCTCTGAACATATCCGATACCGTTTGTTATGATATAAAGTCGGCATTTCTCCGAAAGCTTTTTAACGATCCGGAGTGCGCCGTCAATGAGAAAATGCTGCTCCGACAAGAGATCTGTGTAATCAAGAGAAAGCTTGCCGAAATCGCAATCAAAGCCCTTCAGCTTTCCGAAAATCTCAAATCTTTTAACTCGCAAGGTCTCCTTATCAACCTCTCCGCGCTCAAGTGCCTTCCAGAGCGAATCGTTTATCGCACTGTATTCATTAACATCGGCTTCGGAAAGCTCATATCCGTATTTACGGCAAGCAAGAAGAAGTGCTTCGCGCTCACCTCTCAAAAAATCAAAAAGCGTGCCGTCGGCATCAAAAAGTATAGTATCGTATTTCTGCATATCAAACCTCACATACTCTTTTGAATATATTATACCACCCATCTCGGAGAAGTTCAAGGGAAAATTATCAAATAACTCTTGTAAAACAGAAAAAAATATTGTATAATATATTATATTATGCTGGAATCATATGCCAAAAAGGAGGTAAATATGTCTGTAACCAATCTGAAAATAGGCATGCTGGGCTTTGGATCAATGGGAAAGACCCATACCTATGCTCTTAAAAATCTGCCCTTTTTCTATCCCTCACTGCCCTTTGACATAGAGCTTGAAGGAGTTTGCACAAAAACCCCCGAAAAAGCAGAATACGCAAAAAACACCTTTGGATATAAAATCGCAACAACAAATGAGGACGATCTCATTTACTCTAATGATATAGATATCATTGATGTTTCAACGCCGAATATATATCATTTTAACACGCTGATGAAGGCAATTGATGCAGGCAAGCACATCTGCTGCGAAAAGCCTCTTTGCATTTCATATGAAGAAGCTTTGAAGATAGAAAAAGCGGCAAAGGCTAAGGGCGTTATCTTCGGAATGGTGTTCAATAACCGTTTTATTCCTGCCGTCATGCGGGCAAAGCAGCTCATTGACGAAGGACGCATTGGAAGAATCCTTTCATTCAGTGCCGCATATTATCACAGCAGTGCCACGGATGTAAACAAAAACGCAGGCTGGAAGCAAAATAAGGATATCTGCGGAGGCGGAGTTCTATTCGATCTTGGTTCACATGTTATAGATATGGTTCAGCATCTCTGCGGCGGCATCTCAACAGTTTCTGCCATAAGCCAGATTGCTTACCCGACCCGTGCGGGTATGGACGGAGGGTCTTGGCAGACAAATGCCGATGAAGCTTTTTATATGCTCTGTGAGCTTAACTGCGGCGGTGTCGGTACAATCACCGCAAGTAAAGTCCACACTGGTGCTAATGATGATGTGGTAATCGAGATTTACGGTGAAAAGGGGGCTATTAAATATTCGCTTATGGAATGTGAATGGCTTCATTTTTACGATAACACCGCGAAGGCTACACCCCTCGGCGGTGAAAAAGGCTTCACAAAAATCGAATGTGTTGGCAGATATGACGCTCCCGGAGGAGTTTTCCCCTCTCCGAAAGCACCGGTCGGCTGGCTTATGGGGCATGTTGCAAGCTATCTCGAATTTCTCACGGCAGTTCATGAGGGCAGACAGCCGAAGCCAAGCGTTGACGACGGTGCATATGTCCAAAAAGTAATGGAAGCCGGATATAAATCCGCAGAGCTTCGCAGAACAGTTAAGGTCGATGACCTTTCGGTGCTCTGATATGAAGATCATAGGTCTGACGGGACCGAGCGGTGCGGGAAAAGGAACAGTTGCCGATCTGCTTGCTGCATACGGCGTTCCTCATATAGACTGCGACAGCATCTATCATTCTCTGCTCACCTCGGGTTCGGATTGCACAAAAGCACTTACATCGGAATTCGGGGAGCATATTCTGTCCTTTGACGGTTCGGTGGACAGAAAAAAGCTCGCTTCGCTGGTATTTTCAGGTGAGGGACATGAGGAAAGATTAGATAGGCTGAATAAAATCACGCACAATTATGTTTTGCAGGAATGCAGAAGGCTTATCAAAATTCATAAGAAGGACGGGAGAAGAGCCGTGACAGTGGATGCGCCCACACTTTTTGAAAGCGGATTTGACAAGGAGTGCGATGTTATCCTCGTTGTCAGTGCGCCATATTCATTTCGCTTGAAAAGAATAACCCTGCGCGATAGCATCACGCCCGAGAAGGCAACCGAAAGGCTTGCGGCTCAAAAGGATGATGACTTTTACATTTCAAGAGCGGATTTTGTCATTGAAAACTCATCCGACCTCGAAAAGCTCAAATCACAACTCGAAAAATTTATCAGGGAGAAATTAAGTTGAAAAAAGCTCTTTCTCGAAGCATTGCAATAATTATTATCATTTCGATTTCAATCATAGCCGGATTCGTTATAGATGATATATGCGATGCAATAGACAGAAAAACACATCCGCGTACATATTCCGAGTACGTTGAGAAATATTCAGCCATTTACGGAGTTCCGCAGGCGGTTATTTACGCCACTATACGCACGGAAAGCGAGTTTGTATCAAATGCGGTGTCAAGTGCAGGAGCAGTCGGACTTATGCAGATAATGCCCGATACCTTCAGGTGGCTCTTCGAGAAAACAGGAGAAGCTCTCGAAGACGGCATGCTTTATGATCCGGAGACCAATATACGTTATGGCACATATTATCTTTCATATCTCTATTCCGAGTTTGGTCTGTGGGAAACGGTCTATGCCGCATATAACTGCGGTCCCGGCAGAGTTAAGGAATGGCAGGCAAGCGAAGAATATGCCGATACTAACGGCGTTCTTATAGAGATACCCTTTGAAGAGACCTCGGAATATGTAAAAAAGGTCTCAAAAGCGGTCGGCATCTATGAAAAATTATATTTTAAGGAGATAGACAAATGAAAACAGCAAAAGAACTGAAAAATGAACTCTTTTATACAAAAAAGAGCGTTTATGAGCTGACTTCCGAAGATAATGTGAAGGCGGCTTACGATTATTCCGTTAACTACAAAAAATACCTTGACAGCGCAAAAACAGAGCGTGAAGCTGTAAACACCTCAATTGAAATCGCAGAAAAAGCAGGCTTCAAGCCCTATACTCTCGGTCAAGCACTGAAAGCAGGCGACAAGCTCTATTACAACAACCGAGGCAAGAGCCTTTTCCTCTTTACTATCGGTTCGGAGGATATCGAAAACGGCATCCGCATCTCCGCGGCTCATATCGACTCTCCCCGCCTTGATTTCAAGCCCTGCCCGATTTACGAGGACAGCAGAATGGCGTTCTTCAAGACACATTACTATGGGGGAATCAAGAAATATCAGTGGGTTACCATTCCTCTGGCTATTCACGGCGTTGTTACCCTGAAGGACGGAACAAATGTGAACATCACCATCGGTGAGGACGAGGGTGACCCGATATTCTATATCAACGATATTCTTCCTCACCTCGGACAGAATCAGGCAAAGAAGACGCTTGGAGAGGCTATAGAGGGAGAACAGCTCAATCTTCTTGCGGCAACAAGTCCCTATAACACAGAGGACGAGGGCGAGCAGATAAAGCTGAATGTTCTTGCCCTTCTCAATGAAAAATACGGGATCACGGAAACAGATTTCATTTCTGCAGAGCTGAGCGCAGTTCCGGCAGACAAAGCAAGAGATATAGGCCTTGACAGGGCTTCTATCGTTTCTTACGGTCACGATGATAAGGTCTGTGCATACCCTGCGCTCACCTCCGTTATCGACAATGCGGACAGCAAGCATACTCTTATGTGCGTTCTCGCCGACAAGGAGGAGACGGGCAGTGAGGGCTCAAGCGGTATGCGGTGCTCCATATTCCCGGATATTATCGATGAGATAGCAAGGGCAATGGGCGGCGATCCCGCGGTGGTTCGCGCAAATTCAAAATGCCTTTCCGCAGATGTTTCCGCAGCTTACGATCCCAATTTTAAGGACGCATTTGAAAAGAGAAACACACCCGAGCTTTCCTGCGGTGTTGTACTCATTAAATACACAGGTGCGCGCGGCAAATCAAGCACAAACGATGCAAGCTCAGAATATATCGGCTGGCTTCGCGGCGTTATGGAGAAGGACAATGTCGTTTGGCAGACAGGTGAGCTTGGCAAGATCGATCTCGGCGGCGGCGGAACCGTTGCAAAATATATTGCAAATCTCAATATCGACACGGTTGATCTGGGTGTTCCGGTAATTTCAATGCACGCGCCCTATGAGCTGATCTCAAAGGTTGACCTTTATGAAACCTATAAAGCCTTCTCTGCTTTCTGCAAATACTGATGCTCACTAAATTAAAAGAAACCGAGCAGAAATATGTGGGAATAGAGGACAGCTTGGCAGATCCGAATGTTATGAGCGATCCTTCTCGCTATGCCGAGCTTATGAAGGAATATAAGTCCCTTACCCCGATAATTGAAAAATACCGTGAATATAAAAAATGCACGGATAATATCGCAGGCATAGAGGAAATGCTTTCCGGGGGGCTTGATGCCGAAATGCGAGAGCTTTGCGAAGAGGAGCTGAAAGCTGAAAAAGCTTCAAAAGATGTTTTAATCGAAGAGCTCAAAATACTCCTCCTCCCCCGTGACCCTAATGATGATAAGAATGTTATCGTTGAAATAAGAGCCTGCGCAGGCGGTGAGGAAGCGGCACTTTTTGCCGCCTCCCTCTACCGAATGTACGGTATGTATGCCGATAAAAACGGCATCAAGGTCTCTCCCATGTCCTCAAATCCCACCGAGCTTGGAGGGTATCGCGAGGTGACCTTTATGATGGAGGGAGAGGGCGTTTACGCCAAGATGAAGTTTGAAAGCGGTGTTCACAGAGTTCAGCGAGTGCCCGAAACCGAAACGCAGGGACGTATTCACACCTCAACGGTTTCTGTTGCGGTTCTTCCCGAAGCTGAAGAGGTTGAGATCGAAATCAACCCAGCAGATCTGAAATTTGAGACCTGCAAATCCAGCGGTGCAGGCGGTCAGCATATCAACAAGACCGAATCTGCCGTCAGGATAACTCATCTTCCCACAGGGATCATAGTTGAATGCCAAGAGGAAAGAAGCCAGTTCAAAAACCGCGATAAAGCAATGAAGATGCTCAGGGCAAAGCTCTTTGATATCAAGCAAAGAGAGCAATCGGACAAAATTGCATCCGAACGCCGTGAACAGGTAGGAACAGGCGACAGAAGCGAAAAGATACGAACCTATAATTTTCCCCAGAGCCGTGTCACAGACCACCGCATCAAACTTACCACCCATGCCATCGAGAGCTTTCTTGACGGTGATATCGGCGACATGATAAGTGCGCTTATGACTGCCGATGCCGCAGAAAGGCTGAAGAATAATAATTAACCGAAAGGAAGTCCTTTCTTTGATAACAGAATTTGTTAAAATAACCGATACGACCGCACCGGAGGCGATCTCTGCCATTGAAAAAGCGGCAGAGATCATAAAAAACGGCGGACTTGTGGTTATGCCTACAGAGACCGTTTACGGTCTCGGCGGAAACGGTCTTGCCGCCTCGGCGGCAAAGAAAATCTACGCCGCCAAGGGCAGACCCGCAGATAATCCTCTGATAATACATATCGCAGACCCCGATGAGGCCGAAAAATACTGTCATGTATCACCGCTGTACCGTGATCTGGCAAGAGCTTTTATGCCGGGACCGCTGACAGTCATAATGCCAAAAAAGGATATCATTCCGCTATCGGTAACAGCGGGACTCGAAACGGTTGCAGTTCGCTGCCCCGATCATCCAGTAGCAAACGCACTGATACGGGCGGCAGGCGTGCCGATTGCGGCTCCGTCCGCAAATCTTTCGGGCAAGCCGTCCCCCACAACAGCAGAATATGTTATGGAAGACATGAAAGGCAGAGTTGACATGGTGATAGACGGTGGTGAAAGCGAGATAGGGCTTGAATCCACCATCGTAATGATAAAAAATGACACTCTTACCCTTCTCCGCCCCGGTGCAGTTACATATGACGCCCTCTGCATGGTCTCGGAAAAGGTTGAGATCGCAGGTTCGGTGCTCGAAATGCTGAAGGAAAACGAAAAGCCTCTTTCACCCGGCATGAAATATAAGCATTATGCACCCTCGACTCCTCTCATTCTCCTTGACGGAGAGGAAGAAAACGTGCTTGGATTTCTCGAAGGCGAAATAAAAAATAAAAAATGTGCAATTCTCTGCTATGACGAAGAATGTGACCTTCTCAAAGGTGCATGTCTGCTGCCAATAGGCACAAAAGAAGATCTAAATGCTCATGCGCATACGCTCTTCACTTCCCTTCGCGATGCGGACAAGCTGGGCTGTGACATAATTTATGCCCATCTGCCGCCAAAAAAAGGGCTTGGTCTCGCTCTTTATAACAGAATGATCCGCGCGGCGGCACACACAATAAAAAAGGTTTAAGAAAGGTATGGTTCATTAAATGGCAAAGAAAAAGAAGACTCCTGCGGCAGAAGCCAAAATAGTTTACTCCGAGCCTATGCTCCAACCAATAACAGAAACCATCGAAAAGAACTATATGCCCTATGTAATGAGCGTCATTATCTCGAGAGCAATTCCCGAGATAGACGGTCTGAAGCCTTCACACAGAAAGCTTCTTTACACTATGTACACAATGGGCTTACTTAACGGAAACAGAACCAAAAGCGCGAATATTGTCGGTCAAACGATGAAGCTGAATCCCCACGGTGATGCGGCTATCTACGAAACACTTGTACGTCTAACCCGCGATAACGCCACATTACTTCATCCTTTTGTTGACTCAAAGGGTAACTTCGGTAAGCAGTACAGCTCGGATATGCAGTATGCGGCTTCACGTTACACCGAGTGTAAGCTGGAGAAATTCTGCGAGGAGCTTTTTAGGGGCATTGACAAAAATGCCGTTGATATGATAGATAACTATGACGGCACCCTGAAAGAGCCTACATTGCTGCCGACGACCTTCCCAAATGTTCTTGTAACACCAAATACGGGAATTGCGGTAGGTATGGCATCCAATGTCTGTTCCTTCAATCTTTCAGAGGTCTGTGACGGCACTATCGCTCTGCTGAAAAATCCAAAAACATCCACCGAAAAAATAATGCAGCTCATCAAAGCTCCCGATTTTTCGGGCGGAGGCGAGATACTCTATGATGAGACTCAGCTCCGTCAGATATATGAAACCGGCAGCGGATCGGTTCGCATACGCTCGGTATACAGCTACGACAAAAAGGAAAACTGTATCGATGTTCTTCAGATCCCCTATTCAACATCAATCGAGCAGATAATGAAACGTATCGGCGATATGATAAAAGAAGGAAAGCTGAAGGAGGTCACCGATTTCCGCGATGAGATCGACCTTGACGGCTTTAAGCTTACCCTTGATCTGCGCAGGGGAGTTGACCCCGACAAGCTGATGAAAAAGCTATTTAAGAGCACCCCGCTTGAGGACAGCTTTAAATGTAACTTCAATATTCTTGTAAACTCCGTGCCGCGCCAAATGGGCATTGTTGAAATACTTAACGAGTGGATAACATTCCGTATTGGTTGCGTTCGCCGCGAGCTTACCTTTGATCTCGAAAAGAAACAGGCAAAGCTGCATCTTCTTCTCGGTCTCGGAAAGATACTTCTGGATATCGATAAGGCAATAAGAATAATCCGCCAAACAGAAAAGGAAGAGGATGTTATCCCCAATCTTGAAGAGGGCTTTTCCATTGACAAGATACAGGCGGAATATATCGCAGACATCAAGCTTCGTAACCTCAACCGCGAATATATCCTCAACCGCATCCGCGAAATCGAAGGCCTGCAAAAGGAGATAGCAGACCTTGAAGAGCTTCTCGGAGATGAGATAAAGATCAAGAATTATATTGTTAAACAGCTCCAAGAAATCAAGAAAAAATACGGAAAACCACGTCTTTCCGCTATTATCTATTCAGGCGACGAGCCCGAATATGAAGCGGAAGAAACAGTGGAAAATTATAATGTTCGCCTCGTTCTCTCAAAGGAGGGCTACTTCAAAAAGATCACCTTCCAGTCGCTCAAGGGCAACGATGAGCAAAAATTCAAGGAGGGCGATGAGCTTTCGCAGTCATTTGACGCAGAGAATATAAACGACATAGTTTTCTTCACAAATCAGTGTCAGGTATACAGAGCAAAGGTCGCGGACTTTGAATGTACAAAGGCTTCGGCTTTGGGGGATTTTCTGCCCGCAAGGCTTGAAATGAATACAGGAGAGAAGCCGATTTTCATGCGCATACAAAAAAGCTATCCCGAAAATGAGAATTTCATTTTCATTTTTGAGAACGGCAAGGGCGTGCGAGTTCCGGCATCCTCTTATCAGACAAAGGGTAACCGCCGTAAGCTGATCGGGGCATACTCCGATGCTTCACCTATCGTAGGGGTGTTCTATGAAACCGAGCCTGTAGATATTCTCATGATCTCGTCGGATAAAAAGGCTATCGTAATCAGATCCTCGCTTATTCCGATAAAAACCACAAGAAGTGCCGCAGGCGTTAACCTTTTCACTCTGAAAAAAGGTAATAAGCTTATAAGCGCAGCTGTGGGCTTTGAAGAAAAATTTGATTCCAAAGGCTTCAAAAAGCTGAAGATCCCCGCAAGCGGCGTTGCCATTCCCGACGGAGAGCACCTATCGTTCTAAAGGCAAAAATTCCCACGGCCACGGTGGGATTTTTTGTTAATAGCTTGCCTGATTATTGTTTCCCACTATATTTAATTTTCAAATATATCACAAATTTATATTCCAAACCTTCTCATACCAAAATTTGTTATTTTTGCTACCGCAAAATGCACAAAATATGAACAGAAATAAAATTATAGCCGATAATATTTGACAAATACCCGTCCTTTTGGTATAATAACACTGTATTATAGCCCTTGGGCATAAAGTAGTAAATTTTATGTGCGCGGAATATCCGCAGAAAGTGCAAGTTTGTTATGAAAAAAATGAACAAAACAAAACTGACTATTATAATTGCTGTCATTTTAGCCCTTGCCTGCTCTATGAGTATCCTTGTGGCAGCGGCTTATGACAGCACAAATGACCCGCTCATTTCCCTCTCTTACCTCACAAAATATGTGGACGAGGCTCTCGAGCCTATCCGTGCATCAATTGCTGCACTCGGCGGCGATGTGAGCACCTCAGCTCCCGTTTCCACAGGATTTGAGGCGATCTTTGTTGAATACGGTCAGCAGATACAGTGCACTGCCGCAACAGAAATCATCTTGCGCTCGGGCACTGCAGAAATCGTGTCTCCCTTTGATAACCAAGGTCTGAGCGATCTTACAGACGGCATTGATCTGAGGGGCGGCGCATCAGTTCCCAAAAACCACAATCTGCTCATTCCCAGAGGAGATGACGGACGAGGTATAGTAATCACAAGCTCAGGCGGAGCTTATGTTATGGTAGGAGGTGCTTACATAATTGTCGAACCTTAAGAATAAGAAAAAGGTAAACTGGACTCGTATTCTTTGTCTCATTCTTGCCGTTCTCATGATCGGCGGTGCAGCAACACTCGGAATAACTCTGATCATCAGTGAAATTTCCGCGGTGAACATTTCTTATAACGAATCCGATTACACATTTTCATCAGAAACCGATGGCGATACATATATCGCCGTCGGTTTAATGTATGGTTCAAGCATCACTGTCGGTTTTGAGATCAAAGCACCTTACGGCTTCATTGTCGGTTCCACCGTTATAACGGAAGATCTGCGTTCCTTTAATCCGATTTATTATCTTGATACTAATATTGCTTCCGCAACAGTGGATGCAAATCTCTCAAAAAAATCAATGACTTATTATCTGACCGATGATCCCGCATCAACCGTTATCGGCGGATATCACCTTGAACTGACCAATATCCCCTTTGGTTCAATGCCCTTTGAATATCTCGTTGAGGATGTGCGATATCAGATACCCGACGAAACACTCTATCCAATTCCCACCCATATAAACGGCGAAAATAAAATCCGACTCGGTCATTATGCAACCGAAGCCGATGCTCTTGCGGCACTTGAGGTTTATAAGTCCTGTTTCGAAAATTATGAAATGACGATCGCTTACCCCTCCGCAACTGCAGTTTCGGTCGTCAATCCCGAAACAGACCGTATTCTTTTTGAATATGATTTTGGCGAAGGAATTGATACCCTCGGCTTTATGGCTTTTCAGGCGGATGAATACGATTCCTATATTCAAACCCCTGCAAACAATCTTTATGAAGGCGTTATGACCTTCATTCCAAAACACACAGATGCCTACACTGGAGTTGCGCTCACCAATCTCCTTGATCTCGAAAGCTATGTTGAAGGCGTTCTTCCCTATGAGATCAGCAATTCGTGGAGCCGCGAGGTTCTGCGTACCTTTGCGATAACAATACGTTCTTATGCCATCGCAAGCTACTGCAAGCGTTATAACAGCTACGGCTTTGATATGACAGCAACCCAAAGCGATCAGGTCTATAAGGGCCGCAACCGCGTTAATGATGCAGTTGTGGAAGCTGTCGAAAGCACAGAGGGGATGGTAACGGTTTATGACGGCAAGGTCATAAGCGCATATTATTCCTCGAGCGTCGGCGGCTCAACCGTTGGATCTCAATATGTATGGGGCTCGGCGAGAGGTTATCTCTCATCTGTCCAGACTCCTTGGGAAAAATACGCGGACTACAATAACGGTCTTTGGTATACAGAAGTTACTCCGACAGAGCTTTGCAATACTCTGCGAACCAGAGGAGGTTATACAGAGCTTTCCGGTGCAATTGCTTCAATCGAGGTTGAAACTGTTGAGGACAATCCCGACTATGTCTATTCGATCACTTTCACAGACACAAGCGGTCAAACCGTTAAGATAAACAGAAGCGACGCAGTGAGAACTACACTTTCAAGCTATTTGAAATCAGCAAACTTTTCCGTTAGCCAAGGTTCTCTTGAGCGTACATACAATAAGGTTTATGATATCGATATAGTCGGCGGAAACTCAACCGATACGCCACCTCAAGAAGAAGAAAAAGGCTTTATCATCAGGGGATATGTTACAAACGATCAGCTCCTTATATCCGAAGCACAGGTATTGACAGACAGCGGCGAGGTCATGCCCAGTGAATATCCCGTTGCATATGTTATAACCTCAACAGGACGTAAGGTAAGCATGAATTCCTGCGTTGCAACAGCAGATGAATATGACGATGTTACTCCATTTGAATATGACAATGTCAAGGTAACGCTTCTCGATCCCGAAAATCTCCCCGAGGACTTTTATGAAGAAATTGAGGAAAACACAACGGATGAAGAAATAATCGATACCACTGATACAGAAATTCTGACAGATGGCGATGCCGAAACTCCGCCCCAAGAAGAAGCTCCGGTCTACATCAGTGATAATGCCTATGAAGTTGTTTCAGAATTCGGCAATGTCACCGTTATTACCACACTTGAAACTGTAACAGAAACAATAACAGCTTCCGCTTCCGAAAACTTTATCTTCTCAGGTAAAGGCTGGGGACACGGCGTCGGGATCAGTCAGTACGGTGCAAAGGATCTCTC
Source organism: Eubacteriales bacterium (assembly GCA_045595425.1). Lineage (GTDB taxonomy): Bacteria > Bacillota > Clostridia > Oscillospirales > CAG-272 > SIG710. Next base: position 28,816 of record JAZOAL010000083.1, read on the forward strand.
GGATGCCGGTGCTTCCGCAGAAGATATCATCTCCATCTATTTCACCGGTGTTGAAATAGTTCACCGCGACACACTCAATAGCATAACAGAATAATATGATTCATCCGGGCTGTCTCACAAAATATGTGAGACAGCCCTTTTTCCTGTTATTTAATAATAAAGCACCTCTAAAAACTCGTGCAAACAATAATTTGTCGAGCTGTTAGTTAAGGCAAATAAACATTAGTGAACAAGGCGAACACTACCGAAAAGTCATCCCGAGGGAAGCCGAGGGTTGGCTTCGGTTAACACTGATTTTGCGGCTTTTTATAACGAAAAAAGATTTTAGAAAGAAAAAATTTAGTTTTCCACATGAGATCCTTCACTGCAAGTTAATTTTCCCCCAAAAATTATTGTTTTACGTTTCAAATACTAATTATTGTTATCAATTTTAACTGATGGAGAACCTTGTTCTGATACAAAATTTTTGTCTGATCAAGAATGGCTGTTTTTTGGCGCAGCTTACTGAAAATACCTGCAAAATGAATATATTACAGATAAAACACACAAACTTTTTGGGCGTAGTGTGGAAAAAATAGCAAAGCTATTGACAAATTCATAAAATATGTTATAATATTTTTGTCTCATATGATACACTTTTCAGAAAGGAATCGACAATGGACAGAGAAACTCTAAAATTGCTTCTCCGTACTTCGCTGTTTAGCGGTGCAGATGAAAAATTACTGTCTTCCATGCTATCAGATAATACAATAGTCAGAACCTATAAAGCTGATGACGTGATATTATCTCACGAAAACAACCAAAAGTACCTCGTTTTAATCCTTGAAGGCACAGCGAAGGTCTTATCTCTTGACAGTGACCGCACAGTGCTGCTTCGCACACTGAGCAATGGAGATGTCTTCGGAGTAGCAGAGCTTTTCGCAGGAAGCAATATCAGTATCAGCCGAGTGGAAGCAAAGAACAATTGCAAGGTTCTTTTCATTCCCGAGCGCAGTATGAGTCAGCTCCTTGAAAAGGACAAAACGGTAATGTATAATTACCTGAAATTCCTCTGTTGCCGTATTCGCTTTTTAAACAAGCGTATCGCCTGCTTCACAGCAGGCAGTGCAGAAAGGCGTCTTGCGTTTTATCTTGATTCGCTTGCCGAGGATGGAGCAGAAAACGCCCTTCAAATAAAAGTTACGCCCGAAGTTTCAATGGGAGCTCTTGCTCTGATGCTGGATATTGGCAGAGCCTCGCTATACCGTGCACTTGATACCCTGACATCTGATGGTTTTATTGAAAAAGACGGGAAAAGCTTTCTGCTCCGAGACCGAGAAAAAATGCTCAAAAATTATAACAAATAAAGGAGAAAACACCATGAAAAAACTACTCGCGATCATCCTCTCAATCCTTATGCTCACCGCCCTCGCCGCATGCGGCACCGCCGAAGTTAAAGACACAGATACCGAAACCGATGCTGTCTCTGACACAGGCACTGACACAGCGGCAGAAACAGAGGACACAGTTGACAAAACTACTCCCTTCAACATCACCGTTATCTCCGGTACTACCGGTATGGGCTTTGCCAAGATGATGGACGATGCTAAGAACGGCACTGCCCTCTTCCCCTACAATTTTGAGATCGTAAGCGGTGCAGATGTTGTTGCGCCCGCTATCATCGGCGGTACTGCCGATATTGCCGCTGTTCCCACAAATCTTGCCGCTGTTCTCTATGCTAAAACAAACGGCGAGATTCAGGTTCTCGCGGCCAACACCCTCGGAGTTCTCTATCTCATTGAAAACGGCGAGACAGTTAACAGCATGAGTGATCTTTCCGGTAAGACGATCTACTGCTGTCAGCAGGGAGCAAATCCCGAATATATCACAAATTATCTGCTTACAGAGAGCGGCCTCGAGGTTGGCACAGATGTTTTCCTTGATTTCACATATAATAATCCCGACGAGCTTGCTACCGCCATTGCTACAGGCGAAGTTGATCTTGCAGTTCTTCCCGAGCCCAAGGTTACAGCCACACTGGCTCAAAACGAGAGCCTTCGCCGTGCCATCAACTTCTCCGATGTTTGGGAAGAGGTAAGCGGCGGACTTCCCCTCATTCAGGGCTGCATCATTGCAAGAAAGAGCTTTATTGACGAGCATCCCGCTGAGGTTGCCGCTTTCCTTGAAGAATATAAGGCTTCCATCAATTTTGTAAATACCAATGCAGAAGAAGCCTCCGCAATGATCGCCGAGGCAGGCATTATTCCCAAAGCTCCCCTTGCGCTCAAGGCTATTCCCAACTGTAATATCGCATTTATTTCGGGCAGTGAGCTCATAGAGCCCATGAATGGCTTCTTTGGAGTTCTCTATGCGGCAAATCCCGCATCTGTCGGCGGTGCAATTCCCGCTGATGAGATATTCTATATTGCTGACTGATGCACCCTAAATTCATAAAATCTCTCTTAAAGACACTTGCTGTGGCCGCTTTTTGGATACTTATTTGGTATCTCGCGGCACTGCAGGTGGGCAAAGAGCTTCTTCTGCCCTCTCCCCTTTCGGTTGTAAAAAGACTTTCCGAGCTGGCTTCAACGAGAGAATTTTATATCACCACTGCTTTTTCGCTTCTCAGAGTTATGACGGGGATCATTCTCGCGGCTCTGATAGGAGTGATATTGGCGATACTTACCCATATCTCAAAAATTGCAAACGCACTTGCAAGACCGCTGATCACGGTGATAAAGGCAACTCCTGTGGCATCCTTCATCATCCTTGCGCTTGTTTGGCTTGACAGGAGTGAGCTTCCGATATTCATTTCTCTTCTTATGGTTCTGCCTGTGGTTTGGACGAATCTGATGACAGGGCTTTCGGAAGTTGATCCCAAACTTCTTGAAATGTCAAAGGTATATAAAGTAGGGAGCTTTCAAAAGCTGAAAAGCATATATCTTCCTTCCGTACTTCCCTATTTCACATCAGCGGCAAAAACCTCGCTGGGGCTTGCCTGGAAGGCGGGGATCGCGGCTGAAGTGCTGGCAGTACCTGCAAGATCCATCGGCAAAGAGCTCTTCAATTCGAAGGCTTATTTTGAGACTGCGGATCTTTTTGCATGGACAGTCGTTGTCATAATTTTAAGCCTCGTAATCGAGCTTGCTTTTGAAGCTATCATCGCAAAGCTTTCGGGGAAAAGGAGGGGTGCAGATGCTTAAGATAGAAAAGCTCTCCTTTTCATACGGCAATGAGCAGATACTGGAAGATTTTTCGTTGACTCTCCCCAAAAACGGCGTTTTTGCAATAATGGGTCCTTCGGGATGCGGAAAAAGCACACTTTTTGCGCTTATAAGCGGACTCCTGAAGCCATCTTCGGGAAATATCCGTCTGGAAACAGAGCGCCTTGCCTTTGACTTTCAAGACGCAAGGCTTATTCCTTGGATGTCGGCAGCGGAAAATGTCAATTTTGTTCTCGGAGGCAAAAAAACAACCCTTGCAAAAGCAAAAAAAGCCCTCGCTCATGTTGGTCTCGAAGCGGCTTCGGATAAATATCCCAATGAGCTTTCAGGCGGTATGCAGAAGCGTGTTTCACTGGCAAGAGCATTTGTCTGCGAAAGCGACTTTATTCTGCTTGATGAGCCTTTTGCCGGACTTGACTCGGAAACAAAATCGGGAATAATAGAAAAAATCAAACAAATCGGCAAAAATTCGCTTGTTTTACTTATCACCCATGATATCGGTGAGGCGAATGATTGCGCTGAAAAGATATTTGATTTTAAACAACTTAATAAAAAAAACACTGCAAATGATATGCACCTCAAAAGTTAGACACTTTTGAGGTGCATAAAGCTGCGGTGGGATTTTTGACCGATGCTATTTTAGTCCTTTCAATTTTGAGGTTCCTTGCCCTCAATATAATATGTTGCCTCCATATCGGCAACAGAAAGTGCGAAAGCCAACGGGAACATTTCAAATGCGCTGCCCACATTCATTTTCTCTCCTTCGGATGCACCTGCAAAGCCCATATGATATCGTATGGCAAAGGCTTCGTCACGAGTGAGGCGCATATATCCCGAGATTATGTATACCGATTTTTCACCGTGACCGTAGGGCAGCTTATCCTCGATCGAATATGAGGGCACGCTTTTCCAAACGCCGTCTTCCTTTACATTTCTCGAACCCAATTTATAAAAATTGGTCTTGCAGATATCATGCAGAAGCGCAGCGATGGCAAGGGTTTCTTCAGTATAGTTCATTCCATAAAGCTCTTTTGATCTCGGACGCGCCATATAATCACAGAGACATTCATAGACATTGATCGAATGTTCAAGAAGTCCGCCGGGGTAAGAGCCGTGATAGCGAGTGCTGGCAGGGGCATCAAAAAAATCGCAAGAAGACGAGGTCAGATAATCAAGCAGCTTATCCGCTCCGTCCCTTGTAATTTTCGATTTGTATATTTGAATAAATTTTTCTTTAAGCTGTTCTTTATCCATTTTTTCACCTTTAAACTCTTAACTTTCGCGGATGCGAAATCATAACTTATAACTCATAACCTTATGGGGCACTCAAAGAGTGCCCCATACCCATTATGCCCAGCTCATTGTGGTGGGCTTTTCTTCATAGATAACGATGTCTTTGAGGAAGTTTACTGCCTTTCTGAGGCCTTCGTCGATGGACATTACGCTGTCCTCATGCTCGATGGAAAGAACCTTATCATAGCCGCAGAGACGGAGATTGCTGACAAGATCTCTCCAATATGTCTCGTTGTTACCGTAGCCGACTGTGCGGAATACCCAAGCGCGGTTCAGCTCGTCGCCATAGTGCTTTGTATCAAGAACGCCGTTCTTGGCGGTATTGTATTTATCGAGCTTTGTATCCTTAGCATGAACATGATAGATCGCGCCCTTCAGCTCGCGGATAGCGGCAACGGGATCCATTCCCTGCCAGATAAGATGAGAGGGGTCGAAGTTCGCACCGATAACGTCACCGACAGCGGCACGGAGCTTAAGAAGTGTTTCGGGGTTATATACGCAGAAGCCGGGGTGCATCTCAAAGGCGATATGGTTAACCTTATGATCGAGAGCAAACTTTGACATATCCTTCCAATAAGGAATGAGCTTTTGATTCCACTGCCAGTCAAGAATGGCAAGGAAGTCCTCGGGCCAGGGGCATGTTACCCAGTTTGGATACTTTGAGCCCTCGCTGTCACCGGGACAGCCGGAGAAGCCGATTATAGTATCAACACCGAGCTTTTCCGCAAGAAGGATAGCATTTCTGAAATCCTCATCATACATCTTTGCTGTAGCCGCATCGGGATGGAGAGGATTGCCATGGCAAGCAAGAGCACATATCTCAACATCATACTTCTTGAAGGTAGCAACAAATTCATCATACTTCTTTTCATCCGCGAGAAGCTCCGCGGGATTGCAATGAGCCTTACCCGGATATCCGCCTGCACCGATCTCGGCTGTATGTACACCGAGAGAGGATAGGATAGAGAGGGTCTCATCAAGAGATTTTGAACCGTAAAGGTTAGCAAGAACACTGAGTTTCATAGTTAAAAACATCCTTTCAGCAATGAAAATTTATACCATATATATGATACACTTTTTTCCCCGATTTTTCAAGTGATTTTTTCTCAAAAAGAGCATATCAGCAAACTGCACAAATCAGCGCCGCGTTTTTTGTGCAAATAATAATATTAAAAATATCCCTTGCTAATAGCTATAAAATATGGTATAATATAAGATGTATTATTATAGTTTGGCAGGTTTGATATGAAAATCGAGATAGGCGCAGAAAGAGAAGGCAAGACCGTTCTCGAAATACTGAAAAAAGAGCTCCGTCTCTCTTCAAAAATGATAACCATGCTGAAAGGACGGCAGGACGGTATTACCGTAAACGGCGAGCATGTCACCGTGAGAAGAATCCTGAAAAAGGGCGATCTGCTCTCCCTTGCGACCGAGGACAGGGACGAAAATGAAAATCTCATACCTGCAAAAATACCCCTTGATATTGTTTTTGAGGACGATGACATAATTTTGATAAACAAGCCTCCAATGATGCCGACGCACCCCTCTCACGGGCATTTTGACGATACTCTTGCAAACGGGGTTTGTTTTCATATACGGCAAAAACGTGAGGAACCCTTTGTTTTTCGCTCTGTGAACCGTCTTGACAGAAATACCAGCGGTCTTGTTCTAATCGCAAAGAACCGATTAAGCGCTTCTCATCTTTACGATGCTATGCAAAAGGGGCTTATAGAGAAAAAATACATTGCCCTGCTCTGCGGAAATCTTCCCGAAGCCTCGGGCATTATCGACACATATATCCGCAGAAAGGAAGCAAGCATAATAACTCGTGAAATCTGTGGCAATCTACCGGACGCAGCAAGGGCAATAACAAAATATGAAATTTTGACCTCAAATGAAAGCTTCAGTGCAGTAAAGGCGAGTCCGATCACCGGCAGAACCCATCAGCTACGCTTGCATTTTGCCCACATGGGCGCACCGATACTCGGCGATGACCTTTACGGAAAGCCTTCAGAGGAGATCGGGCGTCAAGCCTTGCATGCTTATTTTCTATCCTTTCCGAACCCACGCACAGGAGAAAGGATGACATTTACCGCTGAGCTCCCACCTGACATGGAGGCTGTGAGTAAGCGTTATAACCTTAAGATCGAGGTATAAAAAGTGAACGATTATGTAAAAACCTATAAAGGTGAATTTTCAAAAGAGCGTCTCCCGCTTGCCGTAAAAATAATATATGCTCTGACACTTATCACAGCGGTACTGCATATCATTTCCGCTTTTTCCGCAGGCTTCGCCGATTTTTTTAACCGTTATATCAGCTCTGCTCTGCGCTTCGTTTTGACGCACCTGACAAATTGGATTCCCTTTTCTCTGGCAGAAGCACTGCTTCTGCTCCTGCCGGTATTTGCTTTTTTGCTCATAAGATATGCAATCAAAAACCATAGCGATTCATGGAGATCTGTGATCATTTATATGGGCTCTATGCTTTCGGTTGCCTGCTCCTTTTATATTTTGTTTTTCTGGAGCTTCGGAGTTGGGTACAATACCCAAACGCTTGATAAAAAGCTCGACCTCAAAAGAGACAGCGTTAGTTCCGAGGAGCTGATCGAAACCGCTGTCATACTCACCGAAAAGGTCAACGAAGCCGCGTCAGAGGTGGATTTCAGAGAGATGAATTTTTCGGTTATGCCCTATGGAATTTCCGAGCTTTCGGACAAGCTGAATGATTCTTATAAAAAGTTCAACCAAACAAATGATATTCTTGCACAGCTCTCAAGCAATCTGAAGCCTGTTATGCTAAGCGAGGCCATGTCTTATACTCATATAACGGGAGTATATACCTATTTTACGGGCGAAGCCAATTTGAATGTTAACTTTCCCGATTACACACTTCCCTTCACCGCCGCCCATGAGTTTGCCCATCAGAGAGGCATTTCAAGAGAGGATGAGGCAAATTTCATGGCATTTCTTGTGTGCATCGGAAGCGATGATCCTTATATCCGTTACTGCGGATATCTGAATGTTTTGGAATATGTTTTAAACGCGCTTTACTATGTGTCGCCGACAATCTACCCGGCTGTGATTCAAATGATCGATACTGATGTACGAAATGAGCTGAATGCTTACAGAAATTTTTTTGAAAAATACCAAAATTCAATGATAAGCCGACTCAGCGGATCGATCAATGATGCCTATCTCAAGCTCAACGGCACAGAAGGAGAAATAAGCTACGGAATGGTCGTTGATCTGGCTGTGGCATACTATAAAGATAATTAAAACAAAACAGGAGGCGGAAAAATGAGATTTATAAAACAAAGCTTTGCTTTTTTGCTTGGAATGATTCTGATTTTGCCGATTATTTTTTCCGGCTCCGTATCCGCAATCGGCGAAAATATCCCGACAATATTTATTGATAATGATGCGTGGTATAAATATCGTCTCTTGCCTCTTATCATGAATGAGGAAGAGCACTGTGTCCCGATCTCTGTCTTTTCAGGCTTTGATTTTCTGTCGGTGAGCTTCAATGATACCTACGGCTGTTATCTGATAACCTCTGAAACAGGTGAATTTCTTTCCGTCAATACGGAAAAAGGAAGATATCTCGATCACAGAGGAGAGCGCGGCGACATTACAGTTCTTAGTGGCGAAAAGGAATATTATATCTCCGCTGTCAAGGCTGCCGAAGTGCTTGGACTCGGCATCGAGCTCACAGTTTTCTATGATAAGGATGTCGTCAGACTGTATTCAAAGGAAGATCTTCAGCCCCTTGAGATCCTTATTGACTATTATGTCGCCTCCCCCGATTCCATCATCGGAAGCGCAAGTCCGGGAGGAGCTATAAGCCGCAGTGATGTTTTTTCTGCAGTTGCAGATATCTCAGATGTCAAAACAGATGTAATCAACACGCTTCTTGATCTTGCAGACAGCATAAATGTCACAATGACCTTTGCCGTCAACGCCGAATTTGTGAGCAACAACAAAAATCTGCCCATACTTCTTAAAATTGCGGCATCCGGTCACACCTTTGCTATAAGCATAGATCCCGAGAGCGATATTGATCCGCTGTCACAGGCAGAAAACTGCAATGATCAGCTTTATCAGCTTTTTAAACAAAAAACATTACTTGTGCTCGGAAGCAATGACAAGTCAAGGCTTTCGGAAAAAGGATATACTGTTTTGAGCAATATGCAAAAAATCAGTGAGCTTTCAAGCATCGAAAGCTTAAACCTCAAAAGGGTCAGGCTTATTTTCTTTGACAGCACAAATATGATGAACCAATCAAAATTCATTGCCATAGCTCGTGCAGCCACCGATGCAGGTAAAAGGGTTGCGGCGCTGAATCCGCTCACAGGAAAATAAACTGTTTATAAAAGCAGTTATGGACCCGATATGATATCTACAAAAGACATCAAAAACACAAAGAAAGGCAGCCGCTGAAAAGCTGAGGCTTGGTGACAGCATGAATGAAAAAAAGAAAATATTGATCGTTGAGGATGAGAGCAATATCGCACAGATACTCGCCGTTAACCTGATGCTGGCAGGGTATGATTACGAAATTGCTTCCGATGGAGAAGAAGGTTTAAATAAAGCACTGACAGGTGCTTTTGATCTGATCCTGCTTGATCTTATGCTCCCGAAGATGAATGGCTTTGAGGTCTGCGCCAGAGTCAGAAAAAAACTGGCAACTCCGATAATTATGGTCACTGCAAGAGAAGAGGAAAAAGACAAGATTCTGGGGCTTGATACAGGAGCTGACGATTATGTCACAAAGCCCTTTTCCTTCAGCGAGCTTCTCTCACGCATTAAAGCCAATATCAGAAGGAGCTCAAACGAGCTTGTAAGTCCCGGGCAGGAAGCCTCGGAGGAGGAAACCTCCATAAGGATAAGAGGTCTATGTATTGATACCGAAAAATACGATGTCACCATAGACGGCAACCAGATATCCCTGTCAAGACAGGAGTATGATCTGCTGCTGTTTCTCGCAAAAAATATCGGAAAGCCCTATACAAGGGAGCAGCTGATGGAAAATGTTTGGGGTTATGAAGGTTATCTCGGAGATATACGCGCGGTGGACGTAACGGTTTCCCGCCTGCGCGCAAAGCTCGAAAAAGATCCCGGAGATCCCGAATATCTGCTGACAAAGCGCGGCATCGGTTATTATCTCAAATAATAAAGAAAAGGAATCGGAATTATGTATAAGAGTCTGTATTCCAAAATCATACTTATTCTCGTTGTATTTATAATCACTGTTATGAGCGTTGTGGCGGTCGTTCTTCTCGGAAACATATACAGCTATTATTCAGGTGCTTTTACGCAGATAATGGATAGTACATTTGAAGAGGACTCACCTCTTTATATAGAGCTGCAAAACTCCCTCGGAAACGCTGACTATGTGCGCCGCCAAAAGGAAATACTGCTTTCATACAGCAGTATTCTCGGCATCGACAGCTACCGAAATTTCTATATTCTTGATATGAACGGCAATTGTCTTGAGAGCTCGGATTCCGCAAACGATGACGCGCCCGAAAAAACGCCTAATCTGATCAGTGCAATGAACAGAAAGACATCGGGAGCGCAGAGTCAGGCTGTCTCTTACACTGACTATGCCCTTTATCTTGAACACGAGGATCGCTCCTGCATTATCTATATCAAGGATACGCAGGATGATATGCGTCAGCTTAGCTGGATGCTCTTTACGATCATTCTGCAGTCAATACTTATCGGTCTCGTTATCGCCGTTGTCATGGCATTCTTTCTCTCAAAGGCAATAACAGCACCGATTCAGAATCTGACAAACGGAGCAAAGCTCGTTGCGGCAGGTGATTTTTCCCATAAGATAGAGGTTCACTCAAAAGACGAGATCGGCGTTCTCACAGGCACCTTCAACCACATGAAGAAAACTCTGAAAACCACCATAGACGAGGTTGCGGGCGAACGCCAGAAGCTTGAAACCGTATTTTCACACCTTCAGGCAGGAGTCGTAACCTTCACAGATGAGGGAAAGGTTCTCAATATAAATCAGTTTGCAAGAGATCTTCTGGGTGAAAAATTCAGTGAAAAATTTACCCTTACCACCATGCTCAATCTCTTTGACATCCAAGGTGCCGGAGAAAACGGACGCGAGGAGCTTCCGGATGAAAATAACATCATCTTTGATGAAGTCATTTTTTCCGACAGAGTTCTCGAAGTCAATTTCGGCGGGATAAAATATAACGAAGCAGGAGAGATGCGGGACGGAATAATCACGGTAATCCATGATGTAACATCGCGTTATGAGCTCGAAAAAGCCAGACGCGAATTCGTCGCAAACGTATCCCATGAGCTCCGCACACCTCTTACATCGATCAAAGGTGCTTGTGAAACCGTGCTCGATCATCCGGAGCTTCCCGATGAGATAAGAACCAAGCTTCTTGAAATGACAGTCAGCGAAAGCAACAGAATGACAGGTATCGTCAAAGACCTTCTTACCCTTTCGCGCCTTGATAATAAACGCACAAAATGGCAAATCGTTGAATTTGACATGAATGATTCTCTCCGCCATCTGTGCGAGGTTATGAATGTTGACGCCACCTCCCACGGTCATAAGCTCATCCTTCAGGCGGATGAGACTTTGCCAAGGATCACTGCCGATAAGGACAGGATAGATCAGGTCATCGTCAATATCATTTCAAATGCAATTAAATATACTCCCGATGGCGGAACGATCGTTATCGGGACCTCAATGACCGACAAGGATAACGTGCTCATCCGCATAATGGATAACGGTCTCGGTATTCCCGAAAAGGATCTTCCCAGAATTTTCGAACGTTTCTACCGAGTTGAAAAAGCACGCACAAGCGACACCGGTGGAACCGGTCTCGGTCTTGCAATTGCGAAAGAGCTTATAGAAGCACACGGAGGAAGCATAAAAATCCAAAGCAAGCTGAATGTGGGTACGATGGTTGATATAACTCTTCCCGTTCGCACTAAGCTTGAAAACGAAACCGCAGAATAAACGAAAGGAGGCATCAATATGAAAAAGAACACCAAAGCTGTCGATATTTTGAGAACTGTACTTATAGCACTATTTTTCATTGCCGCGATCAGCATGGTATTTCTGCATTTCATAGCTCTTCGTCAAAAAAACGAAAACGCATCGGATGCCTCTGATTTCAACGTAAATTTAAACTTAAGATCGGATGCAAAATCAAGCTATAGCAGTCTCGCGAAGGATACTTTGCTGCCAAGCTCCGTCGCCGTGAAAAAAGCAGGCAGGCAAATGTTTGCAATCACCTCAGGCAGTGACTATATTACAGAAGTTTACTCCCTTTTAGGGCAAAATTTAGCATATATACTCGGTGACTCCTGCATAGCCGAAACCGAAACCGATCCAAAGGCTTTTGACAATGCTCTTTCATCGGAGAATCTGATTTACATTAAATATCACACATCTCTTCCCGGGGTTCTGATCTATATCCATGCACTGGGCGACATCTCGGCCCCCCCGATCATGGCTATCGGAGAAAAAACAAGATATCTTTATATATCAGAGCTGATTATATTTCCCTTAGACAGCGGCAAAGACGGTCTTATCGCGATGGCAAGGTCGTCACACGGGGAAACAACTCGATTCAATATATCCGAATCGCCAACGCAGGAACTGGCTGATACCGATGATTTTGACATTTATAGAGAAGCGGAGATCATGACTCCCGCTTCCTTTGCAGGAGCAGATAACAGCGGTGCTGTGCTCGCTTCAACTCTCGTTTATGATGTTGGCAAGACCTATTATAAAGCCAATGTAACTCAAGGTTCGCAGGGACTTTCCCAAAACTCAGAGCTTCAAGCGGAGCTTGCGGCGCTTATCGACATTAACCCTGATAAAACAGGAAGCTATTATGATGAATCAATAGGCGGAACAGTCTACATGGCAACACACGGCACTCTCACGGTATGCGATGAAAGTATTGTATACTCAACAGCCAATAACACAGGCGGCGGTGTGGAGCTTTCCTATTACTCGGGAAAAGCCTCGGGAGAAGAACACGCAATGTACGAATGTCTCTCCATCGCCGAATCCCTGACTCTTGCTCTCCGAACACTCGGCAAGGATTCTCCGATCCTCGGAGGTGAAGCGGAAATACAAATAACAGATCTTTACCGCAGCGGAGAAAAGCTGATACTTGAATACAGCTATTTTTACGATAATATTCCGATTTCAGATTATTTGACCGCCATCAGAATGGAGCTTACATCAAGCAAGCTTACAAAGCTTGAGCTTTCCCCTTATAATGCCACTGTAAATAAAGCGGAACAGCAAAAATGTATCGCTCCTCTCTGGATATTGAATATTATGAAAAGCAATATCAACGATGAAGCAGACTATACCATAGTATATAAATATACCGAAACCGAAAACGGCAGTTATGAGGCCGAATGGATACCTACAAGAATAAAAAAATAACTTAGAAAGGAGAACGGTATGAACTGGAAAAGCATAAAAAATTTTATGATAATTCTTCTTGTCGCAGTCAACGTTTTCCTTGCCTTTATGCTGATAAGACAAACGAGCATGAAGCTATATAACGATCAATCACTCTCGGATATCAAAGAAATACTTCTTTCAAGCGGAATTATTGCCGATGATGAATTTTTGACGCTGAAAACCAAGGTTTTAAATGTCTACGGATGCAATATCGATAAAAACTATGCTTCACAAACGGCAGATATGCTTATGAAGGATGGCTATGCAGATACATTCGTAACACCTGAAGGAATAACCTTTTTCAGCAAAAACGGAGATTTGCTCAAAGTCGGAAACGGCTTCGAAATATATTATTCCGCAGTCAGCTTTTCCTTGCCCGAGCAGGACGGCTCCGCAATAAGAGAAGAAGAGATGCAAAGCTTGAACGAAATGCTCGGCTCACTTCTTTTAAGCAATAGCCTTGACAATGAAAAATACGGTTTTATTATTGAAAGAACAAGCAAAACAGGAGATATTCTCATTGCACATGTAAAGCAGACTGTTGACAAAATTCCTGTCGGTAACCACTATCTTGAATGTATATTCAAAGAAGATCAACTTCTTTATCTTAACGGAAGATGGTGTTTTTTGCCGATAAATGAAAATTCTTCTGCACATTTGCTCGACAGCGTCAATATACTGTTTAATGAGAAGAATGAGCTTGATGCGCAAAAAGTTCAAAACAATGAGGACTCCTCAGCTTCAAAGGATGCAGAGCCTTCACGAAACACAATAAAGGTCAAAAGCATGGATCAATGCTACTGCTCACATCTTTCAAATGACGGATCAAAGCTTTATTTCATTCCCTCCTGGCATATTGAATGGGAAGAGGATAATATCGAGGACACATATTATAATGCCATAAACGGTGAAAAAAGTCCTTTTCACAATTAAATGTAAATTAAAATATACGACATTGTTATTTTTTTGTCATTTTGTTAAAAATAATATAAAAAATGTTTAAGTATTCGTTTTCAATTTGTCCGAATTTGTGTTATAATATAAAGAGGTGTTCCCCAAGGGGACCGTTTGTTTGATTATTTCACTTAAATTTATATAAAACCCTGAAAAGAAGAGGTTTGACCTTATGGAAAGATACATAGTAAACGGCGGTCATGAGCTGCACGGGGATGTTGAGATCAGCGGAATGAAAAATGCCGCCCTTCCCATCGTTGTTGCAAGTATTCTCACCGGCGAAAAATGCACTATAGAAAATCTGCCGGTGATCAGTGACGTTAAGAAATCCCTTGACATTCTTGAAGCAATGGGGGCTGAGATCACTTATGAAGACAGAAACTGCGTTACGATCGATTCGGCAAATGTAAAAGGCGGAATCTCCCCCTATGAGCTTGTGAGCAAAATGCGCGGTTCAACATACCTTATCGGTGCAGAGCTGGCAAGATTCGGAAAAGCTAAAGTGGGTTGGCCCGGCGGCTGCGATTTCGGTGTTCGCCCCATCGACCAGCATATAAAAGGCTTTGAAGCTCTTGGTGCAAAGGTCACGGTGGATACAGAAAACGGATATATTTACGCTGATGCCGAAAATGGGCTCCACGGAAATTCCGTATATTTCGATGTTGTCTCCGTCGGTGCAACGATAAATGTTATGATCGCGGCTGTTCTTGCTAAAGGGAAAACCATTATTGACAATGCCGCAAGAGAACCGCACATCGTTGACCTTGCCAACTTCTTTAATACCTGTGGGGCAAAGATAACAGGGGCAGGAACCAGCGTTATCAAGATTCAGGGCGTTGAAAAGCTCCACGGCTGTACATATGCCATAATCCCGGACATGATCGAAGCCGGAACCTTCATGGCGGCGGTTTCAGCAGCCGGAGGTAAGATCTGCGTTAAAAATGTCATTCCCAAGCATATGGAAAGCGTTTCCGCAAAGCTTGAGGAAATGGGAATGGTCATTGAGGAGTTTGACGATTATATCACAATTGAAAAGATAAAGCCCCTCAAACGTATTCAGATAAAAACATTGCCCTATCCCGGTTTTCCAACGGATATGCACCCACAGCTCACATCGGTTCTTTGCCTCGCAGAAGGCACAAGCACTGTTTCGGAAGGTGTTTGGGACAACCGCTTCAGATATGTTGAAGAGCTTCAAAAAATGGGCGCAGATATAACAGTTGAAGGCGTTTCGGCAAAGGTAAACGGAGTGCCGAAGCTAAAGGGAGCCGAAGTCAAGGCAGTTGACCTTCGTGCAGGTGCGGCAATGATTATTGCAGGCCTTGCAGCAGAAGGAACTACCGAGATCACTAATATCATGTCCATCGAGCGAGGATATGATGATATCGTCGGAAAGCTGAAAAGCCTCGGGGCAGATATCCAAAAGATCGATGAATGATCTTAACATTTCAACAATTGTTTTCAGAGATTGAAAATTAAAAAATCCGTCATAACAGGCTTCCTTCACCCTGTTATGACGGATTTTTACTTATATGATCGGTAAACTAAAAAACTCACATTAAAACTAAAAACAATTATTTAGCGAAGAAGTTAGTGAACACTCATATAACTCCCTCACCGCCTCCGGCGGAGAGGGAGTTTCTTTGGGGTAAACTTAATTCTTTGCTAAATTATTGTTTGATTACACAAAGTTGATGTTTTTAACTCATAAAAAGCTCGGTTTCTTTTTTGATTTCTTTTCGCATAAGGAAAAGAATGATAAGATTTATTACAGTCATAGAGCCAAGGGCAAAATCAGCCATCTGCCACACTATTCCGCTGATGCGGCAGGCACCGAGAAAGATGCAGACGGTATATATAATTTTAAATATTATCTGTGCCCACCTGCTTTTCGTCAGATATCCAAGTGTTACCGTTCCGTAATATGCCCAGCAGATAATGGTGGCAAAAGCGAAGAAAAACACCATAACAGTCATGAGAAGGGCTGACTTTTCTCCAAGTGCCGCCCCGTATGACGCTATCACCAGCTTCATTTCCTCTCCGGTTGCAAAACCACCCGTGCCGTCTCCGAAAACGAGCAGGATAGATAATGCTGTGAGGGTACAAAGCAATATCGTGTCGACAAATACCTCAATTATTCCCCATATTCCCTGCTCTGCGGCTCTTTCTGCACGAGACGCAGCGTGTGCTATGGGAGCTGTTCCGCAGCCTGCTTCATTTGAAAGAAGCCCTCGCATACAGCCATAGCGGATCTGCGAGGAAAGAAGAAAACCGAATATCCCTCCCGATGCGCTTTCCGCCGAAAAAGCTTCGCTTAGGATAAGCGCGAGGACTTCCCATATCCCATCACGGAATTGCCACATGACTACTGCTGACATACACACATACAAAACTGTCATTACAGGGATTATTACACTCGTCAAAGGCGAGATATCATACACACCCCGAAGAATAACCGCGCCGCAGATAAGAGCAAGCACTATGCCGGTTAGCACAGGAGAAATATCTGATATTTCTCCAAGTGAGCTTGAAACTGCATTTGACTGAAGCATGCACCCCATAGAGAGAGAATTTACAAGGCACAAAATGGCAAAAATACTGCCGAGAGTCTTGCCCATCCGTCCGCCGAAAAAATCTTCTATATAATACATTGCGCCGCCGCAAATGCCGTTATTACTTCTCCTTCGGTGCTTATGAGCAAGTACTATCTCGGCATATTTCAGCACCATTGCCGCAAAGGCACTGATCCACATCCAGAAGACCGCACCCGCTCCTCCGAGGATTATGGCACTTGCAACGCCTACAATATTTCCAACACCGAGAGTTCCTGCAAGTGCTACCGTCAGCGCGCCGAAGCTTGACACTCCTTTGCCCGAACCAGAGCTTCGCAGAACCGAAAACGCCTTTTTGGGTTTTAATATAAAAAAGAAACCAAGATAAATCAGAAAAAATATGCCCAAGCCGATGAGCATTATAGGAACTGCCGCTCCAAGTATGTATCTGCCGAAAATATCTGACATTTTCCCCTCCGAAAATTGTAATAAAAATAATAATTTATCGGGCTGTTTGTAGAGTGACGAATTAACAAATTTAGATGTACGAACGCAAGCCTTCCCTATCAGGGAAGGCTAACGCTTGTCATCATCTGCCATAGTTCACCTTTCTACTCACCGACAAATTATTGTTTATAGCATCATTTTGATTGTCAAAAAAGTAGATTTCCGATTCAATATTATTATACGGAAAAGTTTATTAAGGTATGACGGAATGTGTTTTAGCAGACAAAACGACAAAGTGTTATGTTTTAATGAAAACAAAATGTGAATTATATGTTAAATCTGGAAAAAACACTTGATTTTTGCCAATAATAGTGTAAAATATATTTGTAAGTTAGCAGTCGAACTCTCCGAGTGCTAAAACCTAAAAATTTTTATCTTTATATATAAGGAGGAACAAATCATGACAATCAAGCCACTTGCAGATCGCGTTGTTATCAAGTCTGTTGAAGCTGAAGAAAAGACAAATTCCGGCTTCATTCTTACTACATCGGCTCAGGAGAAGCCCCAGATAGCTGAGGTTGTTGCCGTAGGTCCCGGCGGACTTGTTGACGGTAAAGACGTAGTTATGACGGTTAAGGTCGGCGACAAGGTTATCGTAAGCAAGTATTCCGGCACCGAGGTTAAGTGCGATGGTGTTGAATACAACATCGTTAGACAGAGCGACATTCTCGCGATCGTAGAATAAATTTTCGGAGGTAATTTAGAAATGGCAAAGGATATTCTTTATGGAATTGACGCAAGAAACGCCCTTCTTCGCGGCGTTGATAAGCTTGCAGACACAGTTAAGATCACTCTCGGCCCTAAGGGCAGAAATGTTGTTCTTGACAAGAAATACGGCTCTCCACTCATCACAAACGACGGCGTTACCATCGCCAAAGAGATCGAGCTTGAGGACGAGGCTGAAAACATGGGCGCACAGCTCGTTAAAGAGGTTGCCACAAAGACAAACGACGCAGCAGGAGACGGTACAACGACAGCTACCCTTCTCGCACAGGCATTCATCCGCGAGGGTATGAAGAATGTTACTGCAGGCGCTAACCCCATGGTTCTTCGCAAGGGCATGAAAAAGGCAGTTGACAGAGCTGTTGAATGCCTTATCGCTGATTCCAAGAAGGTAAACGGCTCCGCGGACATCGCACGTGTCGGTGCTATCTCCGCCGGTGACGAGACGATCGGTGCTCTCATTGCCGATGCTATGGAAAAGGTAAGCGCAGACGGCGTTATCACAGTTGAGGAATCCAAATCCGCTGACACGTATTCCGAGGTTGTTGAGGGTATGCAGTTCGACCGCGGTTATCTCTCTCCATACATGGTTACAGACACAGACAAGATGGAAGCTGTCATCGATGGCGCTCTCATCCTTATCACAGACAAGAAGATCTCCAATATTCAGGATATTCTTCCCCTTCTCGAGCAGGTTCTCCAGGCAGGCAAGAAGCTGGTTATCATCGCTGAGGACGTTGAGGGTGACGCTCTCACAAACCTGGTTCTCAACAAGCTCCGCGGAGTATTCGTTTGTGTAGCTGTTAAGGCTCCCGGCTTTGGCGACAGAAGAAAGGAGATGCTCCGCGATATCGCCGTTCTTACAGGCGGTGAGGTCATTTCCAGCGAGCTCGGTCTTGAGCTTAAGGATACTCAGCTTCCCCAGCTCGGTCAGGCGAGACAGGTTAAGGTTACAAAGGAAAATACTATCATCGTTGACGGTGCAGGCGACAGTGCCGAGATCAAGGCAAGAGTTGCGCAGATCAGAAGCGCGATCGAGACAACAACATCCGATTTCGACCGCGAAAAACTTCAGGAAAGACTTGCTAAGCTTGCAGGCGGTGTTGCTGTTATCAAGGTTGGCGCGGCTACCGAGGCTGAAATGAAGGAAAAGAAGCTCCGCATCGAGGACGCTCTCAATGCTACAAGAGCCGCTGTCGAGGAAGGTATCGTTCCCGGTGGCGGAACTGCTTACCTCAATGTTATAAGCGAGGTTGCAAAGCTGGTTGACGTTACTGACGGTGACGAAAAGACCGGTGTCAAGATCGTTGTTAAGGCTCTTGAAGAGCCCGTTCGCCAGATCGCGGCAAATGCAGGTCTCGACGGAGCAGTTATCGTAAACGACATCATGAACAGCGGCAAGAAGGGTTGGGGCTTTGATGCTTATAACGAAAAATACACCGATATGATGGGCGCAGGTATCGTTGATCCTACCAAGGTTACAAGGAGCGCGCTTCAGAATGCTTCCTCTATCGCAAGTGTTGTCCTCACAACAGAGGCAGTTGTTGCAGATCAGAAGGAAGAAGCTCCCGCAGCTCCTGCCGCAGGCATGGGCGGCGGTATGGGCGGAATGTACTGATACC
>JAZOAL010000084.1:0-10218 GCA_045595425.1 Eubacteriales bacterium
CCCCCGTCAAAAAGCATTTCAGCTTTTTGACGGGGGAGTGTTATTTAATCATCGCGGGGAAATCGCTTTTTATTTTGTTTCCTCGTCCTTTTCGCTTTCTCCCAAGACGGATATCTTGCGGCGTTTTCTTGAATGTCTGACAGCAATGATCACTACCACAGCAATACCTGCAAATACTGCAAGCACCAGAATAGAAGGCAGGGAATATACGAACCAAACTGCAAAGTCCTTACAGCCCTCGGCAAAATCCTCCCAGCTCTCGCTGAATGCTTCACCTATCCTGTCACCGAAGGTGGGATCCTTGATAGGTTCGGGAGTATAGTCCACAACCTCTGAAATCTCAATGTTCACAGTTGAAAAAGCGATCAGCGTATCATATCCGCGGAGCCTTGCGGTATAGCTCTCGATCTCATAGCGAACCTCGGAAAGTCTCTGCTCAATCGTGAGAAGATCCGGCAGACTTTCACCCTTTGAGAGGAGCTCAAGAAGCCTTGCTTCCTCAACCTTTAAAGCGTTAAGTCTTGATTCGATATCGGTATATGTTTCGGTGATGTCGTCAACATTTGTGGTCTTATTTGTAATATTTACAAGTGTTCCCACAGTGTTCATAAAGCTGTCAAGGCTCTCGGCAGGAATACGGAGAGTGAATATTGCACGGCGATCGGAATATTTTTCATATATTTTGCCGTAAACATTTGACGACTGAACATAACCGCCCAGCGCCGCAACCTCCTGCTCGATAGCGGCAAGTGTGATATCAAAGCTTTTTGTTTCGGAAACAACATTAACTGTTTTGATGATCTTTCTGCCTTCAAGAGGATCTGATTTTACAGTGCTTCCCGTTTCGACAGAAACACTCAAATCTGCAATATCCTTGCTGTAGTAGACCTCATCTGAGGCTCCGTATTCGGCTTCGGTTTTCATCTCTGCCGAATTTCCGGAAGCCGAAACGCCGCGGTAGCTGTCCATAGCTTCGGATTTTGCCGTGTCTTTTGAAGCTCCGCAGGAAACGAGAGTAACCATCAGGAGCAAAATTGCGGTCACAAGGGAAAGCAGTTTCACGAAATTACCTGATCTTGACATAGTTATGTCCTCCAAGTTAATAAATTCCGTGGCTTTTGCCCATTACTTAAGCTTTGCGATCGCCTGCTTGATGCCTTCCAGCTTCTCCTTATATTTAGCCAGCTTTTCCTTCTCGCCTTCAACAACAGCTGCAGGTGCTTTTGCAACAAAGCCTGCATTCTGCAGCTTGCCTTCAAGACGGGCTATCTCTCCCTCTGTCTTTTTAAGCTCGATAGCCAGCTTTTCCTTTTCCTTTTCGACATCAATGATGTCGGAGAGGGGCAGGAAAATGCTTGCTGCATCGGTTACGATCTGAACTGCATCATCTGCGGAGATCACCGAAGAATCAAAGGATTCCGCGATCAGAGTCTCGGAGGCGGAAGCCAGACGGACAAAGAATACTGCTGTATTTTCATTGAAGGAATCGCTGTACTTTGTTGCGATATAGACCTTAGCCTTGCGCGAGGGAACGATATTCATCTCATTTCTGCGTGCGCGGATTGCACGGATAGCGGCAATGAGACGCTCCATTCTTTCGGCATCTGCGGTAAAGTCAAATTTCGCATCATATGCGGGATAAGCCGAGATCATGATGCTTTCATCATCATGAGGAAGTGACTGATAGATCTCCTCTGTGATGAAGGGCATGAAGGGATGCAAAAGCTTAAGCGCCACGGTGAGTACATAAGATATGACGTTCTGAACTGTGAGATTGTTCCCATTTTCTTTATCCGAAAGTCGAATTTTGCAAAGCTCTATATACCAATCGCAGAAAATATCCCAGATAAAGTCGTAAATCGCAGAGAGTGCAACGCCCACCTCATAAGAATCAAGAGCCTTTGTTGCGGTATTGACAAGGTCGTTCAGCTTCTTTAATATCCATTTATCTTCAAGGGCAAGATCCTTCTCCTTTGGGAGCGTGATCTTGTCGATGGTGAGATTCATGCGAACAAAGCGTGAAGCATTCCAAAGCTTATTTGCAAAGTTTCTTGCCGCTTCGATCTTTTCATCAGAGAAGCGCATATCATTTCCGGGGGAGTTACCTGTTGCAAGGGCAAAACGCAGAGCATCCGCACCGTACTGATCGATAATTTCAAGGGGATCGATGCCGTTTCCGAGAGATTTTGACATCTTTCTGCCCTGTGCGTCACGAACAAGACCATGGATAAATACTGTTGAGAAGGGCTCTTTGCCCATATGCTCCATTCCCGAGAATACCATGCGGGCAACCCAGAAGAAAATGATATCATATCCGGTGACAAGGACGCTGGTTGGGTAATATTTTGCCAGCTCCTCTGTCTTATCGGGCCAGCCCATTGTTGAGAAGGGCCAGAGAGCAGATGAGAACCATGTGTCAAGCACATCATTTTCCTGTCTTACGGGTGCGCCGCACTTCGGGCACTTATCGATATCTGTTTTGGAAACAGTCATCTCTCCGCAGGCATCGCAATAGAAGGCAGGAATTCTGTGTCCCCACCAAAGCTGACGGGAAATGCACCAGTCGTGAACATTTTCCATCCAGTTTGTATATGTCTTGGTGAAGCGTTCGGGCTCAAATTTAACTCTGCCATCGTAAACAACTTCGAGAGCAGGCTTTGCAAGAGGCTCCATCTTTACGAACCACTGATTCGATGTCAGGGGCTCAACGGTATTATGGCAACGGTAGCACGTGCCGACATTGTGAGCATGGGGAACTGTTTTGATAAGATAACCCTCTGCTTCAAGGTCACTGACAAGAGCCTTGCGGCATTCATATCTGTCCATGCCCTCATATTTGCCCGCATAGGAATTCATTGTTGCATCATCGTTCATAACTCTGATCTGCTCAAGACCGTGTCTCTGACCTACAAGGAAGTCGTTGGGGTCATGTGCGGGAGTGATCTTAACACAGCCCGTACCAAAGCCTATCTCAACATAATCGTCCGCAATAACGGGAAGCTCTCTGCCAACGATGGGCAGGATGAGTGTCTTACCGATAAGGTGCTTGGTGTTTTCGTCCTCGGGGTTTACGGCAACGGCTGTATCGCCAAACATGGTCTCGGGACGAGTTGTCGCAATCTCAACATAGCCGTCTTCGCCCTTGATGGGGTATTTGATATGCCAGAAATTTCCGTTTTGCTCGGTGTATTCGACCTCAGCATCCGAAAGAGCCGTGATGCAGTGCGGGCACCAGTTTATGATGCGGTTGCCGCGGTAGATAAGCCCCTTATCATAGAGATTTACGAAAACCTCACGAACGGCTTTTGAGCAGCCCTCATCCATTGTGAAGCGTTCTCTTGTCCAGTCGCAGGATGCTCCAAGCTTCTTTAGCTGGCTGATTATGCGTCCGCCATACTGCTCCTTCCAGCTCCAAACTCTCTCAAGGAATTTTTCGCGTCCGAGATCGTAACGGGTGAGACCTTCGTTAACTCGGAGCTGTTCCTCAACCTTGATCTGTGTTGCGATTCCCGCATGGTCTGTTCCGGGAACCCAAAGGGTGCTGAAGCCCTGCATTCTCTTGTAGCGGACAAGGATATCCTGAAGAGTTTCGTCAAGGGCATGCCCCATGTGGAGCTGACCTGTTACATTCGGGGGAGGGATAACTACGCTGAAGGCAGGCTTGCCGTCCCTCGGATCGGGTGTAAAATAACCTTTATCGCACCAGTCTTTATAAATTCGATCCTCGAATTCTTTCGGCGCATAGGTCTTTGAAAGTTCTGTCATGTTCATGCTTTTCATCTCCTATACAATAATGTAGAAAATTTTTCGGAATGCAAAAAAATAACGCTCCGCATCCTTATTCAGGACGCTGAAGCGCGGTACCACCTGATTTCGTGCAAAAGCACGCTCTCTGCCTGTACAAAAATACAGCTTCTCTGTAACGTGAGAACACGTCTGCCGCTAATTGACCGCTTAGCCGTTCACGGAAGCCGCTCGGGGACTACTTCATCGGTTCTCGCCGCAGGGCTTCCACCGTCCCCTGCTCTCTATGGGCAAAATTTGCCGATTACTACTTCCCGTCATAGCGTTATGAGCCGATTATAACACATTTTTTTCAGTTTGTCAACATTTTTTTAGAAGGCTCTTAAAAGAACAGCGAATTAAAGACTCAAATGAATAATTTTTTAAAGAAACAATGTATTGCACTAAACAATAGGTAACCTCTAAAAACTCAAATTTAGAATGATAAACAATAATTTATAAGCCTTCCCCCTAGTGGCGAACCCCATCACCTCGCAAGCTCGATGATGGGAACCCCCATGGGAAGGTGTCAGCTTTGCTGACGGATGAGTCATTTCGGCAAGCGAAATCGTAGGCACGGAGTGCCGTTATTCCAGTAAAAAAATGATATTTGCACGCCCTTTCAGGGCTACACCTCATCAGTCACTTCGTGACAGCTTTATGTGGGGGTTCCCATCATCGAGCTTGCGAGGTGATGGGGTTCGCCACTAGAGGGAAGCCTTGCGTTCGCCCTCACGCACCGATAAATTATTGTTTGAAGCTTAATTAACCGTAGAAAAATATGTGCCCGACCCCCACCGGTCATCCCGAGCGAAGCCGAGGGATCTATAAAGGATTTTTGAGCATAAGCGATCTGAATTTTAATATGCCAATATTGAACACAGATCCCTCGACTACGCTCGGGATGACTGATAGGACTGATTATTACTTTTTCTACGGGAAATAACCGTTAATTTGGCGTATAAAAATAAAAAAATATCCATGCTGTCATCCTGAGAGAAGCGAAGGATCTCATAGACATAAAGTTACTTACTGCCTATGAGATTCTTCACTTCACTTCGTTTCGTTCAGAATGACAGATGGGGTTCGCTTTTACGTCCAGGCAAATTATTGTCTTTTTATTCCTCTTCTTTGAGATTTTCAAGTGCCACTCGAACCGCTTCAACAACAAATGCACTGAATGTACAATCGGTTCCTTTTATAGCTTCATTTATTTCGGATATTAAATTATTTGGAAATCTAATAGATTTACTTGTTGTTGGCGGAATGCTGGGTATCTTAAATTTCATATGAATCACTCCCGAAAAGCATTTTTCTTTATTGTAATACAAATTGTATTTTTCTTATGCAATACAATTGTTTGACAAATGTATCTCAAAGTGATATAATATAGCAAATATCCAATAAGGGAGTAGTAAATAATGAAAGATTATTATGACATTGAACTAACGCCGAGTGAAGATGGCAAAGATTGTATTGGCAATGGTGAAGGGTATGACAAAGACGGAGAAAGGATCGAATGTTGTTGTGACGAATGTGATCATTTTATGATCTGCCACAAGAAAATGCTCGATAAGCTTTTCGGAGAATCGGAATGATGGCAAAAAAAGAAAACAGCTCTGAATGTAGTATTGTAAACTTTTCAATTTTCGAAAGCTTCCCAATCTCCTCCTTGACAAGTTTTTTGTAAAAAGTGTCACCTATCATTGGCAATTCAACAACAATTCAACACAAATTCATGTAAAGCTCTTGACAAAATGAGCTGTTTGTGCTAAAATATACCCGTTGCGCCGAGCATAACGGATATGGAGGCATAGCTCAGTTGGTTAGAGTACTTGCTTGACATGCAAGGGGTCGCAGATTCGAGTTCTGCTGTCTCCACCAAAAACAAAAAAGGGCTTTATGCCCCTTTTTTGTTTTTGACGAAAACGAAATGACTCGGATCTCTCCAATGCTTGCATTGGAAAGCATTTGCGTTGAGAATTAACAAAAAAGAGGGAAATAACCCCGTAAAAATCCCGTTTCAATTCTAAATCTGTTCGTCAATACAACCAAACTTCAATCAATATTTTGTGCAAAAGTAATAAAAAGCCGAGGTTTTTACCTCGGCTTTTTTCTGGGGTGAGATATGGGGGTCGAACCCACGACCTCCAGGGCCACAACCTGGCGCTCTAACCAACTGAGCTAATCCCACCGTATTAAGCTTATTTGATCCACTGCATCTGGCGTACCCTGGGGGATTCGAACCCTCGACCTACTGCTTAGAAGGCAGTTGCTCTATCCGGCTGAGCTAAGGGTACATGCCGCGCAGCGGTTGGAGCGGGTGATGGGAATCGAACCCACGCGACCAGCTTGGAAGGCTGGAATTCTACCATTGAACTACACCCGCATATGCGTTTTTCTCAAAACCGCCCTAATATAATATCACATCAAAGCCGATTTGTCAATAGGAATTTCAAAAAAATCGATCTTTTTTCGCAAAAAATAAAAAATCTCTTGATAAAAGATCAATTATGTGTTACAATTTAGTGTATGCGCTATTGGCGCATAGCAACTATAGAAAAGGAAAGTCTGCAAA
The DNA here is from genome assembly GCA_045595425.1 of Eubacteriales bacterium. Classification (GTDB taxonomy): domain Bacteria; phylum Bacillota; class Clostridia; order Oscillospirales; family CAG-272; genus SIG710. The sequence continues at coordinate 6,362 of JAZOAL010000084.1, forward strand.
TGCAGACAAAGAAAGAATGGCTTCCTTATTTTTACCGGATTACATGTTTGACCGTTTCAGCGATATAACCCCGGAGTTTCTTCAATCCATAGGTATAAAAACCGTATTGGTCGATATCGACAACACTCTTGCACCATATGAAGCACCAGATCCCAATCAGCGTGTCATCAAATGGTTTGAGGAGCTGAAGGCGGCGGGCATCAATGCCGCTCTTATGTCAAACAACGATGCGGCAAGAGTGCGACGTTTTAACAAGAGTCTCAGGCTCCCCGCTTATTTCGATTGTAAAAAGCCTTCAACAAAGAGCTATCTGAACGTGCTCTCAAGACTCAATTGCGACCGCGCCGACACCTGCGTTATCGGAGATCAGATATTTACCGATGTTCTGGTCGGCAAACGGCTTGGGCTTCGGGCTATTCTCGTCCCACCCATCCACGATCAGAAAACATTTTTCTTCAGATTCAAAAGATTTCTTGAAAAGCCCTTTATTTATTATTTTAAACGCCAGCAGGTAAGAAAGCAATTTTTACAGTAACGAAGAGGTTAATATGTTAAAAGCAAAATTCGGCCCCGCAGGCAATAGTGAGAGCTTCTATGCCGAAGGGCATAAATCAACAATGGAGGCATTCGGTTGGCTCCGTGAAATGGGAATCGACGCATATGAATATCAGGCGGGCAACGGACTGCGCACCTCTGAAGCAACCCTCAGGGTACTCGGCAAAAAAGCAAAGGAGCATGGGATACTCATGTCCCTGCACACTCCCTATTTTATCTCACTTTCGGGAATTGAAGAAGAAAAACGCCTCAAAAGCATCGATTATATAAAGGACAGCATAAAAGCTGCGGAGCTTCTTGGGGCTGACAGAATAGTGATCCACAGCGGAAGTGCCGCAAAAATAACCCGCGATGAGGCAATGGCACTGGCTCGCGATACGCTCGAAAGAGTTGCCGAGGCAACCGAGGGCACCTATGTTAAGCTTGGTCTTGAAACAATGGGCAAAATAAACCAGCTCGGAACTCTCGAAGAGGTCATAACTCTTTGCAAAACCGCGCCTTGTTATGTTCCCGTTGTTGATTTCGGTCACCTTAACGCCCGTGAGCGCGGAGGGATTTTTCCAAACGCCGATGCTTATATGCGTGTTTTTGACCGCATCGGAGAAGAGCTGGGCGACGATGTCGCGAAGAATCTTCACTGTCATTTTTCAAAGATAGAATATACAGCCTCCGGAGAAAAGAAGCATCTGACCTTTTCCGACACAGAATTCGGTCCCGAGTTTGAGCCTCTTGCACAGGCTATAGTCAAAAATGATCTCGCCCCTCGCATTATCTGTGAATCGGCAGGTACTCAGGCAGAGGACGCACTCTCTATGAAGCTCAAATGCCTTGAAATTGCAAAGAAATGAGGATTAAAAGCATGACAAGAAAAGACAGACTGCTTGCGGTGATGGATGCCGACATCGATGGCATTTTCGTGACAAGCGAGCTTAATCAATATTATCTTACAGGCTTCAGCTTTACCGATGGCTATGTGCTTGTCACACGGGAAAAATCCTATGTGATAACAGATTTCAGATATATTGAAGCGGCCGAGGCAGAGGTGGGCAAGGAATTTGAGATTCTGATGCCCGGCGATATGCGTCTTGAAATAGCCGCTCTTCTGAAGGAAAACGGTGTTAATAAGCTGTATTTTGAGGACAATACCCTGTCCTGCGCAGACTATCTGCGCTTCACAGAGCTTTTTGAGGGAACTGAAATGGTTCGCGGCGGCTCTGAGATTATTGAAAACCTCCGTGAGCGCAAAACAGCAGATGAGCTTGATATAATCGCGCAAGCACAAGAAATAACCGATGCCGCCTTTGAACACATCACCAAATTCATAAAGCCCGAAATGACCGAGCTTGAGGTTGCGCTTGTGCTTGAATTCTTCATGAGAAGCAAGGGAGCTCAGTCGGTTGCTTTCGATACCATTGCGGTTTCCGGCAAGTCCTCTTCCCTGCCCCACGGTGTTCCCGCAAACAAGAAGCTTGAACACGGATTTTTCACTATGGATTTCGGCGCAAGACTCAACGGTTATTGCTCTGACATGACCAGAACTGTAATCCTCGGCAAGGCAGATGCAGATATGAAGAAGCTTTATAACACCGTGCTCAGAGCACAGCTTGCAGGCATAGAAATGATAAAGCTCGGCGAAAGCTGCTTTGCTGTCGACAAGGCTGCCCGAGATATTATCGAAGGTGAAGGCTATAAGGGCTGCTTTGGTCACGGACTCGGTCACGGCGTTGGAATGTTTATTCATGAAGCTCCCAGACTTTCTCCCAAGGTATCGCCTGACAAAAAGCTTGAGGCAGGTCATGTTGTCACCTGCGAGCCGGGCATCTATATTGCCGGCAAATACGGCTGCCGCATCGAAGATATGCTCGCTGTCACGGAAAACGGAACAATAGATTTCACAAAAAGCCCCAAAGAGCTTATAGAATTATTCTGATAAAAAAATTGCTGACGTTTATAACCGTCAGCAATTTTTTGCATATTTATCTTTCTTTACCGACAAAGAAGAGAGCAATAACGCCCGGACCTGCATGAGCACCGATAACGGGGCCGACATAGGTCACGATCTTAACAGATCTGCCATACTTCTCCTTCAGTATATTTTCAAGAATCTTGACCTCTTCCCGGCAATCACCGTGAGAAATAAATATCGTGCCGTTATATTTCTCATCAGCAAGCTCTTCATATTTTGACGCAAGAGCATTTATAGCCGCCTTTCTGCCTCTGACCTTTGCCTTGCTTATAAGATGACCTTCATTATCCACATGAAGAACCGGCTTAATGCCAAGCATGGTGCCGACAAGTGCCACAGCGGGACTTATCCTTCCTCCGCGCTTGAGATAAACAAGATCGTCAACGGTAAACCAATGGCAGATCTTTTTCTTCAAGCTCTCTGCATAAGCGGCAGCCTCCTCAATCGAAGCACCTTTGTTTTTCTGCTCAAGGGTCAGATAGATAAGCAAACCGAACCCTGCGGATGCCGCAAGGCTGTCAACTGTCATGACCTTGCGTTCGGGATACTTCTTGCCAAGCTCCTTTGCGGCGATCTTTCCGGAGTTATAAGTAGCGCTGAGTCCTGAAGAAAAGCCGATATAGAGCAGATCCTTTCCCCGCTTCAAAACCTCTTCAAATGCTTCGTTAAAGATCTCGGTATTGATAGCGGAAGTTTTTGCTATCTTGCCCTCGCGCATTTTGTTATAAAACTCTTTTTCGGGCATATCCCCGTTTGCATACTCAATATCGGAGCCTTCAAAATGAAATGTCAAGCTGACGCAATGTACGCCCCATTCTTTAAGAAGCTCGGGGCTGATATCGCAAGCAGAGTCGGTGTAAATTACATAATCGTTCACAGTATATCTCCTTTTCGGGATAAATTATAATATTTTAGATGTTGACATGTCAACAAATATATTATATCTCATTCTTGTTGATTTGTCAACATTTTCTATCGGATTTTGAAAAAACATTTTATTTTCTTATAAATTAACATTTTCAAAACAACCAAAGCGAACTGCGAGTTTTCATCGCACCATCGATGTGTAACTAACTTCCCAAAACAAACAACAGCGAACTGCGATTATTGCTCCGAACAATCAATTACCACTGCCGCAAGCAGTTTGCTCTGCACAAACCCTTTTTGCCCCCGTGCTCTTTGGGGGCAAAAAGGAGATGGCGGTGTGATCACAAGCACCCTTGAGCTCTGCATACTTGCAGAGCGATCAGGTGCGCGGGTCTCTCAAAGGAAGGGAGTTCCAAGAGGGAAACCAATGGTTTCCCTCTTGTGTTTCTTTTGCCTTCTTTGGGAAACG
>JAZOAL010000085.1:0-5645 GCA_045595425.1 Eubacteriales bacterium
ACGGAAAAACACACGCGTCTTCTCCGCGTTTTTTGTGGCGTCCCTGCCCGGATTCGAACCGGGGGCGTTCCGCTTAGGAGGCGGACCCTCTATCCTGCTGAGGTACAGAGACGTGTATGAAATTTTATCAATACTACCGCTTGCCTTTTTGTCAAAGGCAAGCGATAGATTATAACCTTAGGAGGCGGTCGCTCGCTCTGTACGGCTGAACTGCGGAAACATACTTCCTACCGACTTTAATATTTTACCACAAAGCTTCTCTAAAAGCAATAGGAATTTGAAAATTTATTTCAGAATACGATATCATCGGGATCAAATGCCTTAGATGACATTGAATTTTCGGTTTTTGCAGAATCAGCTTCACTTTCCTCATGATTTAAAGCGACAACGCCGCTTCCGACGATGTCAGCAAAGGTGGCATTCTCATTCTGCATAAGGATATTGAGCACCGTCATATAGTCGCGGAGCATCTCACGGGGAGTTATCATTGAATCTGCGCCTGCTTTATCAAGACAAATGCCGAGAAACTTTTGCATTTCTTCCTCGCTTATGCGCGGCTGCCAATTATAATTCCGCGCGTAAAGCTTTGTAACTCTGCCGAGAAGAGCGAAAAGCTCTTCATCGGTGAGACGGCGAAGTCTGATAACCGGCCCTATCAGATTTTTATAACCGCCGAGGGCAAAGCGGCTGTCACAGAGACGACTGCGAAGTGCCTCATAGCTGAAGAGTCCCCTTCTTGTATCTTCAAGGAACTGGGGAGTTCCTCCAAGGATGATATCAAGTCCCTCTGCTCTGCCCTGCAAGGTATCATTGAACATAGAGAGGATCTTTTCGTAATTGTTCTCTCTTGAAACACGGTGGGTTATCTTGTAAAGATTCACACATTCGTCAATGAATATAACAAGACCGCGATAGCCGATCCTGCGAACGAGGGATGCCCAAATCTTGATAAAATCATACCAGTTTTCATCATCTATTATCACGGAAACCGAAAATCCGAGAGCATTTCTTGCCTCTGTTTTGGTTGCGAATTCGCCGCGAAGCCAACGCAGGCAAGCACTCTTCTTTTCATCGTCGCCTGAGCTGTAGGCTTTATAATATTCGCTCATAACATGAGCAAAGTCAAATCCCCCTACAAGATCCTCCATATCACGAAGAACCTCATATATCCTTTTGCCGAGTTCAGCCGAAAAAGCACTGCCCGAAGCGTCAATACCTGAAAGAGCCAGCTCTGAACTCAAGCCATCGATCCATCGGGCGATTATCCTTTGCAGGGCACCGCCGTCCGGAGAAGATTTAGATGCCATATTCTTTATAAGCTCACGATATGTTGCTATACCGCTTCCGCCGCTTCCGTAAAGTCTTCTTTCAGGAGACAGATCCGCATCCGCCGTTATAAAATCTCTCTCCATTGCATAGCCGCGGATAAGCTGCATAAGAAAGCTTTTTCCGCTTCCGTATCTGCCGATAAGGAACCTCATGCTTCCGCATCCTTCGGCAGTCGACTCAAGATCGGAAAGCAGAGCTGCTATCTCGTCCTCCCTGCCAATAGCAATATAAGGCGCACCGCTTCTCGGAACAACTCCCGCCGAAACCGATGCAAGGAGTGAGGACAATATTCTCTTCGGAATATTCTGTGTATTATTTATTTCCGGCATTTTCAAACACCTCCGCATAGTCTTCAATAACGGTATAAATATTTCCGTCTTTTTGGAGAATTATATCGCCGAATACATCGGCTGAAATTTCATTTATCTCATCTGCAAGAGCATCTGTCATTCTTCCCTTTTCTCTTGATATCTCTGCCTGTTTCTCCAAATTTTTGTTAAGAGCAGCCAAGATAAAATCCATATATGGAGAGAGGGCAGCAAACAATCTTTCCTCATCGCTGATGCTTTCAGAATAATTATCCGATATCGCAAGATGATCAGCAGCGGTCTTATCTGTTACCGAGTCTTCGGTAATATCCTCTTCAAAAGCTTCCACAAGGATCTGCGTGGTTTTCCACGACTCTTCCTCTATGAGCTTTGCATTCTCAAGAGAAAATTCGCGTTTCGGAACATCATATAACCGATCATATTCATGATGCTCTTCTTTTTTTGGGGCCCGCTTCCCGGGAAGATTATTATCCATGTATTCATCAATGCACTTTCGAACATCAACGGGCAGTGAATATATCGTGAGCCTTGATTTTACGCCGATATATGCGCGAATCCGGTTTTCAATATGCTTTATTACATCGGTAATAAGAAAACGCATCTCATGAGATCTTGCAATCGAACAATAACGAACCTCTATACGGCATTTTACCGACGGTGTACATAACGCCCCCGAAAAAGCATCTCGTTTCAGCTCACCCGAACCGACAAAGATTCCCTGTTTACCGCGAAAGGCAGCAAGAACAGCTCTTAAAGCACCGATGACATGCTTTTCATACAGCGGAATATTTTCGCTTGTGGCAAATTTACTCTTGCGCCAGTCATAGTTTGTGCAAAGCTCAAGCAATGCCCTTGCAAGGTCTTCACCGAGAAAAATATCCTCTTCACTCTTATGGGCACATATAAACAGTTCCTTGACAGCGGCAGATTCAAGCGCCGTATTAAATGCCTCCCCCAGCTCATCAGCACTCGGTGCAAGATGATTTATGAAGCAGTAATCGGTTATCCACTCTTTCATAAGGGGATCAAGCTTTGGGTATTTTGCGCGATAACTCCGCCACACAAACGAAAGCTGCGAGAGAGCGTACTCTTTCTTCGGCTCAACATTGATAAGCTCGAAAATATATAAAAGAACATAGCTGTATGACGCATTTATCATTCGCCCTTGCTGAAGCTCGCTTCGCATATAAAAATAGAACTCCAGCTGCTCTATATCAAGCTGTGAATACTGGGGAACCCATGAAAAAAACGATGGCTCGGGGCATTCGCTTCCGCCTATGTCGAGATACCTCATACCGTCCTCATAAAAAGCGGAATAATAGCAAAAATCATTTCTTTTGAATATTTTTACCTTTTTTATGAAGGGATTTTCGGGTGTATACTCATCATCCGGCTCGGGATCCTTTTCCGTATGGGGCGCAAAGGTCAGTTTGCTTTGTGCCGGATCGCCAGGTCGCATTTCAATGGTGGTCAGCTTGTCATATGAAGTGCTTTCCTTAGCGGTAAAAATAATCTCAACAGGATTTGTATCATAGGTATGAGCGCGGAAAACCGCCAGCGTTTTCTTTTGCGGCAAAAGCTTATCGATATCCCAAAAATCATCAAGGATATCTTTTTTCTTTTCCTGATCGATGCGCTCACCCCCTTTTATGGTTATTAGATTATTATATCATTCCAAAAACTCTTTGTCAATAAAAATTAACCTCAGAATCAGCTTTTTCTAAAAAATATTGACATTTATAAATTATGTGTCAGCCTTGTATGACCGTTTTTTCATAGCTCTGCTTAAGGTAAGGCAACAAATAATCCCATCAAAAATTTTGATGGGATTATTTGTTGCCTTTATTCGGCCGCTATCGTTTTATTTAAGAAAACCGTTTACGATCTGCTCTTCGGCTTCCTCTTCGGTAAGTCCGAGAGTCATCAGCTTTATGAGCTGTTCGCCTGCGATCTTGCCGATTGCCGCCTCATGTATAAGGCTTGCCTCCGTGCTGTTCGCCATGATCTCGGGGATCGCACTCACGCTTGCGTTATCCATAATGATAGCATCACATTCGGTATGACCTGCGCACTTGTTATTTCCGTTTATCTTGGAAATAAATATTTGGTGAGATGTATCCTTTGCAACGCTTCTCGAAACAACATTTGTGCTGGAATCCTCGCCGTCAAGATCGACCTTAAATTCGGTTCTCGCATACTGTGCGCCGTGAGTCATCAGCTTTTCATGAATTATCAGAGTTGCATCCTTCTCAAGACGGGCATTTGTAATACGGTTGGTGAAATCGATACCTTTTATCTGGGTAGTCTCCATCTCCATGCTGCTTCCCTCGGAAAGATTTATGATAGTGGTGGGATTCATGACGTTCTCACCGCCTGCCTCTTCCTTGCCGCCCTCGCCATAATGCTTTTCAATGTATTTCAGCTTGGAGTTTTTGCCCACGAAAAAGCTGTGAATACCGTCATGGCTTGATTTTTCCGAGCCGCAATTATGAATTCCGCAGCCCGCAACTATAGTAACATCGCAATCCTCACCGATATGAAAATCATTATAAACAAGGTCGTCAAGACCCGTTTCACTTATTATAACGGGAATATGGACTTTTTCGCCCTTAGTTCCGCTTTTTATGAAAATATCGATACCGGATTTGTCCTTTTTAGTGACAATATCGATGTTTTCAGTGGTATTTCTGGAGCTAAGCGCGCCGTTTGCGCGGATATTATATGCACCTTCGGGAATAGCATTGATCCCCGCAATATTCTGAAGCAAATTTTTCTGTATCAGATCCATGTCCTTCCCTCCTTAAACAGCCTTATCGGTGAGCACCTTGCAGGCTCCCGAAGCAGTCATCATATCGGGTAGAATTTCCTCTTTGGTTCCCACCTTATCCAGCTTACCGCCGGCAATGACGATGATCTTATCCGCAATATTGAGGATTCGCTCCTGGTGAGAAATGATCATGATGGAACCGTTTATATTATCGTGCATCTTCTCAAAAACATTGATGAGATTATTGAAGCTCCAAAGGTCAATACCTGCCTCGGGCTCATCAAAAACAGATATCTTTGTGCCGCGCGCAATGATCATGGCGATCTCGATCCTTTTAAGCTCGCCGCCCGAAAGACTGGCATTCACTTCCCTATCTATATAATCTCTCGCGCAAAGCCCCACCTCGGAAAGATACCCACAAGCCTCGGCAACGCTTATTTCTTTGCCTGCGGCAAGGGTTATCAGATCCTTGACGGTCAAGCCCTTAAAGCGCACGGGCTGTTGAAAAGCAAAGCTTATACCCCTTTTGGCGCGCTCTGTTATCGAAAGCTCTGTTATATCCTCTCCGTCAAGAATTATTCTGCCTGAGGTTGGTTTGTAAATACCCGCAATTATCTTTGCAAGAGTGGATTTGCCGCCACCGTTCGGCCCCGTTATCGCTACAAATCGCTCATTTATATCGAAACTAACATCTTTTATTATTTCTTTTTCCGTGCCGTTGTCGTCAACAACGTAGTAAATATTCTTTAGTTGAAGCATTTTTTGTCCTTTCCTTTCTGAAATCATTATATTAAATCATAAAGCAAAAATGCTTGCTCGCATGGGCATTTTGCAAAGCCTTCAATACCGCAGGCTCACAGCAGCGAGCACAGTGCGAAACCCAAAGGCTTGCAGGGCAAGACTTTCTGCGGATATTATATCACACACAAACTGATTTTTCAAGTATTTAATTCTATTTGGTTCTTTTTTTACGAGTAATTTCTCAAAGTAAGCTGCACATTGTAAATTACTTTTGAAAATTTACTTGTCGAAAATGAAATGTTTTTGTAATACTATAATGTAGTTTTGTCAATGATGTGAGACTAAAAAAAGTAAAAATAAAAGTAACGAGTTTTGTTAGATGCTTTTGCAGGGGGAAGGAGGGGCGAAGCCCCGAGTGAAGACTGCAAAAGCGGCGCGCGATTCAGGCGCAGGTGTTTTGGAGTTCTGCTTGCTTTTGG
>JAZOAL010000086.1:0-7396 GCA_045595425.1 Eubacteriales bacterium
TGTGGTAAGATAAAATGAAAGGTTACGGCAAGATGTGCTTTGCTGTGAAAATGCTTTGAGGACTCTGCTGCAAAGTCGATTGCATATCTCAAGAGTCTTAAAAATGATAGTGATGAAACACAAAATATTGGGCGCGCCTTGGTGTGCTCTTATAAATAAAAGGAAGGATATATGAAAATTCTTATGACGCTGATGGGGCTCGACATTGGCGGTGCGGAGACTCATGTGCTGGAGCTTTCGCGAGCTCTTGCGGATATGGGAGCGGAGATAACGGTTGCATCCAATGGAGGTGTATATGTAAAAGAGCTTGAGAAATGCGGAATACGCCATGTTACTCTGCCCCTTCACACAAAGAATCCTTTTTCTGTTGTGAAGAGCTATTTCGGGCTGAAAAAGCTGATAAAAAAAGAAAAATTTGATATCGTCCATGCCCATGCGAGAATACCCGCATTTATATGCGGACTTCTCCATCGACGTTTGCATTTCCGCTTTGTATGCTCGGCGCACTGGGTATTTGATGTTAATGCCATTTGGAAGAGGATATCCGATTGGGGTGAAAAGACCATTGCCGTCAGTGAGGATATCAAGCAGTATGTTATCGATAACTACGGCGTTTTTGCCGATAATATTTCGGTGACGATAAACGGCGTTGATATGAGGAAGTTTTCAAAGGATACCGACTGCTGGGATGTGGCAAAAGAGCTTGGACTCCCCGAAAAAAGAACAACCATCGTTTATGTCAGCCGCATGGATGCCGACAGAAGCGGCGTTGCGCGCATGCTTGCATCGGCGGCGACCCGCCTGAAGGAGAAATTTCCCGATCTTCAGATAGTTATCGTTGGCGGCGGAGATGATTTTGAATATGTTAAGAGCCTTGCGGATAAGGCAAATTCGGATATGGGAAGTGAGTTCGTCCGCATGACGGGAGCGAGAACGGATATAAACAAGCTGATTGCTCTCGGTGATGTTTTTGTCGGCGTTTCAAGAGCGGTGCTGGAGGCTATGAGTGCTTCTAAGCCCGTTGTTATAGCAGGCAATGAGGGATATATCGGTTTGCTGGGCGAGGAAAATATGGATGTTGCGGTTGCAACAAATTTCTGCTGCCGCGGCTGCGAGAGCTCAAGCGAAGAGCTTCTTTTGCGCGATCTTTTCCGCCTGCTCTCACTTTCCGAGGCTGAGATCGACGAGATCGGCGAGCAGAACCGCCGCATCATTGAGGAAAATTATTCTGCGGCGAGGATGGCGCGTGACTGCATGGAGGTTTATAAATCTCTCTATCCTTATAATTATAAAAAATACAGCGATATTGTTTTTTCGGGGTACTATGGCTTCGGCAATATGGGCGATGATTCGCTTCTGCTTTCGATAATAAGCAATTTGCGGACTTGTTTTCCCGATGTAAGGGTCACGGCATTTACCCGCAATCCGACGAAAATGAGCCGAAAGTACGGCGTTAAATGCGTCGGAAGATTTAATATATTTGCCGTTGTGAGAGAAATGAGGCATGCAAAGCTTCTGATCAGCGGGGGCGGTTCACTGTTCCAAAACAACACAAGCGCAAAATCTCTCGAATATTATGTTCAGGTTATCAGGCTGGCAAAGCTTTTGGGGCTGCCTGTAATGGTTTATGCAAACGGTATAGGCCCTCTTTACGGCGAGAGAAGCCACGAAAAGGTAAAAAAAATATTGGCACAGGTTGATGAAATAAGTTTGCGCGAACCCTCCTCCTATGAATTTTTGCGGGAAATCGGACTCAATGAAGCTATCCTCGAAAAGATCCGCGTAACATCTGATCCCGCTCTGACCTTGAGGGCTGCAAGCAATGCGAGAAAGAAATTTATCTTTGAAAACGCCGAGATCGCAGATCCTGCAGAATGCTTTGCTGTTTCACTGCGTGAATGGCAAAGTCTGCGTTCGTCAAGCGGTGCGGCAGATCGCGAAGCCTTTAAGCAGGGCATAGCAGATGCAATTGCGGAAATAAGTGAACGGCTCGGCAAAACCCCTGTGTTTATTCCCGTTCAGCGTTCCCATGACGATCAGATCTGTTTTGAGGTGAAGGCGTTGGTCGAAGAGCGGACGGGGAAAAAGTGTCCGATACTAAGAGGACTTGCGGCAAGCGAGGTCGTTGCGCTGGTTTCGGATATGACGTTCGTTATCGGCATGAGACTTCATATGCTTATTTATGCAAGCGCGGCAGGCGTGCCCGCTATAGGACTCTCCTATGACCCCAAGGTTGAGGCTTTTCTCGATTATGCCCATCAATTCGGTACTTTTGACGCTGGCAATGTGAGCAAAACGGAATTGGCGGATGCCGCCGCAACTCTTATAGGCGCGCGTGAAAAACTTTGCGAGAAGGTTTCTTCAAGGACTGCGGAGCTTCGGAAGCTTGCGACAGATGATGCCTTGAGGGCTTTGAAATTTATTCGATAATAATTTGAAGGTGAGAAGCCGCTAATATCCGAAGGTTTTGATCGACCCTCCCCAAAAGCTCAACCAAAACTTTTGGTAACCTCTAAAAACTCAAATTTTAATACTAAACAATAATTTATAAGCATGGGGCACCGCCCTTTGCCCCGCTAAAGACCTTTCCCATAAAAGGTCTTTAGAATCCCAAAAACTTTTAATGAAAAGGAATCCTGGGATTTTATGTTCAAACAATAATTTAGCGAATAGTTAGTTAATACCCTATGAGATCCTTCGCCAAGGCTCAGGATGACAGTACTGAACTGTTCGGAATTTTTTCTACGTTAAATCACGATTGACTTAACAGTAGAAAACAAAGCTGACGATCCCTTATTGTCATCCTGAGCATCGCGAAGGATCTCATAGACAAAAAGTTACTTGCTGCCTATGAGATTTTTCACTTCACTTCGTTTCGTTCAGAATGACAAATGGGGTACGCATTCACAGCCCGACAAATTATTTTTTATCATTCTAAATTTGAGTTTTTAGAGGTTGCCTTTTGATTAGGTCCGAAAAAGAAAATGGCGGTGTAAAACCGCCATTTCAATTTGGAGCACCGCTTGTGGTGAACCGATAAGCTTTTTCAGTTTTTGTTTTTGTTTTTGGGAATAAGAGCGATAATGAGGAGTATCACCGCGATGGCGATTATTACCGCTATCACGATTCCGACGATGTTTGAGCCGCCGTCGCTTAGATCGTCTGCCATCCCCGAATCTTCTCCGCCGGGGGTGCTGTCGGTACCTGTGCCGCGGGATGTGTCGGATGCACCGTTGTTGATTCCAACGCCGTCTTCAACGTCACTTATGATGTCGCTTCCCATATCGCCGACATCGCTGATGATCTCGCTTCCCATGTCACCGATGTCGCTTGCGAGCCCGCCGCCGTTACCGTCGTCTTCAACAATGCCGTCACCGTCGGTGTCACCAAGATTGCCGTCACCCGGCGTCATATCGTTAACCACTCCGTTTTCGGGAGTGTTGTTCTCCATTCCTGCTCTGCCGCTCCTGCCATTTGCTTCGGGAAGCCCCATGGCATAGGCTGCGCTGCAAAGCAGCGATGCCGCCAAAATGATGCAGAGAACAAAAACGAAAATTTTATTGTTATTTATAAGAAACTTTTTCAAATCCTTTTCCTCCTGCCGTTTATACGGCTTTTTTGTTACGCTAAAAGTGTATCCGAAAAGCGGATTTCTTATACATTTTTCCGCCAAACGAGAAAAATTAACAAAAAAAACGGAAAAAAATAAAAAAACACTTGACAGATCTGAAAAAGAGTGGTAAAATGGTTCTACCTCTGTGCGAGGGCTTTTTTGTTGTGCCTTGTGCATGGACATGCAGCGCCAATCCGATAACGGAAGCTTGTCCGCTCCGCCGGAGGGAGGTACACTTCGTTCTTTGAACGAAAATAAAATTTAATTGGGAGGTGCCGAAAACATGGCTAATGATGCAAGAGTTAAGATTACTCTCGTTTGCTCTGAGTGCAAGCAGAGAAATTACGACACAAAGAAAAACAAGAAGAATGATCCTGACAGACTTGAAATGAACAAGTTCTGCCGCTTCTGCCGCAAGCACACTCTTCACAAAGAATCCAAGTAAGCGGAGGGAGAATAAAATGGCTGCAAAGAATTTTATCAAAGTTGCCCTTGTAACTCTCCTGACGATCGCGCTGGTGATTTGTGCTATGCCCATGGCTTTTGCTGCCGAGGATACGGCGGCTGAAATGGAGTCCACAGCGGACACCGCTGCAGATACAACTGTTGAGACAGCAGAGGATACGGCAGATACAACTGCCGGTACGCTCGCAGATACAGCAGAAGACACAGCGGCTGCCGGTGAAGACAGTGCTGCCGATACAACCGAGACTTCCGACGAAAGTGCCGGTGCTGAAGAGGATGAGAGCGGAATTTCAACAGGAACAATCGTAAGCATCGCAATCGTTGCCGTTATCGTTATTGCTGCTGCAGTTTACTGCATCAAGAATAAGGAAAAGGTAGCAAAGTTCTTCCGCGAAGTCAGAAGCGAGTGCAAGAAGATCGTCTGGACTCCGGCGAAGACTGTCAAGAAGAATACAATAGTTGTTCTTGTGATTATGATAGTATGTGTTATCGTGATTGCTGCACTTGACCTGCTCTTCAACAAGGGTATAGTAGGGCTCGGAAAGCTTATCTGAGGATAAAGAAATGAGCGATATCAATGAAATGAACGTTGGCCCGAGATGGTATGTGGCGCACACCTACGCAGGCTACGAAAACAAGGTTAAAGCTAACCTTGAAAAGATTATTGAAAACCGCGGAATGGGACATCTGATATATGATATCAGAATTCCCGTTGAAACCATAGTTGAAAAGGACGGCGATGCCGAAAAGATCACCGAGGTTAAGATTTTTCCCAGCTATGTTCTGGTAAAGATGACAATGACCGAGGAGAGTTGGCATGCTGTTCGTAATATCACGGGTGTTACCGGCTTCGTCGGACCCGGATCAAGACCCACACCTCTTACAGATGCAGAAGTTGAGGCGCTTAACATTGAAGAAAAGCGCACCGAAAGACTTTCCTTTAAGGAGGGCGACGAGGTTATCGTTGCAAGCGGTCTGTTTGAAGGCTATAACGGTGTTGTACAGTCCATTTCCGAGGACAATAAGAAGGTGACGGTTCTCGTCAAGAGAGGTCGCCGCGATATGCCCGTTGAGCTTGACGCAAATATGGTCAAGATCGCTCGCTAAGGGCAGCCGGTGTAAAACGGCAAAGAGCTTTGGCTCAAATAAGTGGGAGGGAGAAAAATTCTTAATTCTCCCGTAGAGTACCACATTTGGAGGTAATTATCATGGCAAAGAAGATACTTGGTTATATTAAGTTACAGCTGCCGGCAGGTAAGGCTACCCCTCAGCCTCCGGTAGGTCCCGCTCTCGGTCAGTACGGCGTTGCAATCCCCGTATTCACTAAGGAGTTCAACGAAAGAACAAAGAAGGATATCGGTCTTATTATCCCTGTAGTTATCACAGTTTATGCTGACCGTTCCTTCTCCTTCATCACAAAGACTCCCCCTGCGCCCGTTCTTATTAAGAAGGCTTGCGGTATCGAGACAGCTTCCGCAACCCCCAATAAGACAAAGGTTGCTCAGCTCACAAAGGAGCAACTTAAGAAGATCGCTGAAACAAAGATGCCCGACCTCAATGCAGCTTCTCTCGAGGCAGCAATGAGCATGGTTGCAGGTACAGCCCGCAGCATGGGTATCACTGTTGAGGAATAATAAGGGAGGTACGTGAAAATGGCAAAAGTAGGAAAGAAATACGCAGAGAGCGTTAAGCTCATCGAAAAATCTAAGCTTTACGATCCGAATGAGGCTGTTGCACTTGTGTGCCAGACTTCTAAGGCTAAGTTCGACGAGACGATCGAAGTTCACGTTCGTCTCGGTGTTGACTCCCGTCATGCAGACCAGCAGGTTCGTGGCGCGATCGTTCTTCCCAACGGTACAGGTAAGACTGTAAAGACCCTCGTTATCACAAAGGGTGACGACAAGGTAAATGCCGCAAAGGAAGCAGGCGCAGACTATGTTGGTGCGGAAGAGTATGTTGAAAAGATCACAAAGGAAAACTGGTTCGATTTCGACGTGGTTATCGCAAGCCCTGACATGATGGGTCTTGTAGGTCGTCTCGGTAAGGTGCTCGGTCCTAAGGGCCTTATGCCTAACCCCAAGGCGGGTACTGTAACTCCCGATGTTGGACGTGCTGTTAGAGAAGCTAAGGCAGGTAAGATTGAATACCGTCTTGATAAGACAAACATCATCCACTGCCCCATCGGTAAGGCATCCTTCGGTGCAGAGAAGATCCAGGAATACTTCGTCACACTTCTCGGTGCTATTATCAAGGCTAAGCCCGCTGCTGCAAAGGGTCAGTATATCAAGAGCTGCGTCCTTGCATCCACAATGGGCCCCGGTGTTAAGGTTAACCAGGGTAAGCTCGGCTGATAATAAGCTGTGAAACAGATAAGGGATCGTCATTTTATGGCGATCCCTTTTTGCTTGCGCGTCTATGATTTGCAAGGAATTTGTGCCGCGTGGGACTTGATGAGTTTTATACATAATGTACAAAAAAACCAAGAATTTTTGTGAGGTTTTGCTGTAGAGCTAAAAAATGAAAAAATCAATAAAAAATGCTTGACAAAACGAAACAAAAGTAGTATAATAGTCAAGCTGTCAAAAAGAGGCGGCAGTCACATGAAGCCGAGTCGAAAAATTTTTGAAGAAATTTGAAAAAAGGTATTGACAAAGCGAAATGAGTGTGATATAATAGTCAAGCTGTCCGCAAAACGGTGGTCGGGGCAAGAGCCTTGGCTGCGGAGAGAGGACAAGCAATCGGTCATTGAAAATTGAACAACAAGAGATGAAGTACAAAGCATAAGTATTGTGCAAAGACGAATCTCGCAATTCTTGAGAATACTACTCAAACAAAAGTAAACGAGCAGATTAGCTCTAAGAAAAGGTTTTAAGCGGAGACGCTTGAGATACAATTTTTTAGAGAGTTTGATCCTGGCTCAGGATTAACGCTGGCGGCGTGCATAACACATTCAAGTCGAACGAAGCATTTAAGACGGAGACTTCGGTCAAAGTTTTTTATGACTTAGTGGCGGACGGGTGAGTAACGCGTGAGCAACCTGCCTTCGTATGGGGGACAACGGCTGGAAACGGCCGCTAATACCGCATAATATATTCTTGCCGCATGGTTGGGATATCAAAGATTTATCGTACGAAGATGGGCTCGCGTCTGATTAGATAGTTGGTGAGGCAACGGCTTACCAAGTCGACGATCAGTAGCCGGACTGAGAGGTTGAACGGCCACATTGGAACTGAGATACGGTCCAGACTCCTACGGGAGGCAGCAGTGGGGAATATTGGGCAATGGGCGAAAGCCTGACCCAGCGACGCCGCGTGAAGG